>CAVEOF010000041.1:0-16172 GCA_963617165.1 Coriobacteriaceae bacterium | reverse complement strand
ATACTATATCGACCTGCTTATCGCCGGAAAACACATGGACAACATACAAGTCACCGTTACGGACAAATTTTGCCTGTCCTTCATGAGTGCCCTTCCTCTCATGATTGGAGTAGCGGATCTCAATGCCGTTTATCGTAACGGAAAGGTTTTGCTCCACATAACCGGCGATGTAGCTGTCATTGACGTCGGTGCGGTTGAAAATCACATAATAGTGAATCCGGCAATCGTCAAGATTCTGTCCGATCAGAGCCTGCCACGGCTGTTCCAAAACGGCATTTCCCTTGTCGTCTCTTGCATATGAAACCGCTATCCAATCTATCTCGCCTCCGTTCGACATGATCCTCTCCGTGCTGTAAAATGTATCCCTGTCCAATGCGTCATTCATTTGCTCGACCGTGTCATATTCGATCGCAACAGGTCCCTCGTCATGCGTCTCCTTGAAGATGTGAAGCAGAAACGGAATACATACGGCAAGCAGCAGGCAGAAGCATGCCGCAACCGGCACCCATCGGAACGCCTTTTTTTCTGCCGTTCTACCGCGATTCTCCATCGGTGCAGCCGCTTCGACCATTTTCGGATCGATGCTGCCGAACACACGATACAGATCCTTGTTCGTCATACTTGAAATCCCTCCTTTTGCAAATGTATTCTCAGTTTGTTTCTCGTTCTGAAAAGAAGCATTCCGACGGCACTTTCTTTCATCGAATACTCTTCGGCAATCTCCGCAACGGGACCGGTATACCAATATCTGCGGATGAATATGTTCCGTGTTTTCGGCGGCAGCCCCCGTAAAAATGCGTTCAGCGAATCCCGCAGAGCAATCTCCGACGCCAAATCTTCGGGACTGTTTTCTTTTGTGATACACTCTGCCAACTCCTCAAGGACAAGCGGTATCTCCCCTCTTTTTTGAGCGCACCGTTTTTCATACGCATCAAAGGCAAGCTGCCGGCTGATCATTCCGATATACGGCTTCAATGCATCGGGACGTCGTGGCGGTATTGTCTGCCATGTTTTCAGATATGTATCATTGACGATTTCCTCCGCATCCTCGTCGCTTCCGAGGATGCGCCACGCAATGTAATGACAGTATCTGCCGTACTTCTTTTTAATTTCCGCAATGGCGGATTCGGAACGCTCCCAAAGAAAATCAACGATTTGCCTGTCTTCCACACGAGTTCTCTCCTTTCTCCGATACCGAAAGTACTTTCACCTAATATAACGGGAAAATGCGATCCTATATCACTCTGCGGGAGGAATTTTTTTCTTCGGGTCGTTTTTTCGTCATGAAGTATAATTTCCGCATTGCCGTGACGGCGGCAATTCTTCGGTCACAGGTAAAAACGCGTTGAAATGCTTGTCCGAGAGGCATTCCGATACAAAGCTCTCTCATTACATTTACCGAAACGCTTGCAGGGTGCTTATGACGATGCGGTTGATGAAGTCCGACAGCACAGGACGGCTATATTTTCCGTATCCGTCCATTACTACATGCAGCAGACCGTTGAAAAGGTGAATATAAAGCATCTCCAGCTCGTCCTCCGTCGCATTTTTCAATTCTCCCCGCCAGTAATCCATGCTCTTTTCTCTGGCAAGCTCTGTCATTTCACTCAGTATTTTTCCGTCGCCGCCGTGAAATACCAGCACATGACATGCCCTGTCGTTTCGATCGATCATTTCATAAATGGCTCCAAGCAAAGAGGTCACATCCAGAGAACGGATATATTGCAGTGACTTCTCAAATCCCGCAAGGATTTCGCGTTCAATGCTGTCAAGCAGGTCAAAGCAATCGGAATAATGCGAATAAAAGGTTGCGCGATTCAACTCAGCCAGCTCGCAGACCTCCTTGACCGTGATCTTATTGACCGGCTTTTTTTCCAGCAGCTTCAGAAAGCTGTCCTTCAGGATTTTTTGCGTATACCGCACACGGGCATCGGTCTTTTTCATGCAGTGTCCTCCATTCACAAAAAAGTTACAAAGATAAACAACATCGCCGGCATACCTGTCGGATATCTTTCAATTCCTTCAAAGCTGACGGTTGCTGTTTCCTCGCACTTTTATTATAATATAAATGTGAAAGATATGCAACACTTGTCTTGAAAAGGAGGCGAAAAAATGTATACAAAATACTTTGTCACAGGGGCGACGGGCTTTCTCGGCAAAGCCGTTATCCGGAAGCTTCTCACAAAGAAGGCGGATATCTATGCTCTGGTCATGAAGGATGACCCGCTTGAGGCGGATCTGCCCGCCGGTATACACGTGCGGCAGGGAGACGTCTGCGATCCCGCATCGCTGGAGCTTTTTCTGGACGGTGCGGCTCCGGACAGCTGTGTCATTCACTGTGCCGGAATTGTTTCCGTAGCCAGCCACCCCGGAAGCAGAATTTATGACGTCAATGTCGGCGGCACCGGAAATATCGTCCGCGCCTGTATCTCGCACAGGGTCGGGAAGCTGATATATGTCAGCTCGGTACACGCACTCACCGAAAAGCCGAAGGGGGAGGAGATGAGCGCCGAAGCCAACGTGTTTGACCCGCAGAAGGTCATAGGAGATTATGCAAAAAGCAAAGCTATGGCAACGCGCATTGTCCTGGCAGCCGCAAAGGCATCCCTCAATGCCACTGTCGTTCTCCCGTCCGGCATTATCGGCCCCGAGGATACCGCCGGCGGCAGCATCACGGAAATGCTGCTCTCCTTTCTTGCGGGCAAGCTGCCGGTCGCCGTCAGAGGCGGATACGATTTCGTGGATGTGCGGGATGTTGCGGCGGGGATCGTTGCCTGCGCGGAAAGGGGGGAACGGGGAAAAAGCTACATTCTCTCCGGTCACTATGCCACCATACGGGATATTCTGAAAGCCGCCGATCGCTGCACGGGTATCCGCAAAGTCGTCTTCTATCTTCCCATCACGCTGGCAAGGCTTGTCGCGCCGTTCTATGAGCTGGACAGTATCCGCAGAAAGAAAAAGCTCTTCTTCACTCCTTATGCGGTTCATGTCCTCCGGAGCAATGCGCGGTTTTCCAGAAACACATCCGAAAAAGATCTCGGCTATGCACCGCGCTCTCTAAAAGAGACTCTCTTCGACACAGTGAAGTGGCTGAAAGAAAAGCGGCTCCCGATGATTCAGTCGAAAACGAAAGCGGCGCTTTGAAGGCTCTGACCCCTAACAAAACGGAAAGCGGCGGTTCTCTTGCTTTGGAGGACTGTCGCTTTCTCAATTTCGGGCATTTTTTTATTTCGGCACAGCTGTTTTCAAAGCATTTTGTCATTCATGATAAAGTCAACAATATTTCCGTGTCGGTTTCCGCTTCTGTGCCGTACCGTTTTTATCGGTTGTCATGACATAGCGAAAATCATTGTCCCATGGAATCGCTTCAAGACTTCTATATCCCACCCGCTTTGTCGTTTTTCTGTTTTTGCCCGAAAACGTTTTTGCTTGTTGCGCTTGAAAATACCAAAAGCATGCTCTGCTTGATAAAAGGCTGTCGCAAACAGGCATTTCAAAGACCTGTTTGCGACAGTCCCCTGCGGGCGGGATCCGGCGTGTCAGCTGATGTCCCACTCCCCGATGTCATTCGAGGTTTTACCCGAGGTGCCATCGGATGCCGTTAAGACATCGGAGCTTTCAAAGTCGATGATCACGAGCTTAGGTTCCTCATAGATTTCTTTCATTTGTTTTACCTCCGTCAGAATTCAGTTTGTTTTGGAAAAGTAAGCCTTCGCGCTGTCGGAATAGATCAGCGTTTTTTCAAGAAGCGCCTTGAAGTTTGCATCCGTGGAGGCTGCAAGGCGGTTCTGAGCGTAGGCGTCGAGGCTGTATGTGATTGTTTCGCTGACAGGCGCATCATCCTTCATCAAAGTAATCTCAAGCCTCGTGCGGAATTCCGATGCCTTCAGACCGTCAAAGTAAGCGGTGTAGCCCGTTATATCATCTCTGTACACAAAGTCCTTTCCGTCGATGAACTTCTCGACCGGATTTCCGCCGATATCCGTGTAGCATATCTGCATGGAAACTCCGGTAAGGTCGCTCCCGAAGTCGAAGCTCGTTGCCACGAGCAGAGTGATACTGTTACCAAAGAGTATATTCTTTCCGGTGATCGAAGCGGAATAGCCCGTGCCGTCGCTTCCGGTGCTTGTCGCGGTTATCGGCTCGTAGGTCTGCGTTGCAAGAGCTTTCTGTGCTTCCGTAAGGTCGGTATTGACGAGCGCGTCGGTTCTGTAGCCGAAGTAGGTCTGTGCCGCCGAGCCGTAGTTGAGCAGATTGACGAGAAGCGTTTTGAACTCGCTGTCAGTGGAATTTTCAAGCCTTTCCATCGCGTATGCCTTAAGGCTGTAGGTATCAACGGTTCCGCTGTAGCTTACGCCGTCACAGATAAATTCAAGCTTTGCCGTCAGTGTATCACCCATTTCCTTCGCAGCAACGCCGGTGTAAACAAAGCAGTAATATATCTCGCCGTTTATGGTGCGCTCGTCGGGAACAAGCGTCCTTGCCGCATTCCGGTTTTCTTTCGTTACCGCAAGGCGGATATCGGTGCAGCCGTCAAAGGCGGATTTCGGAATCGCATAGAGCATCGAGAGATCGTTTCCGAAGGCACAGTTGTGACCGACTTTGAAGCGCTCGGCAGTGACAGCCTCGAGCGTTTCTGTTTTGAGCAGCATGCCGCAGACCGTGCATTCCTTGCTTCTCAAGCCTGTTGCTCCGTCGACGGGAGCGATGTCAATGCTCCAGTCGGATTCGGTATGGTTTTCATGCCATGCGCCGCATTCGGTGCATTGGCTGTCTTCTCCCCATATGTGAGCCTGTGGTTCCGAAAGCGCCTCGCCGCAAGCGCACATCCGGATGTGCGTTTCATCGTCGGTCCGGGTGAACCTGGGAAGATCCTTGTAGAGATGATTCGTCGGGTCTGTTTCCCCGTAAGGCAAGCCGCATTTTTCGCACTGCGCCGGCATCACGCAGTTTGCCACGCCGCCGGTATGATGACAGCCGTAATGGCAGAGCGTGCAGGCATCGACGTCGTCAGGCTCGTGCGGAAGATCCGTCACCACCTTGTCGCAGCACTCCCAATGCTTCTCGTGCGTAGTCTCGGTTGCATTTGTGTAATAAGCCGACCACGGTTGATAGTGATTGTCAGGGTCTATTTCACCGTAAGACTGTTTGCAAACGATACAGTAAGCAGGCTCACGGCAATTTGCCGGATGTGACGTATCGTGTCCCTTGGCAGGGATCACCGTTCCCGTGGTAATATCACGATTGCAATTCCAGCAAAAGACATCTCCTGTCTTGCCTGCCTCGGTGCAGGTAGGCTCCTCTTTGTTGCGCAGTCCCGTGCCAAGCGAGAGGTCGTGGTTGGTCGGGTCTATATCGGCGGTCTTGATACCGCAGATGGAGCATTTCCCTTCTGCCATGCAGGTTGCTCTTGTCTTCAGCGGGTGGCTGCAAACGCAGCCGCAGACCGTGCAGACGCCGTTTTCAAAAGTGTGAACCGCTACTTCGATATGCGTATGACAGCAGGTATATTCCTTCCAGTGAGTGCTTGCAATATTCCAATATGTTGTATCCCACTCTGCCGTGCCGGTGTGATTGTCGGGATCGACATCGCCGTACATCGTTCCGCACACCTCGCAAACCGCCGGCTGGTAGCAGGTGGCGGTGCCGCCCGTATGCCCATCCTCGCATCTGTCGACAACCGTTACGGCAATCGGGTCGGAGTACCGGTACTCCTGACCCGAGCCGAACCTATAACTGCAACGGAAAAGTAAACCGTTCATGGCCTTGTCGGCGGGGGCGATTATCAGCTGATACTTCTTGCAGTCAACAAGCTGGTCATCAAGAGTTACGGTTGAACTCGCTACAGTAAATTTAGTGTACAGACCCTTGGGGGCCGCATAGTCCTGAAGCAACTGATATGTTGCTCCTCCGTCTGCGCTGACCTGCCAATCGACATACATACCGGAGGGCGTCGGTTTTCCGGGATTGATAATAATCTCAAAGGTCTGTCTGTCCCCCTCACACAGCCTGACAGCGGTGATATCGGGTGCCCGGACAAGCGCCGGCGGAAAATCAAAGTCAAGCGTTACCTCATCCGAAATAATGCTGCTGACATCATTGCTTATGATACAGCGATAGACATAGTTTTTCATTGTTGCGTCCACGTCCGTGCTCAAAATGGTGTAGCTTGCCTCATTTGCGCCGGGGATGTACTCAAACTCGTCGTCTGCCTGATCGGCTTTCAGTCTCTTTGAGACCTGCCACTGATAGCTCGTAGCCTCGCGCGCCCCTACCGTGAGCGTTACGCTCGAGCTTGCGTCGCCAAGGTCAAGCACGAGGTTGTTTTCCGGCTGCGTATCGAGCTTGACGCTCTTTCCGTAAACTATGACGGGTAAGTATTCTTGAGTGCTTCCCATGTAGCCATTGTCCTCCGGAGCAAACGACTCCCAGCAGAGCGCCTCTATGCTGGCGGAGAACCTAATAGTCCATCCTTCCATTTCGTCTTCCAGAGTGAACGTATATGATAATTTATCCGCTCCTTCCTGTACAAAATGAAAGCCGGTGCCGTCATTTCTATCAACCGCCCAGGTAATCGACGACCATCTGGCAAGTCCCTCCGGAACAGGCATGAACTGTCCGACGGTTAGGGTCATGGTGTCCCCTGCGAACCAAGTCCCCTCTCGCGTGAGCCGAAGATTGAACACATGAATCACAGTGGAATATACTCCGGCAAGCTCGCCCGTGGACTTTTTGTAAATTTCGCAGCGCATATAGCGGTTATAATCGTCATATCCGATGCCTTCCGGCTGAAACGAATATGTCAGCACGCACTGCGCATCGCTTCTTTCGGCGGCATCCTCAATTTTATTCCACGAGGAATCGCCGGTGTTGCTCCAGGACCAGACAAGCTCAAGATCCTGCAGCTGCTCTGCCGTCGGAGTGACCGAAAACGGGTTGATCTTGACAGTTTCTCCTTTATTAATGACAAAAACAGGAATTTCGCCGGTCTTTATGCCGCTGCCTTCGTCCAGTAGCGTGGGATTGCCTGCCGTGCTGTTCAGCGTAAGCATGGTGCTGCCGCCGCTCTCAACGGTGCGGACATACAGAACCTCGCCCTCAGACCTGGTCCAGAGGCAGAGCTTTTTTCCGTTCGTGGGATAAATACCGGTGCTCCCGTAGTCTCTCGAACGCAGCTTGATCAGATCGACACGCAAAAAAGTCTTGGAATCTGTGAGCGTATATTCTCTTTTGGTAACGACCGCGCCGCTTTTGTCCTTTACCCTGCCGCCGTAGGAAACATCGATGTTTCCGCCCGAAACGATCATTTCGACAGTCGATGCGACCTTGCCGCCCCGGACCGTGCCGCCCGCAAAGGTGACCTTGCCGCTGCCTTTGACATTAAGCCCGTCGAGAATGCCGTCGCCGTCGATGACAAGCTCTGTGCCTGCACTCAGGGTGATGGCGTCGGTCATGGTGTAGGTCTTGCCGCCTCGCATTTGCAGGGTCAGTTTCCCTGCTTCCACACGGATAGCGGGAACCGTGCCGTCCTTAAGACCAGGCTCAAAGGTGTGCTCGCCGCCGAGGACATAAAAGCCGAGTCCCGAATCAACCTTGATAATACCGGAAAGCGACGGAGGGATAACGCCTTTTTCCCATTCGGGATAGGAGACCGTTTTCCGGAAATCGCGGTAATAGGAAAGGCTGTCTGTTTTTACAAAAGCACCCTCGTATGCAAAAGAGGTGTACTCACAGTATGCCTCATAGTTGCTGCTCGAGGTGGCGGTAACTCCTCCGTACCAGCCTTCTGCCTGAGTCAGGTTGCTTTCCGACCACAACACCTGCGTGCCGCTCGGATTCTTTTTCTGCACACCGGCGCGAAGCACGCCGACGCCTTTCATATAGATTAGTGTGGCACCTTCACCGCCATAATAGCCGAAGGCGGCGGATCTGAGATAGGTTTTCTGATTCGCTCCCTGCTTGACAAACGCCTCCACAACGCCTCCTTCGGATATGTTCAGCTTCTTTGTCTGAATGCCGAAGCAGACAGCCGAACCACTGGACGGCGCGTTTCCCTGTGCATAGCTGCTGCCTGTCAGCTTTCCGCCGCGGACATCGATAAATCCTTCGCAGAAAACACCGCAGACTCCGCTGCTGTTCGGCCTGTTTACATTGCGCTCAATCTCGGCGGAAAGTTCGGAACCGTCATAGACATAGATGGACTGTGTGGCAACAACCGCCGCATTGTAAGAAGTTAATCCACCGTAACCGCAGTAGACATCGAGCTTACTGCCGTTCTTAAGAGATATATGGTTGGTGAGAATACCGCTGGAATATGAGCCAATGTAAACGCCGCCCGTACAGCCGTCAAGATTCACTGTGTCGGATCTGATACAGAGCTGGTTCGTATAAATCCTCAATCTTGCCGAGCCCGTAATGTTGACTTTGCCATTCTTATTGTAGATTCCCCAATAGGAATGATAAATGCCGCCGCCGACAGGTACGGCACTGTAGCCGCTCAGGTACGGGTCGCCGATCGTGCTTGCCTCTCCCTCCAGGCGGATATTCAAAACCCTCTCGTCCAGTTTGGGTCTGTCTTCGACATAGATAAAAGCATAATTGTGGGTTTTCGAATCATTGCCGGATCCCATATGGTAACCGTAATTGCCGGAGCCGTAGCTGAAACCGTCCAGCACAAGCGTGTTTGTGTCCGGCTCATACCTCCAGCCTTCGCCGGAAAGCGTATCGCTCGTCACATGTGTGCCGGCTACCCAGAGAGGATATTCGGTCGTCGCGGCACTTGCGTTTACCGTGAACAGTATGACGCCTGTCACGACGACAACGAAGATTGCCGCCATGGTGAAAATCCATCGTTTTTTCATTGTGTTTCCTCCGTTCCGCTGTCGGATGACAGCTTGAAGTTGAATTTCATTTCGAGCATTGTAAACAGTTTGTGCATGACCTTCAATGCGATGTCTTTTATATCCAGCCCCGCTACAAAAGCAAGCACCCTTTCCTGCTCATCCTCCGGCACCCTGTACACCCGCATCGCCGCCGTCAGAAAGCTGCGGAGCTTGTGCTCCGGCGGGAAATGAATGTCGCATTTGCGCGCCATATAGTTGCGCATAAGCCCCGAGGTGCCGATCTCCATTTCGTAAAAGTCGCTGTCGGCATAGTCGGGAAAATTGAAGCCGAAAATCTTTTTCAGCTCCGCCGTGGTGTGCAGATAGATATATTCCGCCGTCTCCGGCAGGGTGTATGCTTCTATATAGAGCTCCCGCAGATTTTCATTCAGCTCGGTAAGTGCCAGCTGTATCGCCGTCTCCACCGCATAGGTGTAAACCGGCGGCAGCCTTTCGCCCGCAACGCTCCTTGCCTCGCCGAACTGCCCGCCGAACATGGTTTCCACAAGCTCCAGCAGAACAGCGTCCTTTGTGGGAAAAAGATTCTGAAAGCTGCCTCGCGCAACACCGGCTTCCTCAATGATCTGCGAAATTGATGTCTGCCGATACCCCTGCTCCAGAAACAACCGGACACAAACAGTGAGTATCTTCTGTCTTGTTTCCATGCCGTCCTTTCGTATTGCCATACTCCGCCTCCTCGGCCGTACTAATATTCATATCAATTATAGTGTAACAGCAAAACGGGAAAAAGTCAAGTGTTTTTACCGAAATTTTCGACCGCAAAGGGAGGAAAAAGACGGGAGAAGATATAAAAACAAATTCTTAAAAACATGAAATAATGTGAAATCCCCCGTTTTCGCCTTTCTTTTACGAATGTTTTGTGCTATAATGAATACGATTTTTCGGAAGGGAGAGGATATTCATGAAAGAAACTCCGAAAAAACTGAAGATCGGGCTCGTTATCGACACCTTCTATCCGATGGTGGACGGCGTCGTTCTCGTTGTCGACAATTATGCGAAAGAGCTTTCGAAATACGCCGACGTGACCGTGTTCTGCGCCGGCAACCGCAAGTCGAAGGAGATCGAGCACCCCTACAAGGTCGTTTACTGCAAGGAGGTCAAGCTCCCGGGCTTCGACTACCCGATCCCCGCGCCGAAGTTCGACCCCGCCTTTCGGAAAGCGCTGCGCACGGCGGAGCTCGACGTCATTCATATCCACTCTCCGTTTATGATCGGCAAGTACGCGGCGAAGGTGGCACGGGCACGCGGCATCCCCCTCATCGGGACGGTGCACAGCCAGTATTACCGCGATCTTTACAAGGCAACGCACAATAAGCGCTTCGCAAGACTTCTCCTAAATCGGCACATCGTCAGCGTCTATAATCTGTGTGACAGATGCCTTGCGGTAAATAAAAGTATACAAAACATGGCAGTTGAGGACTACGGTATCCGTGTCCCCGTCGACGTTGCGAACAACGGCACCGACTTAAAACCGATCGAAAATTATGAGGCTGCACGTCGCGAGATCGGTGAAAAATACGGCATCGGAGAAGACGAACGGCTTCTGCTTTTCGTCGGACGACTGAACCTTATCAAGAACATTTTCTTTCTCGTCGACGCCTTTGCCCGCCTGCTTGAAAAAGAGGGTGGCTACCGCCTGATGTTCATCGGTGCGGGACAGGACGAGGAGGCGCTCCGCCACAAGATCCGCCGCCTCGGGATCGCCGACCGCGTGATCTTCACGGGACGCATCGGCGACCGCGAGGAGATGAAGAAGCATTACGCGAGAGCCGACCTCTTCACCTTCCCCTCCCTTTACGACGCGTCGAGCCTCGTGCAGATCGAGGCGGCGTCGCAGAAGACCCCCGCCCTGCTCCTGCGCGGCGCGCGTACCGCGTGCACCGTGACCGACGGCGTGGACGGCTATCTTTCGGAGGCGGATGTCGACGCATATGCCGAGAAGATCCGCGAGATCTTCCGCGACCCCGACGCCTACGAGAAGATCTGCCTTGCGGCACAGCGCGACCTTGCCGTCAGCTGGGAGAAGACGGTCGGCGACTCCTACGAGCTGTATCTCCGACTGTATGAAGAAAAGCACCCCGTCGCATTCCCAACCCCCGAGAAAATTCACGAGACAGGTACCGTATGAACAATAACAATCCGATTTCCGAAAACAACACCGAAAACCGACCCGAAAGCCACTCTCCGACGCCGCATAAGCGCGGGCGCACCGATGTCGGCGAAGCGTACTCTTACTTTGAAGGCAAGAGCGCGCCGACGCCCCCGAAGAAGAGCAAGAAAAAAAATTGGCTCGGCAAGATCTTCCTCCTCGCCGTCATTGCCTTCGGCGTCGTGATGATGATCCAACTCGGAAACAGCATGTCCTCCGAACATAAGAGCCTCGGCGAGGTGTTTTCCCAGCTTGATCCCCTCTTCGGCACTCTGACGCTTGTTGCCATTCTGCTCATCCTGTTTATCGACGCGGCGAAGTATTTCATCGCCTTGTCGGCAACGACGAAAGAGGCGCATCCGTGGATCTCACTTAAGGTAGCTCTTCTCGGCAGATACTATGACAACGTGACCCCCTTCTCAACAGGAGGTCAACCGATGCAGATTTACTACCTTCATAAAAAAGGCTTTTCCGGCGGACTTTCCGCCGCGGTCGTCTTCATCAAATATGCCTTCAACACCTGCGCGTGGCTCTTCGTCGCGGCGGTCGCGATGATCCTCGGCGGTTCCGCGCTCTCCTCCGTCTCGACGGGCGGCTTTCTGAAGGTGGCGGGATGGATCGGCTGGTGCGTCAACGCACTCGTCCCCCTCTTCATCTTCGGATTCGTCATTTTTCCGACCTTCTCGCAAAAGCTGACCGAATGGCTCATCCGTGCCGGGCATAAGCTCCGCATCGTCAAGAATAAGGACGCCGCCATGAACAAGGCGTACGATGTCGTGCGCGACTTCCGTTCCTCCTTCGCCATCATGGCGCGCCACCCTTTTGAGTTTATTCTTCTCTCTCTTTCCTGCATCGTGGAGCTGTCCCTCACCTTCGCCCTTCCCTTCTTCATCATGAAGGCGTTCGGCGGGCTCGGTGCGAACGCGGACTTTGCCGTAATGATCGAGGTCATGGCGCTGAACGCTTATGCGACCTTCGCCTCCTCCGTCGTCCCGACTCCCGGCAACAGCGGCGCGATCGAGAGTACCGTCACGATGGCGTTCTCCTATATTGCAAGCTCGATTTTGATCTGGGTCGTTATCTTCTGGCGCTTCTCGACCTATTACCTGTATATCATCATCGGCGTCGGCATTACCGTCTACGATTTTATCGCGAGCTTTCTCCAAAAGAAAAAGCAGTTGCCGATCGACGGTGCCATAAAGACCGAAGCCTCCCCCGTCGGGGCGGAAGAAGTCGACACCCCGAGCGGACGTTCCGACGAATGATCTCAAAAAACGCGAGAGCCCTCCGAATGCGGAGGGCTCTCGCGTTTTCTTATCGAAGCAAAGAAACGCTCACGGAAAGGGCTGTCCCTTTCTCTCCCCCCTCAAATCTACAAAAACGCGGAGCACCGTCTTTGGCGCTCCGCGTTTTTTTCGCATCATGAGAAAAAATCTTTGTTTTCTTACAGATTTTGACGCTTCTCGTCTTATTTTTTCTTTTGGTCTTTCGGGTGCGCAAGAGAAATGCGCTCGGCAAGGAAGCGCTCGGTCTCCTCGTTCATGCTCTCGCGAAGGACGGGGAAAATTCCGCTTTGCGTCTCGGTCCTCACGGTCAGGAAGAGATACTTTTCACTCTTTGCGACCTTCGTGACGGCATCGTAGCGATACCGCGCCTTCCCGATCAGCTCCCCGGCGGCACTGCGGGAGATGACATAAAATCGCGCTGTGCCGAAGCGATAGCGGTTTTCCGCGGCGCACGCCGCGACACGGCGGAGCCGTGCGTACGTAACGGTATAGACGAGCCCGACGGCAAAGGGGATCACCCCGCAAAGAAAGAGCAGGAAGGTAAGATCGTTTGCGACCGTCCCGTCAAGGATCACGCCGAACACAAGGTACACGCAAAGCAGGATCGCACCGACGATTAGGGCGATCAGGGCATAGACGCTCTGCCTGCCGTGAAGCTCCCGCTCCATTGCCGCATCGATCCGTCCGCGTCCTTCCCCGAAGATCTCCTCCTCGCAGAAGGCGTCTTTTTCATATTCTTCTTCCATACCGTCTCCTTTATAGGATAATATCTTCGAAATAGCCGTGATAGTGGATCTTCGGCTCGCTGTTCGGGAACAGGAATTCATACAGCTCCGCGCAATAGTCGTCGGTCATCGACGCCATGTAGTCGACCACGATGCGGTTCGACTCGTTCTCGATATAGGGCGTATCCGCCGCGTAGTGATTCTGCATGACGAAATCGATATGATGCTTGAAGATCGGGGAGTTTTTCTTCCCCTGTTTCAGGTCGTCGAGCAGATGATAATAGAGCTTCTGCATCATCGGCTTCACGGTGCCGTCGAGGACGTGCGTGACGTTCTCCATATGATAGATCTGCTCGTAATTCGTCTTCTTTGCTTCCTTCAGACCCGCATAGTGCTCCTCGTCCATGAGGATATACGGTTTTCCGTAGCTGTGCTCGATGATATTGACCTCGAGATTGTTGATGATCTCGGCATTGATGGTGCCGATGCCCGAGGTGCCGAGCGCCTCGTCGGAGGAGATGAGCTTCGCGCGCATGGCGTCCTGACGGTCCTTTCCGAGGTAGGCGATGATGTCGCTGACGCGGACGACGCACCCCTCGAGCGTGGAGGGGATCAGCTTCAGGATGTTGCTCTCGTCGACGTAGCAGGATTCCACCACGCGGTCGAAGGTCTCGAAGTCGGGCATCTTCTCGGGGCGGTACTCGTGCATCTCAAACTCGCCGTTGTGCGCGATGATGCCGTCGAGCGTATCGAGCGTGATATTCAGCGGGAAGATCCCGTCGAGGACGCGAACGCTGTGCACGTTGTGATTGAAATACCTGCCCGTCTCGGCGTGATACACCTCGTCGAGGTACCTCTCCCCCGCGTGCCCGAAGGGGGTGTGCCCGATGTCGTGCCCGAGGGCAATCGCCTCGATGAGGTCGAGGTTCAGCCCGAGGACGGAGCCGATCGAGCGCGCGATACGGGAGACGAGCTGAACGTGCAGGGCGCGGCGGGTAATGTCGTCGTTTTTATAGAATGAAAACACCTGTGTCTTATCGGTGTAACGGTTGTAATAGGGGCTGTGCATGATCTTATCCACGTCCCGCACATACGCGGGGCGCCAGACCGATTCCCTGTCGTAGGATGGATTCCGACGGACGGCGTCGGCACCCTTCGCCGCGAAGTTCGGGCGTGTTCCGTGCGCGATGTCTTCACGGATGCGCTCGGTCAGCTCGGGCGACAGCTTCTCATACTTCGGCATACTTCCTCCTCACGATTCTGTTCGATGGTTCTATTTTATCATATTCTCTGCCCCTTGTCAAGGAGACGGGAATACGAAAAAAGCCCCGTATGCGGGTCAACATACGGGGCCTTGCGTAAAACTTACGCCATTTCGTTAAACTTTTTGGTGAAAGCAGACTTCTTATGTGCCGCGTTGTTCTTATGAAGGATGCCGTGAGCAACTGCCTGGTCGACCTTCTTAACGGCGAGTCTGTACGCTTCGGAGGCGGCTTCCTTATCGCCCGACGCAACCGCGAGATCGTACTTCTTGATAACGGTCTTGAGCTGAGTCTTCAGCATACGGTTACGGAGTGCCTTCGCATTGCTGACAAGGATACGCTTCTTTGCAGACTTGATATTAGCCATTTTCTTCTCCTTATTTATTATAAAGCGATCCGCGGCACGCACCCGTATCGGCTGAGAGGGTCCGATGCGAAAGCCCCCGCGCGACAGCTTTTTATCATACGCAGTATATTCTATCACATGTTTTTCCTAAAATCAAGAGTTTTTTCAAAAAAAGAGGAAGTTTTTTCGGATTTTTGGCGTAACAAACAAATTTGCAATGAAAGGGCTTGACTTTTATGAAACATTATGTTATAATAGTATCAAACTTAATAGAAATTTCTCTAAAGCGCAGATTTGGCAATCTACCCACCTGAGAAGTTTATTAATTGCACAAGTCTGCTAAGAGTATCTTAGAAGATTTGTGTTTTTTTTTGAGGATTTTATGTGTAGAATTGGTTTAATCGGTAGCAACTCTATAGAATACATATCCATTTTAGTGGACATTTGGTTGAATGAAGATTGTGCTGTATTGTTAGATAGGAACATATCACGAATTAAAGCAATTGAAATTTTAAGAGAAGCAAATGTTAACAGATGCTTTGTTGAAGATAGTATAATTGAAAAATGGGATAACAATACGAAGAGCGATATAAATTTTGAAGCATATAACGTCAAAAGCCATACAGACACTTTATTGCCAGACAATATATATGTAAAATTTCAAAGCAACTATTCGAAAGACGAGGCTGTTATTCTCTATAGTTCTGGAACGACTGGGCGTTCTAAAGGTGTCATATTATCATTTTATTCTATTCATACGAATGCGGATGCTATCCTCGGCTATATGAACTTACAACATTCGGACTGTTTATATTTAGCAAAACCCCTTTCGCACGCATCAACATTAACTGGAGAATTAGTTGTTGCCCTCAAGACAAACACAAAAATTGTGGTAGCGCCAGTAATAGTCCCTCCAAGGTATATATTTGAAAAAATCAAAAAATATAAGATTTCTATCTTATGCGTAAATCCCATGTTGCTCGAAATGCTACTCAAAGAATACTCTGACGCTTCACATAAGTTTCAATTGGATAGTTTACAAACAGTATACGTTAGCGGGTCTATTCTTACAAATAAACTATACAAGTTGTTTTACGATTTATTCCCTGATAAAAATCTTTTTAATGTGTATGGTTTAACCGAAGCAGCCCCTAGAGTAACAGCTCAAACTATGGTTTGCAAGAGATCAAATTCCGTTGGCATACCAATTCCCGGAGTACAAGTCTGCATTGTGGACGAGGAAGGAAATCCTCTTGGTGAAAAGCAATGTGGTGTTATTCATGTAAATACGCCTAGTCGGTTTTTGAAATATGTATGCGGAAACGCTAAACATAAATCACTATATAAAAATTGGCTGAACACCGGAGACATAGGATTTTGGGATGAATTTAAAGAATTGCATGTAGTTGGAAGAGTTGACGATGTGATATTTATCGGTGCACACAAAATATATCCTAGCGAAGTTGAGGCAACAATAATTAATCATACCCCCATTAAAAAC
>CAVEOF010000040.1:0-18929 GCA_963617165.1 Coriobacteriaceae bacterium | reverse complement strand
TCGCAAATAGGTCTTTGAAACGCCTATTTGCGACAGCCCCTTTGATTGTCGGTATATCAATCGAAGGAACACAGAAACGACAGCCGAAAGAAAAAATCCGAAAGCCGAAGCCTTCGGATTTTTGGTGGGGGAAGCTGGATTCGGACCAGCGAAGTCAGTGACAACAGATTTACAGTCTGCCCCCTTTGGCCGCTCGGGAATTCCCCCTGGAGCTGGTGATCGGAGTCGAACCAACAACCTGCTGATTACAAATCAGCTGCTCTGCCATTGAGCCACACCAGCATGGAACAGTATTTATTATAGCAGAAACCCCCGCGAATGTCAAGGGGTTTTCAAAAAATATTTCCGCCTTTTCGGAGATTTTTCGGACAAGGCGGAAACAGGGCAAAAAGACACCGTCGTGCCCTTCAATCGGGTCAGGCGTCTGACTTTGTAAACCGATCCATGTATGCCATGTAGGCAAGCCAGTCGGCGCGCGAGAAGTAATGCACACCGTGACGCACCTGATAGAGCGCGTCTCCCTCACCGAGCGCACAGTCCGCCTTCGGAATTTCATCCGCCGTCACGAGCCCCTCGGAGCCGTAAAGACGGTAGACCTCCTTCGTCGCGTAAAGGCAGAGAAATTCGCTCGTCGGGTCAGCCCAAAGGTCCTCCTCCGCACTGCCGATCATCAAGTGGCGCGGCGCGACCAGAGAGAACAGATAGTGCTGATCGAAGGGAAGAGCGAAGGCGTCACCGTAATACTTTTTGTACTGCGGGCAGAACCAGTAGGGGAAGCGATCGATGATCGCCGCGATGCTCTCGCCCTCTTTTCCGCGGGTAATGGCGGCGCCCGAGCACCCCGAGTCGTTGGAGATCACGTAGCGGAATCTTTCGTCGAAGGCGCCCGTCACCAACGCCGTTTTTCCGAGGCGGGAGTGACCGATGACCGCAACGTTCCCGGCATCCAGCTCGGGCTGTGTCTCGATGAAGTCCATCATGCGCATCGCCGCCCAAGCCCACATCATGATCTTACCGGGGGCGTCCGACGCGTTGCGGTTTTTCGACAGATACCGCGCGCATTTGCTTCGGAAATTCCCGTCGTCTCCCGCAATGTCAAGGTAGCAGAAGCCGACCACCGCATACCCGCGGTCCATGACCTCCTCGAGAGGACAGTAAAAGTCGGGCACCTGCGAGCGGAAATTGATGAAGACGAAGGCGGGGACAGGCTCCTTCCGTTTCGGCACCGCCGCATAGAAGGGGAAGGAGAAGGTCTGCCCGTCCATGGTCACCTCCGCCGTGTAATGCGTCAGCGTCGCCGACCCGCGGCAGAACGCGGGATAGTCCGAGACCTTCGTCACCGCAAAATGGTCGGGCTTCGGCGGCAGGGTGCCGTATTCTTCGCTTTCGAGAAGACGGCGGATCTCCGCCCGCCGCGCGTCGAATTCCTCCGCCGTGCGGATCTTCTCGCCCCCGATCTCGAGGGGATCGGGCAGTTTTCTTTCCGTCAAAAGCTCGTTTAACATAAAAAGCCTCCACAGCTCATTTTTTTCTATATTATAGCACGAAAGAGCAAAAAAGGCAACCCGAAATCGGCAAAAAAGCGGCATTGACAACCGCCGTTTCCTGTGCTAAAATAGAGACATCAGAAAACTCCGAAAAGGAAAGGAGACCGCCGATGACCCCCATGCCCCTGCCAGCCGACGTGCATTTTCTCATCGATACTCTCGCAGGCTTCGGACACCGTGCCGATGTGGTCGGTGGTTCGGTGCGCGACTTTCTGCGCGGGCTCCCTCCGCACGACTTCGATATGGCGACCGATGCCACCCCCGAGGAGATGAAGCGCGCCTTCGCATCCTGCCGCGTCATCGAGACCGGCATCCGTCACGGGACCCTCACCGTTCTTCGGAGCGGAACGCCCTATGAGATCACCACCTACCGCGTCGACGGCGATTATGCCGACCATCGCCACCCCGACGGCGTTTCCTTTACCCGCGACCTGACGGCAGACCTTGCCCGCCGCGACTTTACCGTGAACGCGATCGCCTATCACCCGACCTACGGCTATACCGACCCTTTCGGCGGGAGAGAGGACATTTCCGCCCGCCGCCTTCGTGCCGTCGGCGATCCCCGCCGCCGTTTTGAGGAGGATGCCCTCCGCATTTTGCGCGCGCTTCGCTTTTCCGCCACGCTTGACTTCGAGATCGAGGAAAAGACCGCCGAAGCCCTCCGTGCCGCCGCCCCCACGCTTTCCGTCGTCTCGGTGGAGCGCGTGGATGCCGAATGGCGGAAATGGATGGCAGGCACCGCCGCCGCGGGTACCCTTGCACGCTTTGCCGACCTTCTCCCGCACTTCTTTCCCGAGCTTGCGGACAGCCCTGCGTTGCGCACGCTCCCCGCGGATTGCCCGCCCGGCGTCCGTACGTGGTACCTCTTCGCCCCCTTTTCGGACGCCGTCTCGCGCTATGACAGCGCCATGCGCCGCCTCCATGCGGATAACCGCCGCCGCCTTTCGGGTATCGCGGTCCTCTCGCATCTTGATGTCCCCGTCGATACCGATGCCGCGCTCCTTACCCTCCTTGCCGAGCTCGGGGAGGAGAACACCGACCGCCTTCTCACCCTCCGCGCCGCGAGAGGGGAGGACGCGGCGGCACATGCCCGCGCCCGCCTGACCGCGCTCCTGAACGCACACGCCCCCTATCGCGTCGCCGACCTCGCCGTCGGCGGAGAGGAGCTTGCCGCCCTCGGCTTTCGCAAAAAGGAGATCGGGCAGACCCTCGGCTATCTGATCGAGGAGGTAAGACGCGGCAACCTGAAAAACGAAAAGGAAGCACTCCTCGCCGCCGTCCGCAAAAGGCGCTCGGAAGGGGAAGAGCAGAGAGAAAATAAATAACTCTCACCGCACGGCGAAAAGTAGCCCGCCGCCTCCGTCTCCATGCCGCCTTTACGAAAACACATCCGAACGGAAAACGAAAACAGACGCCCGCACCACGGAGCGTCTGTTTTCATATTCTGTTAAGGGTGAGAAAATGAAATTCACAAAAATCGAAACACAGGGAATCACCTATCTCGTTTTCTCCCTCGGAACTCTGCCGAAGGAACCCGAGCGTCTCGCGAGAGCCGCCGCCGATCGGGCGGGAGGCATCGGCGCGGACGGTGTTCTGCTTCTGACACCGACGCTCAAAGCCGATGTCCGCCTGACCGCCTTCGATTCAAAAGGGGGACGAACGCTCTCCCATGAAGATCTGTACGCCCTCGCCGCCTACCTTTCCTATGTTGCGGGACTGCCGATCTATGAGTACGAAACAGAAACCGATGAAGGAATCCATCCCGTGAAAATCCTGCAAGGCGAACCGCCGAAATTCTCCGTAAAATACGGAAAATGTAAACGATACTCGTCAAACATACCGATAACCGTCCACGAGGTCGACGCAACCGTAGACCTTGTAACCACAGAGAACGGCACATACGCCGTCTTGTTTTCAAGCGACGCGGACGCGGTAGATCTCCCCGCACTCGCGGGCGCTTGCGCGATGTCTCCCGACGCGCGCGCGGATGCCGTCGTCACCGTCTCTCCCACCGCGGATGACGAAGGACCGCCGCCCGACGCGCTCCTCCCCGAGCATTTGACGCCCCGCGATCTTCCATGCGCGCCCTCCGCGCCGCATCCCTACCGTATGCGCGTCAAGCCGATCTCTAAGGATGCCGTCAGCCCCACCGCCGCGGCGGGCGCGGCGCTCTCCGCGTTGATCGCCCGCAGGCGGGAACGCTACGGCGGGGAAGCCGTCTTTCGCCACGATGCGGGCATCGTCGCCTGCCGTCTCGACCACGCGGGAAGGCTCGAGGCGACCTCCGATGCCCGTCTTCTCCTGCGCGGAGAATATGAGCCGATCGCGGATAGTCGGGCTTCCCGGAAGACGCGCCGCCCCCGCGGATAAAGCCCCGCGCGCGGCGACAAAATTCCGCGCCTTCCACTAAACCGACCGAAACAAAAAAGCGCCGCTTTCGTGTACGGCGCTTTTTTGTTATCGTCTTCTGATGTAATACATTTCCTCTTCGATGTTGCTCACCTTGTCGATGAGCTCGCCATAGCCGTAAAGCAACCATGTGGAGATCCACGTGACGATCGACCCGATGACGATCACGAAGATGCCGGCGATAATGCATCCCACGGACGCGAACGCCGATTCGAAGCCTACCGTTTTCAGAGCGCTGCCGCCCATGAAGATAACGAGCAAGCCGAGGATCACCTGAAAGAAGACGCCGATGATGCAGAAGAAGACCGCGAGCCCCTTGATTTTTTTGCCGATTTGATTGTACATGTTTTCCGCCCTCCGAATAAAATAATGGAAATAAAAAAGTGCGCCAACCGAGGTCGGCGCACGAAAAACACAGACCCGATTGTCGCCAAACAAACTTCCATAGTGCGGGCATATTCATGCGTGCAAACTATTTTGGATGCTGCGTTTTTTCCAAAATCACAGTTTGCACATAAGAGGGAGGAAATATTCTGTCCGAAGGCAGAGTACGCCGAAAAGAGAGTACCCGAAAAAAGGGTACACGTCCCCCGAGCATACAAGTGTCCCGATCACGAGAAATACGCAGAGCAAGAGGGCGGAAAAAGAGTTTCCGTCCCGTCGCGCGCATTTTCCCGTAAAAAAGAATACACCCGTCGCGCAGTCTATTCAGTTTGTTTGGCAATATCAGTCTACCATATCCGAAAGGGTTTGTCAAGCCCTTTTCCGAAAAAGCAGGAAAAATCCCCCCTCGAAGCGAAAAAAGGTGGAAAGAAAGAACCTCACAAAACAAAACAGCCGCAAAGGAGGTCCCGCACGTTAGGGCGGATGAGGTCACGGACGCTTTGCCAAAGGCGCCCGCGGGATTTGCGATTCCGCCCCGAAAAGTGTCGATTCTCCTTGACAATCGCCCGCGCGAATGATATAATAGGAACATCAATAACGAAATATCGAAACGGAGAACGCTATGGCAACCTTTATCAATGAGCCGGCACATACCTTCAACGAGTACCTCCTGATCCCGGGCTACTCTTCTGCCGAATGTATTCCGGCAAACGTCAGTCTGAAAACCCCCCTTGTCAAATACAGAAAGGGCGAGACCCCGAAGATCGTGATGAACATCCCGATGGTCTCCGCCATCATGCAGTCGGTCTCGGGCGACCGTCTCGCCGTGGCACTCGCCACCGAGGGCGGCGTGTCCTTCATCTACGGCTCGCAGAGCGTGGAGGACGAGGCGGCGATGGTTCGCCGTGCGAAGAGCTATAAGGCGGGCTTTGTCACGAGCGATTCCAACATCTCGCCCGACGCGACCCTCGCCGACATTATCGCCCTGAAAGAGCGGACGGGGCATTCCACCGTCGCCGTCACCGAGGACGGCACACCGAACGGGAAGCTCGTCGGTATCGTCACGGGCAGAGACTACCGCGTCAGCCGCATGGCGCCGACCGAGAAGGTCGCCGATTTCATGACCCCTCTCGCAAAGCTCGTCACCGCACCCGAGGGCACGACCCTGAAGGAAGCGAACGACATCATCTGGGACAATAAGCTGAATTCTCTTCCCATCGTGGACGCCGCGGGCCGCCTTTGCTACATGGTGTTCCGCAAGGACTACGATACCCATAAGCAGAACCCGAACGAGCTGCTCGACGCCTCGAAGCGTTACGTCGTCGGCGCGGGTATCAACACCCGTGACTACGCCGAGCGCGTTCCCGCCCTGATCGAGGCGGGCGCCGACGTTCTTTGCATCGACTCCTCCGAGGGCTTCTCCGAATGGCAGAAGCGCACTATCGCGTGGATCCGCGAGCGTTACGGCGACGACGTGAAGGTCGGCGCGGGCAACGTCGTGGATGCGAAGGGCTTCCGCTTCCTCGCCGAGTGCGGCGCGGACTTTATCAAGGTCGGCATCGGCGGCGGCTCGATCTGTATCACCCGTGAGACGAAGGGCATCGGCAGAGGACAGGCAACCGCCCTCATCGACGTCTGCGCGGAGCGCGACCGTTATTTCGAGGAGACGGGCATTTACGTTCCCGTTTGCTCGGACGGCGGTATCGTCTACGACCACCACATCACCCTTGCTCTTGCCATGGGCGCCGATTTCGTCATGCTCGGCAGATACTTCGCCCGCTTTGACGAGAGCCCCTCGAACAGGGTCTCCATCGGCGGTATCTACTACAAAGAGTATTGGGGCGAAGGCTCCGCGAGGGCGCGCAACTGGCAGCGCTACGACCTCGGCGGCGATAAGAAGCTCTCCTTCGAGGAAGGCGTCGATTCTTACGTCCCCTACGCGGGCAGCCTGCGCGACAACGTTGCCATGTCTCTTTCGAAGGTGAAGTCCACCATGTGCAACTGCGGCGCCCTCACCATTCCCGAATTGCAGGAGAAGGCGGTGCTCACCCTCGTTTCCGCGACCAGTATCGTGGAGGGCGGCGCGCACGACGTCATTCGCAAGGAGAAGAGCAACGCCGTAAAATAAGCCGCAGGGAAATGCGGTAAGCCCCTACAAAAGATTCAAAACCGAAAGGAACTATCCGAAATGGAAAAGAATGAACGCAGAGTCGGCACCGTCTCCCGAGGCATCCGTTGCCCCATCATTCGTAAGGGGGACGACCTCGCTGCCATCGTAACCGAGTCCGTCCTCGCGGCGGCAGAGTCGGAGGGCTTTTCCCTTCGTGACCGTGACGTGATCGCCGTCACCGAGTCGGTCGTCGCAAGAGCCGAAGGCAATTACGCGACCGTCGACGATATCGCCGAGGACGTGAAGGCAAAGCTTGGCGGAGAGACCGTCGGTGTCATTTTCCCGATCCTCTCGAGAAACCGCTTCGCCATCTGCTTGAAGGGCATCGCCC
Source organism: Coriobacteriaceae bacterium (assembly GCA_963617165.1). GTDB lineage: Bacteria > Bacillota > Clostridia > Oscillospirales > CAG-272 > UBA1740. Next base: position 12,088 of record CAVEOF010000040.1, on the reverse strand, counting down.
GCGGCGCGAAGAAGATCGTCCTCATGCTGAGCTATCCCTCCGACGAGGTCGGAAACGAGCTTGTGTCCCTCGATAAACTCGATGAGGCGGGCGTCAACCCGTACAGCGACGTCCTCACCCTCGAGCGCTATCGCGCCCTCTTCGGGGAGAACCGCCATGAATTCACGGGCGTCGATTACGTCGCCTACTATTCCGACCTCATCCGCGCCGAGGGCGCCGAGGTCGAGGTCATTTTCGCCAATCAGGCGAAGACCATCCTTTCCTATACGAAGAATGTCATTCATTGCGACATCCACACGAGAGCGAGAACCAAGAGGATCCTCCTTGCCGCAGGCGGGGAGCGCGTCTTCGGACTCGATGAGATCCTCACCGCTCCCGTGAACGGCTCGGGCTATAACGCGAAATACGGACTTCTCGGCTCGAACAAGTCCACCGAAACGCAGGTCAAGCTCTTCCCGAACGAGTGCCGCGATTTCGTCCTCGACATTCAGTCCCGCATTCTCAAGGCGACGGGAAAGCATGTCGAGGTCATGGTCTACGGCGACGGCGCCTTCAAGGACCCGAAGGGGAAGATCTGGGAGCTTGCCGATCCCGTTGTCTCTCCCGCCTATACCGACGGACTTGTCGGCACCCCGAGCGAGCTGAAGCTCAAGTACCTTGCCGATAACGACTATAAGAACCTCTCGGGCGAAGCCCTGAAGAACGCGATCTCCGACAGCATCCGCAAGAAGGATCACGACCTCGTCGGCAAGATGGTCTCGGAGGGCACCACCCCCCGCCAGCTTACCGACCTGATCGGCTCCCTCTGCGACCTCACAAGCGGCTCGGGCGATAAAGGCACTCCCGTCGTTCTCGTCCAAGGCTACTTCGACAACTACACCAACGACTAAACGACTAAAATCCCAAACTAAAATTCAAAACCAAAAACCAAAATCGCCCGTCCAAAAAAAGCGCGAACGTTCCTAAGCCTTCCCCTGAGGGGGAAGGGGGACCGCGAAGCGGTGGATGAGGAGTAAGCAAGGCATCGCACATCCTCCCGTCAACACACCCTCGCCAGCACACCTCCTCACACCCCTCACCCCCCACAAAACCACAGCGAGCCGTCAAACGACGGCTCGCTCCCCATATCTCAACCACCCAAAAAGGAGCCCACATGTTCCCCTACAACAAATCACTTGTGCCAAACGCCAAAACGCTGCGGAAAAGCATGACACCGGAAGAAAAGCACTTGTGGTACGACTTTTTGAAAAGGCTCCCCTTCAACGTCAAACGGCAATATAACATTGAAAACTACATCGTAGATTTTTACATAGCCAAGAAAAAGACAGTGATAGAGATCGACGGAAGACAACATGAAACGCATGAGCATAAAGCGGCAGACAAGGAAAGAGACGCCGAGCTTTCCTCATGGGGGATCACCGTCCTGCGATATTCAAACGATAGCATACGAAACAGCTTTCAGACCGTCGCAGAAAGTATATTGAACTCTCTCGGCATGAAATTTTCAGACCTCAAACCGTTGTAGCATCACCTCCAGTTTTCCTCAATCGATACGTTATCAAATGCAAAGAACCTCCCGTGCGATATTCGCGCGGGAGGTTCTTTGCGTTGGTTTATTGCCCGAGGAGTCCGCTCTCTTCTTCCTCGGCTATAAAGGGTGTGTCGGTACCGGTAGAGGTCAGAATGATGTCACATTCCGTCAGAAGAATAAGCTCGGAACTCGGCTTTTCGTAAACTTTCATGTTCATTCTCCTCCTTATTTTTTACCGATCACAGATTCGCGATAAGCCTTCGCAGAATCGGCATATTGTGCGAGCGCACGGACGAGCGTCTTCGTTTCTTCACTAGCCACGGGGCTCACATAGTATGCCGCGAGATTATAAGAGCCGTTTTGCGTCGTGCCGTTTTCGTCCTTATAGGTGAAATTCAGCGCATCCTTCATCCCGTAGGCATAAGCCGTCACTTCGATAAAATATCTCTCGCTTTCTTCATCGTATCCGACGACTCGATCAAGTGACGCACCGCTCACGGAGGTGGTAAAGCAGAAGCTCTCGGCAACCTCTTTCTCGACGCCTTCTTTCAGATAGAAGACGAAAGCAGGTGTCGCACCGAGGTTGAGACAGGCGGTGTCGATCAGATGTCCGTTGTCGTCCGCATTCGCGACGGAGGGCGCCGCCACTACCGAGAGCGCATCCGAATTCCCGTTTTCACACACTCCGACCGCAGAGGAGACGGAAAGGTTCGTTTCCGTAAGAGAGGTCGCCGTCCGTCTTACCGTCATGTCGTCAAAATACATGTCGACGGCATCCTCCGAGATTAGGACGTTCTTGCCCGAGACTGTCTCGGACGTGCTCGATTGCCCCATCTCAAAGGGGTGGATCGCGAGATAGACCGCGGGGCTTGCCGCCGCGAGCTGTGCGTCCGTGACGATATACGTGTAGGTGTATTTTTGCCAAACGTCCGCCGTGCCTACGGTGAAGATCTGCGGTTGATCGAGCGTTCCGAGTCCCGCATAAGCTCCGTTTCCGTCAGAGGTCAGGGCGATCTTGAATCTGCCCGTCTTGCTCGATTTTAGGTAGAAGGTGACCGTGTAGGTGTTTCCCGCCTCCTCTGCCGCATACGAGGTCGGAAGAAGATTTGTAAAGTAGTCGAGCACGAGCACGAAATATCCGCGCGTGAGGAAGGAGGAGACAAGCTCTGCGTCCGTTTTCGTTCCGAGCCTCTTTGTGTTCGTGTTCATCACGTAGAAGATGACGGGCGTACCCTCCACCCCCTGCGTGCTCACCGTGTAGGTTTTTTCCTTGTCGTAGTACGTATGTACGTTGACGGTCAGTCTTACCGTGTTGTCCTTTGTCTGTACGGAGGCGTTGTCGGTAGTCTTTGAGTGCTTCCAGCTCCTCGGGGGCGCTCGGTGCCTCTTCTCCCGCCGCCGGAGCGACGAGGGAGAAGGGCAGACATAAAAGCAGCATCACGAGGGCGAGCAGTGCCGACATCGCGCGAAGACCTTTGTTTTTCATGTATGGTACGTTTTTGCGGTAGAAGAGCGCTCGGGACGGGGAAGTCCCGCCGCGCTTTGCGGGGGATTCCTCCGTCGACGGAGCCTCTTATCGGAGAAGTCCCTGCCGACGGACGTCGGAAACGGGCACTTTCTACCATATTCATTATACAAGTTATCCTGCACAAAAGCAAGGGATTTTTCCCATCCTTTTCTGTCAGTTTTTAAGCAAAAAACGATATTCCCGAGAGAGAAAAAGGTTTGCACCCGCATCGAAAAAAAGAAACGGCAAGCGCCGCCGTTCGGGAAAAACGGCGGCGCTTGCCATAAAATTCGGGGGTAAAAACGTTAGTTTTCCTTGCGCGGCTCGGAGAGCTCGCCGATAAAATATCGCCCGATCGCCTCCTGAAATTTTAAGAGCGCGGGCACCAGCGCGTCGGGGTAGCGACGGTCGGCGTAATCCGCCTCAAAGGTAAAATTCCCGCGGTAGCCTACTTCGCGCAGTGCATCGATGATTGGCTGCCAGCGAATTCTGCACCCGGCTTCAAACGGCGTCGTATGCCGATCTCCCACCTTGTCATTGTCATGTACGTGCAAGGCAATGAGCCGATCACCGAGTGAGCGGATCATCGCGGGGGCTCCGGGCGCGTAGGGCATTTCCGCGTGCCCGATGTCAAGGCAGGCACCGAAGGAGGGGTCGTTCACCAAATCCACATGACGGCAGAAGTCCTCACAGCTTCCGCACGCCGCGGGATAGGAAACGCCATTCTTCCTGTCATTATTCCACATGTTCTCCGTCGCGATTTTTACGCCGCAGTCCTTGGCGATCGGAAGAAGGTGACGGAAAATATACTCATAATTTTCCTCGGCGGTAAAATCGTTTCCCGGGTGAACGACAAGGATCGGACAACCGAGCACGCTCGCTATTTCTATCGATCGCGTCAGGTACGGAAGATACGCCGTCGCGTCCTCCGGCGTTTTCAGCGCCGTGAAGGGGGCGTGCCCCTGAAGGCAGGGGAGCCCGAGCGAGTCGGCATAGACACGTAGCTCCTTTGTATAAGAAAGCCATCCGTCCCCGCCGATGCCGTTTGTGTCACGTGGCAAATCGAACATAGAAAAGTCATAGCCGTCGTAGCCGGCTTCGTGAACCATGCGGATCGCCGCACGGTCGCCGAATCGATTGCGAAGGGAACCGGTCAATTGTACAAGCTTCATAAGAATCTCCATTCCGCCGCCGGTGGGCGGCACAAAATTATTAAATGCTCCGATGTTTTCGTAAGGACATAAAAAGGAAGTCGGGAACCCTTTTTCGGAGGTGAAGAAATATGCGTAAAATAAGGAAACGTGCCCGTCGACGGGAACATGCCTTTTCGCGCCTCTGCATGTGGGGGGATCGCGTAACAGGCTACCGTTTTGAATTTTTGCTTCATTCCGCCTGTTTTTTGCGTCTCGGGTGAAAGTGGAAGTAGAAGAGCACCGAGAGCGTCGCCCCGACGAACCATCCGATGGGCCAGGAGAGCCATACTCCCGTTACGCCGAGCGCGGTCCTTGAGAGGATCAGGGCGAGCACGACCCGCAGGATCAAATCGGAGAAGGTCGTGACCATAAACGCCTTCATTTCGCCCGCCCCACGGAGAACGGCGTCGGTAATAAGCTTTGTCGATACGATAAAGTAGAACGGAGCTACAATGCGTAAGAAAAGTATGCCCGTTTTGGCAGCCTCGCCAGTCGGGCTCTCAAGAAACAAAGAGACGAGCGGCGCCGCTCCTGCCACATATAGTGCGATAATCGGAACGCACAGACCAAAGACAAGCGTCAATCCCGCACGGCATCCCTCCCGCACGCGCATCGGCTTTCCCGCACCGAGATTTTGCGCCGTGTAATTCGAGACCCCGTTGCCGAGTGTTGTCAGCGAGGTAATCACCATGTTATTGAGCTTGATTGCTGCGGAATACCCCGCCATCACGCCGGAGCCGAAGGTATTGATAACGCTTTGAATCACAATGTTTCCGACCGAAATAAAGCTCTGTTGCAGAATGCTCGGAATCGCAATTCTCGTCATTTCTTTGAAGAGCCGCCAAGAGAAGATCGGTGCCTTCACGTCAATCTCCACTTCGGCGAGACGACGGAAAACAAAAATCACGGCGAGAATACAGCTGATCCCTTGACAGATGAGCGTCGCGTAGGCGACCCCCTCGACCCGCATTCCGAAGGCGGCGACGAAGAGGATGTCCATCCCGATGTTCGAGATCGAGGATGCCGCAAGGAAGAAAAACGGGGTCTTCGAGTCGCCGAGCGCGGAGAAGATCCCCGTCGCGACGTTATAGAAAAATACGAACGGCAATCCCAAAATGTAAATATCAAGGTACAATTTCGAGTCCGAAAACACGTTTTCGGGCGTATTGATGAGGGCGAGCAACGCGTCGGTCAGAAAATATCCTGCCGCCATCAGGACAAGGCACAGCACACCGCAGGCGATGAGCGCCGTCGTGACCGCACTCTTCATGTCGCGCATGTTCTTCCCGCCGAAGAGGCGGGAGACGATGACCGAGCACCCGATGTTGCACCCGAAGGCGAACGCGATGAAGATCAGCGTGATCTCGTAGCTGTTGCCCACCGCGGCAAGCGCGTCGTTGCCGATGAACTTGCCCGCGACGAAGCTGTCGGCAATGTTATATAACTGTTGGAAAAGAATACTGCCGAACATGGGAAGACAGAACTTCCACAGCACCGTGCTCGGCTTTCCTACCGTCAGATCCTTATTCATAAAAATCCTTTAACATCCTTTGAAACGAAAAGTCTCCCGACCTCCGCAAAGAAAAGGCGCGGACGGTCGGGAGCCTTCAAAATACAAAATTCCGAGTTAAAACAGACCGTAAGAGCGGCGCGCCGTGCCCTCGCACCAAAACGCGAATGCTATCGGTGCCCTCGAGGGAAGCGCACACGCTACAAGAAGAGAGAACACCCCTCTTCGCGGAACCGCTTCGCCATCTCGTCGAGCGTCTTTTCCTCCACCGCGAACTTCTTGGCGAGGCACGCCTTGCAAAGGAAGCGCTCCGCCGCCCGCCCCGTGAGCTTTTTCGTGAGTGCGATCTCGAGGGGGACGATCTCTTTTTGACATTCCGTACAGAGTGACATTATGCGTCGATCACTTCCGCGATGTAAACGGCGGAGGTGTGCGCCTCCACACTGCGGAGAGGAACGATGCCGTTTTTGCTGACGAGCACCTCGCCCGTCTCCACGTCGACGAGGCGGAGCTTCTTCCCGCTCGACTCGGGTACGCCGACCGACTCGGTGAGGAAGGAGGAGGTCCAATGACTGCTCGGACCGTCGGTCAGGTTGAATTCGCCGATCGCGATCTTTCCGTCGTCGAGGAATCTCGCGAGCAGGACCACGTCCTCGGGATAATTCCCGTAGTAGGTGTCGGAATCGACACTTCGCTTTTGGTTTTTGTCCATGCGCCGCCCGATGAAGAAGGGCTGACAATATTTCGTGTCTTGATCGATGCGAATGAGAGAGGGATTGGTCACGAGCTTCCGCGTCTCCTCGTCCATATGCGTGATGTCGTTTCCGAGCATCAGGGGAGAGCCGTAGAAGCACCAGAAGGCGAAGTGCGTGAAGTATTCCTTCGCACTGCAACCGCCCTGTCCGACGTGCCCCACGCCGTTCATGCCGCAGACCAGCATGTCGAGGTCGTTGAAGCAGCCCTGTCCGTTGTATTCCATGTATTTGAGCTGATAGCGGATAATGTCGCGGATCGACGTCCAGTTGTCGAAGATGTCACCCGTCGAGCGCCAGCTGTTCGCCCCCGTCTCCTTGATCCACACGCGCGAGTCGTCCGCTCCCCACGAGCAGGCGGAGAAAAGAATATCGCGTCCGCAATTTGCGAGCGCTACGCCCATCCGCTTATAGAGCAGGTGCCCGGGCATCCCGATGGAGCGGAAGCAGTAGTCGTATTTCAGGTAATCGACGCCCCATTTTGCGAAGGTGTCGGCATCGATGAATTCGTGCTCGTAGGACGCGGGATAGTAGGCGCAGGTCACAGCTCCCGCGCAGGAGTACATCCCGAATTTCAAGCCCTTGTTGTGAATGTAGTCCGCCACGTACTTCATCCCGTGCGGGAATTTCTCGGGATCGGCGACGAGGCGTCCCTCCGCGTCCCGCTCGTGCAGGCTCCAGCAGTCGTCAATGACGATATACTCGTAGCCCGCCTCGCGGAGTCCGCTCTCCGCCAAGACGTCCGCGGCGCGAAGCACTTTCTCTTCGTTAATATCTTTTGCGAAGGTGTTCCATGAGTTCCAACCCATGGCAGGTACATGCTTTACCATATCGAGACCCCTTTCAAAAAGCATAAATTCTTCACGCGCATTATACCATAAAAACGGGAGCGTTGTCAATCGGAAAACCAAAGAAAAACAAAAAAAGTGTCGGCAACCCGTGACGAAAAGAAAAAAAGCATTCGCCGATTAAACACCGCGCCGCATTCCGCGGCGGCGCGCCTCATATAAGAGATAAAACAAGAATCTACCGAAAAACGGCATAAAATCTGACATTTTTCTTTGATAAGAACAGAAAAGAACGAAAAAACGACAAAATGGGAAACAAATCGGGTGCCATTCGAGAAGAGCATCTCTCCTCATCCCGGGGAAAAAGCGCCTAAAGCCTTCGATTTTGCTCGAAAAAGAAGAAAAAATACCGAGAAAAGCAGAAAAACAAGGCATTTTTCTTTGATAAACACAAAAAAGAGACGCACGGCTTTCCCCCTAAAACCGCATCCTTCCACAGGACGAGAAACGCCACAAAGCGAAATACCTCATTGCGGAACGGGGCGCACCGCGAGCCGAAACGCCTCTCCGAAGGGCAAAGAACACCGCAAGCCGAAATCTCCCTCCGCAGGGCGAGAAACACAACAACCCGAGAATTGACCGCCCGCCCGCATCTCCGCCTCTCTCGCACGCAAAACGCGGAAAGCCTGCACACAAAAAACGCGAAAGCCCGTACGCAAAACGCAGAAACCACACGCAAAACGAGGAAAGCTCTCGCGCAAAAACACGCCCCACACGATCAAACATCAAAAAAACACGCAAAGCGCCCCGCCGAATATCGGCGGGGCGCTTTGCGTGCGTAAGACGTAAGAATTACTTCGTCTGTGCGGGAGCCTTGGCAATGACTTCCGTACCCTTATAGAAGCCGCAGCTCTTGCATACGCGGTAAGCAAGGTTGACTTCGCCGCACTGTGGGCACTTCACAAGGTTCGTGGGAGCCTCGAGCTTCCACACGCTGGAACGTCTCTTCATCTTTCTGGAATGAGAAACCTTTTTCTTCGGTACTGCCATTTTTGTGTCCTCCTTCGGTCGGCAGACGATCTTCCCGTCGGGAAGGATGCCGCCTTATGTTTCTTTATTATTATTTTTTTTCATGTCCTCCAAGATCTTTTGGAGGGGGGCAAGCCGCGGGTCAGGCTCCTTTTCGGGGCAGGTGCAGGGACCGTCGTTCAGGTTCTTCCCACAGCGCGGGCAGAGACCCTTGCAGTCCTCACGGCACAGAAAGCGGATCGGAAATTCCATTTCCAATTGCTCATAGAGCGGCTCGTCAAGGTCGAGAAATCCGTCTTCAACGATGGCGAAGTCCTCGAGTTTTTCTTCAGGCAGATCGGCAAGCAGATCACGCGGCGCAACGGTTTTCTCAAGGTCAAGGGAGAAACTCCCGGAGATCGGCGCAAGACAGCGCGCGCAAGCGGCTTGGTAATCGACCGAAAGCGTGAGCTTCATCCGCATATAACCGGCAGTGTTGGTAATATCGCCCTTCACCTTCATGGGAGAAGGAAAAACGACGCCGTACAAAAAGCTTGTGGGATCCTCGGAGCGTGTGAGCGGAAGCTCGAAATCGAACGCGAGGTAGCGCTCTCCCGCGAGGAGCGGTCGTAGATCCAGCTTCACACCGAAACCTCCTAAAACATTTGCCGACTCCGGGGGCAGTTTAGGCTACCGACCCAAAATCGCACATACTATTATAACGCTTTCCCCCCTGCTTGTCAAGGGCTTTTGAAAAATTTTTCCGTTTGTTTGCGCTTTTTATTGAGGAGAAATCGTCCCGTCAGAGCAATATACGGTAACTCTTGAGGTATCATAGACTACATGCCCTTCAGTGATCGCATTCCATTCATCGATAGTTCCGTCAAAATAGATCGACTGAAGTTTCGAGCAATAGAGGAACGCCTCATCGCCGATACTCGTGATTTTATTCCCAATCGTGACGCTCGTAAGTCCTGTGCACCAAGCGAACGCATAATTGCCGATGCTCGTCACGCTATCCGGAATCGTGATGCTCGCAAGCCCTGTGCAACCGGAGAACGCCCAATCACCGATGCTTGTGACGCTATCCGGAATCGTGATGCTCGTAAGCCCTGTGCACCGCGAGAACGCCAAATAGCCAATGCTCGTCACGCTATCCGGAATTGTGATACTCGTAAGCCCTGTGCAATAGCTAAATGCACGATAGCCGATGCTTGTTACGCTATCCGGAATCGTAATGCTTGTAAGCCCTGTGCAATCACTGAACGCATAAGAGCCGATGTTCGTCACGCTACCGTCCGAGGGAATAACGCTGTTTTTGCACCCAAATATCAATGTTTTTGATTTGGTTTCAATAAGACAATTTCCGACTGCATGATATTTTATATTTCCGTTTTCAACAATAATACCCGTGAGTCCAGTGCACCCTTGGAACGCATAGTGACCGATGCTTGTCACGCTATTTTCAATCGTAATGCTCGTAAGTCCTGTGCAACCGTAGAACGCATATTGATAGATTTCATACTTTTTGCCATTAGGAGATGTTTCCGGCAAAACAAGTTCGGTATCGGTTCCTGTATATCCCATAAGATATACATTGCTACTGTCATCGTAGAAGATATATCCATTATCATCGGTAGTAAGATAGCTATCTTTTTCATGCGTGATAATATGCTTTGCATAATAGCCGATATATCCGTAGCCACGGCTCCCAGTTGTGATGTTCAGAGAAGAATGGTTGACGACTTCGATTAACTTATAGCAATCTTCGAACGCATAATCTCCGATGCTCGTTACACTATTCGGAATCGTGATGCTCGTAAGCCCTGTGCACCGAGCGAACGCATACTCGCCGATGTCTGTGATACTATCCGGAATCGTGATGCTCGTAAGCCCTGTGCACCGAGCGAACGCATACTCGCCGATGTCTGTGATACTATCCGGAATCGTGATGCTCGTAAGCCCTGTGCACCGAGCGAACGCATACTCGCCGATGTCTGTGATACTATCCGGAATCGTGATGCTCGTAAGCCCTGTGCACCAAGCGAACGCATACTCACTAATGCTCGTCACGCTATCCGGAATTGTGACGCTCGTAAGCCCTGTGCACCGAGCGAACGCATACTCGCCGATGCTCGTGACGCTATTCGGAATCGTGATACTCGTAAGCCCTGTGCAACCGGAGAATGCGTCCGCGCCGATGCTCGTGACGCTATTCGAAATCGTGATACTCGTAAGCCCTGTGCAACCGGAGAATGCGTCCGCGCCGATGCTCGTGACGCTATTCGAAATCGTGATACTCGTAAGCCCTGTGCAACCGGAGAATGCGTCCGCGCCGATGCTCGTGACGCTATTCGAAATCGTGATACTCGTAAGCCCTGTGCAACCGGAGAATGCGTCCGCGCCGATGCTCGTGACGCCATTCGGAATCGTGATGCTCGCAAGCCCTGTGCAACCGGAGAATGCGCCCGCGCCGATGCTTGTGACGCTATCCGGAATTGTGACGCTCGTAAGCCCTGTGCAACCGGAGAACGCATACTCGCCGATGCTTGTAACACTGCCATCCGAAGGAATGACGCTGGTTTTACAACCGAGAATTAGTTTTTTTGTTGCCGTTTCTATAAGACAATTTCCGATAGAATAATACTTTGTATTTCCATCGCTTACTGTGATGCTCGTAAGCCCTGTGCAATAGCCGAATGCATTATTTCCGATGCTTTTGACGCTACCCGGAATCGTGATGCCCGTAAGCCCTTTGCAGCCGGAGAACGCAGCGTTGCCGATGCTTGTGACGCTACCCGGAATCGTGATGCTCGTAAGCCCTCTGCAATCGCAGAACGCCCACTCGCCGATGCTTGTGACTCTATTCCCAATCGTGACGCTCGTAAGCGCTATGCAATCGGAGAACGCCCACTCGCCGATGCTTGTGACGCTATCCGGAATCGTGATGCTCGTAAGCCCTGTGCAATTATAGAAGGCAGAACCGCCGATGCTCGTGACGCTATCCGGAATCGTGATGCTCGTAAGCTCTGTGCAATAGCAGAACGCATACTCGCCGATGCTCGTGACGCTATCCGGAATCGTGATGCTCGTAAGCCCTGTGCAATCGTAGAACGCATGATTGCCGATGTTTGTCACACTATTCGGAATGGTGATGCTCGTAAGACTCGTGCAATTATAGAAGGCACCGAAGAGGATATTTCCTCCCGTGATCGTGACGGACTTCAAGCTCTCCGGGATATAGTAAGCGCTATATGTTGCACTTGAGGTGCTTGATCCGCAATAATTCTGCCATGTTGCAATACCTCCTGTATAGGGGGATTCTCCGAAGATATAACCGAACGGATATTGATACGTATCGGACGCGCTCTTTCGGGAACCACCGACAAACGGCAAGGTAATGCTTTCAAGACTGCTACAGCCTCGGAATGTTCCCTCACTAATACTCGTGACACTATTCGAAATGGTGATATTTTTAAGTCCTGTGCAACCTGAAAAGGAGCTCTTACCGATGCTCGTGACACTATTCGGAATGGTGATGCTTGTAAGTCCTGCGCAACCGTAGAATGCAAACTCGCCGATATTTGTAAGCTCTCCGGCAGAAGAATGCTCGTAAGATTCGATGCGCCTTGAAACGCACTCGGCAAGATCTGTGTGACGGCTTTTCCTTTATGTGTCGCAGGAATGATTATCTCTGCGAGATACTTTGCTTTTCCACACATTACACCGTAACTCCCATCGGGGAGGGGATAGAAATCCAGTCCGTCCGTACCTTCTTCCGCCTCGCCGAGCTCTCCGA
>CAVEOF010000039.1:19586-20013 GCA_963617165.1 Coriobacteriaceae bacterium | reverse complement strand
TCCTCGTACTCCGGAGGAGTGAGAGATGCACCGAGAGCGTAATCTGTGCTTGAGAGCACATTTCCGTTTCTGTCCTTGAAGATAACTGTGGCGAATTCCGCCGCATGGGTGCGATAACTTTCGTCCGTTGAAGAGTTATCGATTGCAGAGGAAAGCGATAGCTCCTCACTCGACGGCGGGTACTTTGCCGCTTTGAGATTTGAGAGCGATGTCGCTTCTTCTGCATAGACAGCTACGAAAGAAGTCGCGCACAACAGTGCGATGATCAGAAGTAAAAATAAGATCTTACTTTGCGTTTTCATGATGGTTTTCTTTTGCTTTCTCCGTTTTTCGACAGCTTTTGCATTCATTATAATCCCCTTATTTTGCTTTGTCAAGAGAATTTTTCATCGTTTAGCAAAAAAATATTAAAAAATCCAGAACTTCC
>CAVEOF010000039.1:0-19576 GCA_963617165.1 Coriobacteriaceae bacterium | reverse complement strand
CCATGAGGAAACCAACAAATAAGAGCCAAGCGGCGAAAGAAAAAAGCGGTAGCGAAGAAAACAGGTGAAGCAAAAGGAAATACGAAAAAAATGCAAATGGGCGGAATTTGATTTTTCGGAACAGCAACTATATCCTTTGAAAAACGAAGTATGCATTCGGACTTTCAGAAGCCTTCAGAAGTTTGGATAATTTCCGTGAATTCCCAAAGTAAATTTCCCCCCTACTGTGGAATTTACTTTGGGAATTTACTTTATCGGAATTTTGGCAATTATTTTCTGAATTTTGGCAATTATTTTCTGAAAAGGGGTTGACAAGCTGTCTTAAATATGATAAAATATTGCCGATTCGGGTATTGTGCCCGTCTCCTTGCCGCCCGAGGCGGCCTTAATGACCAGAAGGAGGTAAAAAACGATGGGAAAAATTTCTTCTTACGAAACTCTCTTTGCCATCAACGGCAATCTTGCCGAAGAGGAAGCAAAGGCAGTGGAAGAAAAGTTCGTTTCTCTGATTCGGGAGAACGCGAGCGACGTTGCGGTTGACGAATGGGGCAAGAGAAAGCTTGCTTACACGATCAACTATATCAACGAGGCTTACTACGTTCTCGTGAATTTCAAGAGCGAACCGACCTTCCCCCTCGAGCTTGAGCGTCTGCTTGAGATCAACGAAAGCGTGATCCGCTACATGACGACCGTCAAAATCGAGAAGAAGGCAAGAGCCAAGGCGAGAAAGCCCGAAGCAAAAGCCGAAGAAATCGTCGAAGTCGCAGAAACGACCGAGGCGTAAAGCAGCGACCGACACCGCCGTAACGGCTGATATCGGCGCATACGACGGAAAGAAAGGATCGTTTGATCATGGCAAGTTTTAACAAAGTTATCTTGGTTGGCAATATGGTATCCGACCCCGAGCTGAAGCAGACGGCTTCCGCGATCTCGGTATGCAATTTCCGTATCGCGGTCAATCGTCGCTACACGAGAGCGGATCAAGGTCAACCGACGGTGGATTTCTTTGATATTGTCACGTGGAGACAGACGGCGGAATTTGTCTGCCGCTTCTTCAAGAAGGGGAATCCGATCCTCATTTGCGGTCAGCTTCAGACACGGAGCTGGACCGACAATCAGGGGCAGAAGAGAAACACGGTGGAAGTCGTCGCCGACGAGGCGACCTTCGTCGCACCGTCCGCCGGACAAAACGGCGCCGCTCCCGCTCCTCACGAGGCTCAGCAGAGCGCAGCCTATACGCCGAGTGCGTACGGTGCGCCCGCCTTCAACAACACGCAGGGCTCCAATTTCGAAGAGATCCCGGGTGACGAGAGCCTTCCCTTCTGATCGAAGAAAGTGCTCTTCCCCCTCGTGCGTCAGGCTCACGACGCGCGAAGGTATTCGATACGGTGAGCCGGAAAGGTTTTTACCGACATGGAAAGAAACGATGCACCCCGTTCCTCCTTCCGTCCGATGCACAGAAGAAAGAAAGTATGCCTCTTCTGCCAGGACAAGGTGAACGAGATCGATTACAAGGATGTTGCCAAACTTCGGAAATTCATTTCCGAAAGAGCGAAAATCCTTCCGAGACGCGTTTGCGGCACCTGCGCTCTTCATCAGAGACAGCTCACCACCGCGATCAAGAGAGCGCGTCAGATGGCACTGCTTCCCTACGTATCCAACTGATACGATTTTGGAAACCATCGGAAAAGGCAACCGTTTTTGCGGTTGCCTTTTCCTTGCCTGCCGAGAAAATACGGATGCCCTTTCTCTTTCAAATGGAGGCATCCTCCCCAAATATGCGGCTTCCCCGTTCTCGGTTGCCGTAGACATGTGCGGCACTTTGCTTCGGTTCCGCAGTTGCCGTAGACACGCGCGGCGCTTTGCTCCGGTTTCGCGGTTGCCATAGGCACGTGCGACGCTTTGCTTCGGTTTCGCACATCTTTTTTCTGACCTCTGCCTGTTTTTCATCTTTTGCCCGCACGTTGGTTTTTGTGTCGGGCAGTTTCCGCCCCCTTGAATTTCCCGAGGGTTCGCGCGAGCGCTCCTTTCACGGTTGCCGCCGACCTCCCCTTCTTCATATACTGTTAGTAATCTCCGAAAAAGGATCCTATTATGAAACTCACTTACAAACACACCCTGATCGCTTCCTATTTATCTTATATCGTACAGGCGATCGTCAACAATCTCTCTCCCCTGTTGTTCGTCACCTTCCGCGACACGCTCGGCGTCAGCTTTGCCGAGATCAGTCTTCTGATCACCGTCAATTTCGCCTTGCAGATCGTGATCGACCTGTCGAGCACGCTCTTCATCGACCGCATCGGCTATCGCGCGAGTGTAACGCTCGCGGAAGCCATGACCGTCGTGGGACTGATCGCGCTCGGGACGCTTCCGCTCGTGATGGCGAACAAGTTCGCCGCCCTGCTGATCGCGACCGCGTTCTCGTCGATCGGCGGCGGGCTCATTGAAGTCGTCGTCAGCCCGATCGTCGAAGCCATCCCGGGAGATGAAAAAGCCTCTGCCATGAGCATCCTCCACTCCTTCTACTGTTGGGGGCAGGCGGGCGTGATCCTTCTTTCCACACTGTACTTCGTCTTCTTCGGTTTTTCGAAGTGGTACATTCTCCCGATGCTTTGGGCGATTGTTCCCTTCTTTGCCATGCTTCTTTGTCTGAAGGTACCGATCGCCACCCTGCCGAAGGAGGAGGGGCACTCGGCGGGACTCCGACTCTTCAAGGAGCCGACCTTTCTCCTCATGATGATCATTATGATCGCGGCGGGCGCCGCGGAGCTTGCCATGTCGCAATGGGCATCTTTCTTCGCCGAACAGGGACTTCACGTCTCGAAGACGGTCGGTGACCTGCTCGGTCCCTGCTGCTTCGCTCTTTTGATGGGAGCGGGACGTCTTTTCTATGGAATTTTCGGCAAGAAAATGCGGCTTGAGCGCTGGATCTTCGCGTCCTTTGTGCTCTGCCTGTTCGCCTATCTGCTCGTGGTCTTTGCCCCCTCGCCCGCACTTTCGCTTGCCGCCTGCGCGCTGACGGGACTTTCGGTCGCCCTGCTCTGGCCCGGCACTTACAGTCTCGGAGCAAAGCATCTTCCCTACGGCGGGACGCTCATGTTCGCGCTCTTTGCCTTCGCGGGAGACATCGGCTGTACCGTCGGTCCCGACGTCGTGGGCTTCGTCTCCGAGGCGATCTCCGGCGGGGCGCTCTCGGGTCTTGCCGCCTTCCTTGCCGACGACCCGGTGGAGGCGGGACTGAAAGCGGGAATGTTATTTTCCGCAATCTTCCCCTTCGTCGCGCTGATCGCGACCTTCTTCCTGATCCGCAGATTAAGGAAAAAGGAGACCTTGCCCGATCTTCCCTCGGATCAAATGACCGAGTAATCTCTCGCTTTATCATTATCTTGCCTTTGTTTCTATTTATTTTGCCCTTTTTCTTCCTGTTCTCTTGCATTTTTTGTGAAAATGTGCTATGATAGTCTTGGCGCGCGGGGCTTCGCCTTTTGCGCGAACCGACAACCGTAACAGGAGAAATTTTTATGGCAAACCGTAAATACGACCGTTTCGGCGTCATGATCGACATGTCGCGCAACTCGGTCATGAGCGTCGAGGGATTGAAGCGCTATCTCCCCCTTCTTAAAAAGATGGGGTACAACATGGCAATGCTCTACACCGAGGACACCTACGAGGTGGACGGTGAGCCGTACTTCGGCTATATGAGAGGCAGATACTCGAAGGCGGAGATGAAAGAGATCGACGCTTACGCCGCTTCGCTCGGCATCGAGATGATCCCCTGTATGCAGACGCTCGCGCATCTGAACGCGACCATCCGTTGGGGCACCTTCCCGATCGACTGCGGCGACATACTGCTTGTCGACGACGCGCGCACCTATGAGCTGATCGATCACATGTTCGCGACGCTCTCCGAGTGCTTCGCCTCCCGTCTGATCCACATCGGTATGGACGAAGCGCACATGCTCGGCAGAGGCGCCTTTCTCGACCGCCACGGCTACGAAAAGGCATCGAGCATCATCAAGCGTCACCTTGCGAAGGTCGAAGAGATCGCCGCAAAGTACGGCTACAAGTGCCTGATGTGGTCGGATATGTTCTTCCGCACATGGAACCGGGGCGGCTATTACGCCAAAAAGACCGAGCTTCCGAAGGAGATCGTCGATTCGGTCAGCCCGAACGTGATCCCCGTCTACTGGGACTACTATCATCTGACCGAGTCCCACTATGACGACATGATATACAATCACAAGCAGCTCTCGAAGGAGACATGGTTTGCGGGCGGCGCGTGGTGCTGGGACGGTGTAACGCCGATGAACGGCGCGACGCTCAAATACATGGTTCCCGCCCTTCATTCGTGCAAAAAGAACAAGGTCAAGAACGTCTTTATGACGATGTGGGGAGACAACGGCGGCGAATGCTCGCACTTCGCTCAGCTTCCCGCGCTCTACTATCTCGCCGAGGTGGCAAAGGGCAATGAGGACGAGGCGAAGATCAAAGAGGGCTTCGCGCGGAAATTCGGCGTCGACTTCGACGACTTTATGTTCCTCGACGCGGCGAACCTGCTCGACGGGGTAACGGAGACCGAGAACCCGGCGAAATACATGCTCTTCTCCGACTACTTCAACGACTATCTCGATCATACCGTCAATCCGGCGGAAGAAAAGAAATATGCCGCCTATGCGGAAAGACTCCACGCCTGTGCGAAGAAGTACCGCAAGTACGCCTACCTCTTCGACACGCAGGCAAAGCTCTGCGACGTCCTCGCCGTCAAGTATGCCCTCGGCTATAAGACGAGAAAAGCCTACGAGGCGGGCGACAAAGAAACGCTCCGCGCCCTTGCCGAAAACGACTACAAGGAAGTCATCAAGCGCGTGCGCATTTTCCACGCCGCGTTTGAAAAGCAGTGGTTCACCGACAACAAGACCTGCGGCTTCGATGTACAGGATCTCCGTCTCGGCGGTCTGCTCCAAAGAACGCAATCCTGCCAAAAGAGGATTCTCGACTACGTGAACGGCAAGCTCCCCGCCATCGAAGAGCTCGAAGAAAAGCTCCTTCCCTTCGGCAAGAAGGGCGAAGGGATGCCCATCCCCCTCAACAACTACGCAAAGATCTCTTCTACCAACGTATACTGATAGCAAAAAGAGCCCTCCCGTGGCTTTGCACGGGAGGGCTCTTTTTGTCGGAAGGTCCGATGCTGCATGTGCAAATGTGTTTTTCGGATCTTTTGATGATTCTTTCCTTTCACTTGCGAAGTCTTTTTCATTGCGAAATTGCGCGAAAACGATGTCCGTTCTTTTATTTTTTGTCCGACAAGCCGATAAAATAATCCGCGCTCACTCTGTAAAATTTACAGAGCTTGATCAGATCGTCGATCTTCAATTCGGCGCGTCCGTCTTCGATATGTCCGTACCCCTGCTGCGATTTATTGATCACCGCCCCCGCTTCTTTTTGCGTCAGGTCGTTATCCTCGCGAAGATTTCGCATCCTGATTCGATAATTCATCTCCGAATCCTCCTCTTCTTTCGATAAATCCTCTAAAAATTTTATCATATTCGTCATTTTAGTATTGACAAATACTCAAATATTGAGTATAATAGTCTTGACGAGATTCGTCGAAATACAATTCGGAGGTGCTTATGAAGTTTTGTCAGAAATGCGGAAAGGAACTTGATGACGACGCAGTGATCTGCACAGAGTGCGGTTGCGCCGTAAAAAGCGTCGAGAAAACGGGAAAAGGTGGTCAGGACGGTCTGTCGATCATCGCAAAAATTTTCCTGATCATCGGCTGTATCGCGCAGGGGTGGCTCCTGATTCCTCTCGCTTGGTGTCTTCCCATCACCATCTCTATCTGCGGGAAAATGACCCGAAAGGAGCATATCGGTACCGGTCTCAAAGTGTGCGCGCTTCTTTTTGTCAGTCTTTTCGCCGGCATCCTTCTGCTTTGCAGGGCGGACGAAACCTGACCCGTCGAAAGTTTTCTGCAAAAAATCGCTCTCGAATGCAAAACTACGCATTCGAGAGCGATTTTTACTTATTGAAAACAAAGGGCGGGCGTCAGCCCGAATTCATTCGAATTCCGCGCTTTTCCCTACCTTACTTTCGGAAGGCGGGATCTTCCGCGCGGCGGAAGGCACGGGCGAGATAGCGTTCGATGATTCCCTGCTTTTGGTACTCTTTCCAAAACATCACGACCACGAAAACGCAAAGGCAGATCGGGACGACGGAAAAGCCGCCGACCGAAAAGCAAAGAATGACAAAGTAGACGAAAAGCGCAAGGAAGATCAAGTGAAAGATCGGTTCGGTCACGATGATGCCCGAAAGGGTGGTCACGCCGTCCCGCTCGGAGAGCTTGCCCGTAAAGTAGGTGCCAACGAGAAAGCCGTTGTCCTTGGTCGGACGATTCATCAGCTCACACTTCACGCGAAGGCGGTCGTCGCGAAAGGTCGGCTTCATCTTCGGAGTCCCTTTCTTCTCGTCGAAGCGGACGTTTTCATTGACCCGCTCGGGATCGGAAAGGATCTTCTTCATCTCACGGGCGGGCACCGTGGTTTTGAGCCTGACAAACCGCATATCAATCACTCTCCACGCACGCGTAGATCACATTGCGAAGGCGTGCGAAAATAACCGAATCCGCGTTCGGAAAATTCATGTGCTCCGCGTGGAAAACGGCGAGCTTGCGCTCGGGATCGGCAGAGATGTACGAACGTCTCGCCCCGTCCCAACCGAACTCTCCGACGGAGGCGAGATTCCCCTTCGTCTTCGGATCGATCGCCGTGCGCACGCCGTAGCCGTAACCGTAGCCGAACTTATACTTCGGGAATTCCGAAAGTTTGTCTTCCCCAAAACGGTTGGCGCGCAGAACATCGACGCCGGCGGGCGAGAGGATCCGTTCCCCGCTCTTCCCCTTTCCCATGTTGGCAAGTGCGTCGGCAAAAAGGATCTGGTCCTTCACGGAAGAGATCAGTCCCGCGCCCGCGCTTTGGTAAGCGCTACCGAAGCGATAGGGGTTCTCGGAGACTGGGATCTTCTCGGGTGCGCCCGTCTCTTCGTTATAGCGGTACTGCGACGCCATGCGGGGCACGATGGTCTCGTCCATCGTAAAGCCCGTTTCGGTCATGCCGAGGGGATCGAAGATATTGCGCTTCATGTATTCGCCGAGGGGAAGCCCCGAGACAAGCTCGACAAGGCCCCCGACCACATCGAGTCCGAGCGAATAGAGGTAATGCTCCCCCGGCTCCGACTCGAGGGGCTCGTCCGCGAGTGCACGAACGATGTCGAGGGTCGGGCAGAGCCCGTTGGTCGCTCGGCGCACCTTCGCGATGGCGGGGGCGTCGAGATTATAATTCATGCCCGAGGTCATGGTGAGAAGATGCTCGACGAGGATCGGCTTTGTCGCGGGAACCAACGTGACGCTCCCGTCGGGCGCCGTCTTTTTCACCCGCATCTCCTTATATTCGGGGAAATAGGCATAGAGCGGGTCGGAGGGCAGAAGCTCTCCGCGCTCGATGAGCTGCGTCGCGGCGACGGCAGTCGCGACCTTCGTGCAGGAATAGAGGTTGTAGAGCGCGTCACGCTTTGTCGGAATGCGGAGCCACGGATCGTCATATCCCGCGCTGTAACGGAAGATCTCCTCATGATTGCGGTAGATCACGGTGTCCGACATCGGCACACCGAGCATCGGAAGATAAAAGTCACAAAAATCCTTCAACGGTTGAAAATTCATATCGGGTTCCTCGTTTTGTTCCCTCCGGGGGAGATTTTATAAAATGTGGATTCCCGGTCAATCGGGCTTCAGGGTCAGAACGGTCACGCCCGCGTCCCCTTCGCCGTATTCGCCGTGGCGATAAGACTTGATGCGTCTGTCGCTCTTGAAATACTTCCAAAGTGCGGCGCGAAGAGCACCCGTTCCCTTTCCGTGAATGATGCGCACGCTCGGCATTCCGGCGAGCACTGCGTCGTCGATATACTTATCGATAACGAACCACGCGTCCTCCCCGATCATGCCGCGGACGTCGATCTCGGGGGAGAAGGTGGAGGAAACGGTCTTTTTCACCTTTCCTTCGTCAACCTTCTTCGGGGCTTCCTTCCGCCGGAAGGTCTGCGTCCCGTCGATGAGGCGGAGCTTTTCTTCGGTGACCTTGGTTTTGAGAATGCCCGCGGTGACGGCGATCAAGCCGTGCTTATCCTTCGGGGCGGTGACGACCCCCTCGGTTCCGACGTCGACGAGATAGACGCGATCGCCGACGACCACGGGGCGAGGCAGGTGATAATCGTCCTCGAGGGAGACCTCCTTGATGTTCAGCCCGTCGGCAAGCTCTTCGCTCTCGCGCAGACGGCGGCGCACCTCATCCCTTGTCGACGCCATCATGGCGTTGCGCTTTTCTTTATCCTCCTGCTTGCGCAGCTCCTCGAGCTGACGGAAGATAAACTCGCTCGACGCGCGGGCGCTGTCGAGGATCTGCTTCGCTTTCGCCGCCTGACGGTGGATCTCTTCTTCGTTTTTCGTGATGCGGCGGCGCAGATCCGCTTCGGCTTCTTCCTTGAAGCGCTCGTAATCGGCGCGGAGCTTCTCCGCCTTCTCCTTTTCCCGTTCCATCGCGATGCGGTCGGTATCGAGACGCTCGATCACGTCCTCAAAGCGCTTATCGTCCCGCTCGATGAGCTTGTTTGCACGGGCGATGATGTCGGCGGGAAGTCCGAGTTTTTCCGAAATGGCAAAGGCATTCGATTTTCCCGGGGTACCGACGACGAGGCGGTAGGTCGGCTTCAAGGTGTCCACGTCAAACTCGCAGGACGCGTTCTGTACTCTCGGGGTCTCGAGAGCGAAGACCTTCAATTCCGCATAGTGCGTGGTGGCGGCGGAGAGCGCGCCGAGTGCCTGCGTCCGCTCGAGCACGGCGATGGCGAGTGCCGCTCCCTCAATGGGATCGGTCCCCGCGCCGAGTTCGTCGAACAAAACCATCGAACGCGGGGTCGCACTCTTCAAAATGTCAACAATTGTTACCATGTGAGAAGAAAACGTTGACAGAGACTCTTCAATGCTCTGCTCGTCGCCGATGTCGACGAGGATCGTATCGAAGACGCCGACGGTGGATTCCTCCGAGGCGGGGATCTGGAGTCCCGCCTGCGTCATGACGGTGAGAAGCCCCATCGTCTTCATGGTGACGGTCTTACCGCCCGTATTCGGTCCCGTGATGATAAGGGTATCGTACTCCTCCCCGATGGCGACGTCGATCGGCACGACCTTCTCGCGGTCGAGAAGCGGATGGCGCGCGCGACGAAGGTCGAGCACGCGGCGGTCGACGATCTTCGGCATCTCCGCCTTCATCGAGATGGCAAGGGAGGCACAGGCGAACGTGAAGGCAAGCTCGGTGATGTTATGATAGTTCAACGTCAGCGCGGAAGAACACTCGCCGCAGGACGCGGAAAGCGCCGAGAGGATCCTCTCGATCTCATGCGTTTCCTCGGCGTTCAGGCGTTTGAGCTCGTTGTTCGCCTCCACGACGCTCATCGGCTCGACAAAGAGTGTCGCGCCCGAGGAGGAAGTATCGTGGACAAGTCCCTTGAGCTCATTCCGATACTCCGCTTTGACGGGGACGACGTAACGTCCGTTTCGCATGGTGACGATGTTTTCTTGAAGGTATTTCAGACGGTTGCCCCCGACGTAGCTCTGGAGCGTGTCTTTGATCTTGTTATTGGTATTGCGAATCTTACGGCGGATCTCCGCGAGGGCGGGACTCGCCTCGTCCGCGATCATATCCTCCGAGAGGATCGAACGGCGAATGGTCTCCTCAAGCTCCCTGTTCGGAAGCAGACGACGAAAGATCTCGTCGAGCGAGGTATCGAAGGGCTTGTCCGTTTGGATATAATCGAGTAGCATCCGCGTGCTGTAAAGAAGAGAGGCAACGTCGAGAAGCTCACGTGGGGAGAGCACCGCCCCTTTATAGGCGCGCTCGGCGGCGGCGGGGACCGACTCCTCGGCATGGAAGGAGGGATAGCCCTTGTGGGCGATCAGGCGCTTCGCATCTGCGGTGTGTGTCTGACGGAGCAGAACGGTATCGTAATCGTCGCTCGGCAGAAGTGTCCGTGCCTTCGCCTTCGCGCCCTCGGTGGCGGCGCAGTCGGCGAGCATTTCGGTAATCCTTCCGTACTCGAGCGTATTTAACATTTTTTGTCGGAAATTCATGTTGGTTTCCTTTCGGAATTTCGAAAATCAGCGCTTCACTTCATAGTAAAAATCCAAGGTTTTGAAGGGGCGCTCGAGATGGTTCAGAAGATACGCCTCCGCCGCGCGACAAAAAAGGCGCATGTCCTCGGGCGGCAGGCGAAAGGAAAAGAGCTTGCTCATCGGGCAATAGACGGCGTAGGCAAGTGCCTGTCTTGCCCCCGCGGAGAGAATACAGACGATATGTCTTTCGTGCCCGTCGTCCTCTGCGACGTCGAGCGAGCCGACGCTCTTTTCGTGACAGGCGGCGCAGGTGACGTAGCCGCCCATGATGTCGAAAAAGAAGTCGCCCCCCCGCTCCCCGCAAAGGTGACATTCCACAATGTCGGGAGAAAAGCCGAGGATCGCCGCCGCGCGGATCTCGAACACGCCCTTGATCTTATCAAGCTCTACGTTCCCCCCCGCGATTGCGGAAAGCGAATTGAGCGCGAGGCGGAGAAGCTCCCCTTCGGGCTGTGCGGTGGCGACATCGGTCAGCACCTCGCAAAAATACGTGGCGAGCGCAAGTCCCTCGATGCTCTTACGGATATCGAAAAAGCTCTCGATGAGGGAGGCTTCCTTCACCCAGTAGAAATCCCCTTTTTGATAGAGGACGTATTCCCCGTAGCAAAACTGCGTGGTCGATGCCATCTGACGGCTCTTCATCGAGCGGGCCCCCTTCGCGACGGCGGTGATGACGCCTTCTTCGGTGAAGAGGGTGATCAGACGATCAGCCTCCTTGATGTCCGCGGTGCGAATGACGAGCCCTCTGACCTTGGTCGTCATCTCGCCCCGTCGTCCTTATAGCCGAAGTCGGAGAGGTTGAAATCGCTGTCTCGCCAATGCTCTTTGACACGAACGTAGAGGTCGAGGAACACGCGGGTGCCGAGCAGCTTTTCGAGATCTTCTCTCGCGTAGGTGCCGACCTTTTTGACGGTCGCGCCACCTTTGCCGATGATGATACCCTTATGCGACTGTTTTTCGCAATAGATCTCGGCGCGGATCGAAACGAGTCCTTCCGACTCCTTCCATTCCTCGATGGCGACGGCGGTGCCGTGCGGGATCTCTTCCTCGAGAAGGCGCAGAAGCTTTTCACGGATGATCTCGGCGGCGATCTGCCGCTCGGGCTGGTCGGTCACGATGTCGGAGGGGAAAAACCACTCGCTCTCGTACAAAAACTTCTCGCATTCGGAAAGAAGGATGTCGACGCCCTGCCCGTTCTTTGCCGCCATGGGAACGACGGCGGCAAAATCGAAGGTGTCGGCATACGCTTTGATGGTCTTTGCGATATTTTCGGGATGGACGGTATCCGTCTTATTGATCGCGAGAATTGCAGGAATGCCCGCCTGACGGATCCTTGCGAGAAGCCCTTCTTCGATGTCGCCGACCGCCTCTCTCGCCTCGACAACGAGGATCGCAAGATCGACACCGCCGAGGGTGTCCGTCGCCGCCTTTACCATATAATCGCCGAGCTTGGTGCGCGGTTTATGTAAGCCGGGGGTATCGAGAAAGACATACTGATCTTCCCCGACCGTATGGATGCCCGTAATACGGTTGCGCGTCGTCTGCGGCTTTTTCGACACGATGGCGACCTTTTCGCCGAGGATGGCGTTCAGAAGGGTGGACTTCCCCACATTGGGACGTCCGACGATGGCGATAAATGCTGTTCTTTTCATACTGTTCCTTTTCTTTTTTCGATCGGTTTTCTTTTCGGGTTAGGCGTCTTCGCGGATCTTTTGTATGATCTCGCGCTGCTTTGCGCATTGACGCTCTTCCTCCTCGGGAGAGCGCTCATGGTCATAGCCGAGAAGGTGGAGGACCGAGTGGACGGTCAGAAATTCGACCTCCTCCAAAAGGGAATGACCGATCTCCCCCGCCTGCTCTTCCGCACGCTCGAGGGAAATGACGACGTCGCCGAGCACGGCGCCTCCGATACATTCCGTCATGTCGAAGTTCCCGTCCTCATAGAGAGGAAAAGAGAGCACGTCGGTCGGTCGGTCGACCCCGCGGAATTTTTTGTTCAGGGCGTGAATATACGCATTGTCGCAGAAGGTGACCGACAGCTCCGCATCGTAGGGAAAATGCTCGGTATCGAGCGTTGCCTCCGCCGCGCGGCGGACGGCGCTCTTCATTTTGTAATTGACGGCGGAAAACGGTGCCGTGGCACGGAAACGGATCGTCAGACGGCGTTTCATATCTTTTTGCTTGTCCTTTCGGCGCGGAATTTCTTTCCCGCGGCTTCTTTCTGTTTCTTTTCGTAAGATTCGTATGCGCCGATGATCCGCCGCACGAGCGGATGGCGCACGACGTCGCGATCGGTAAAGCGGAACACGCCGACCCCGTCGATGCCCTCGAGCACCTCGGCGGCGACCGAGAGTCCGCTCTTCTTTCCGAAGGGAAGGTCGGTCTGCGAAAGATCGCCCGTAACGACTGCCTTCGCGTTGTAGCCGAGACGGGTGAGGAACATCTTCATCTGCTCGGGTGTCGTGTTTTGCGCCTCGTCGAGAATGATGAAGGAGGAATCGAGCGTTCTGCCCCGCATATAGGCGAGGGGCGCGATCTCGATCGTGCCGCGCTCGAGGTGGCGCTGATAATTCTCCCCGCCGAGGAGTTCGAAAAGCGCATCGTAGAGGGGGCGGAGATAGGGGTCGATCTTACTTTGCAGATCCCCAGGAAGAAAGCCGAGGCGTTCGCCCGCCTCCACTGCGGGGCGGGTCAGAAGGATGCGCTCGACCGTCTTGGAGCGGAGCGCCTCCACCGCCATGGCGACGGCGAGAAAGGTCTTGCCCGTCCCGGCGGGACCCATGCCGAGGACGACGGTATTCTTTCGGATGGCTTCAATGTAATTGCGCTGACCGACGGTCTTTGCCTTGATGGGCTTTCCGCGGTAGGTGAGGCAGATGGTATCGCCCGAAAAATCACCCGCGTTGCCGACTTCCCCGTCGCGCACGAGTCCGATGACGTACTCGACGCTCTGCTCGTCGATGCTCTCGCCCTCGCCAACCATGCGCTTGAGATATTCCAGCGCGCATGTGGCGGCGTCGACGTCGGATGCCTCCCCCGTCACGGTGACGGCATCCCCCTCTTCCTCGCCGACATGGCGGTTGGAGACGCGGACGTGAAAGGCATTCTCCACCATCCGCACGTTGCGGTCGAACGTACCGAACAGAGCGGCGGTTGCCGCGCCCGACGGTGTTAAAATCATTTTTTCCGACATGGT
The DNA here is from genome assembly GCA_963617165.1 of Coriobacteriaceae bacterium. Classification (GTDB taxonomy): domain Bacteria; phylum Bacillota; class Clostridia; order Oscillospirales; family CAG-272; genus UBA1740. Next base: position 6,158 of record CAVEOF010000039.1, on the reverse strand, counting down.
TACTCCTTGACCTCGAATTCCGCGCGCCGTCCGATCTCCCGCACCTCGGTGACCTCGGCGTACATGCGATAGCCTTCCTTCGTGAAGGTGCCCCCCGTGCGAAGTCTGACGAGATCGCCGTCCGAAAGCTCGCTTCGCAGGACCGAGGAAAGGCGCGATGCGGCGATCTTCACGCACTCGTCGTCGGTATAGGTGCGGTAAGCGGTCTCGCACGTTACGGCAACGGTACGGGTGATGACAACGGGGAGCCGTCTCTGCCCGAAGAGGGTGAGACGTTCGGTTTCCTCTATTATAGCACAATCGGTATCGACATTTCCATAGATTTTGAAAATATTTAGAGAAATTCCGAAAAAATTCACCGACAGTGCCCGCGTTTCCCTTTCTCCGTAGGAGGTGACGCTCTCCGAGCGTGGGACGGTGACCTCAAAGGTGCGGCGGACTCTGCCCCGCACGCTTCCCTCGGCAGGCAGAATTCCGCCACCGATGCCCGAGATGAGAAGGTCGCCGCGTTTTACGCTGTCCCCGACCTTGACCGCCTCGGTGCCGAGACGGACGGTGATCTCCTCGATCATGGCATCCTCGTCGGCAACGATATTTGCATACCCGTGCTTCGGTGTGGCGTCGGGAACCTCCGCCTTGGCGGCGACGCGCACATAGGCGACCGTTCCGCGACGGTTGATGTTCAGCCACGCGATACGCTCCGAGGTGTTCAGAACGTCGGTCTCCACCGAAGAAAGGTCAATGTCGCGAAAGCGCGTCCCGGGCGTCAGTCCCGCCGCCTCGAGCGCCTCGGTGACATAGGCGGCGGAAATCGTACCGTCCCCCTCGACGCGCACGTCCCATACGCGCTCCCCCGCAAAGCAGGCAAAAACGAGAAGGACGAGCACCGCCGCGAACACGCCGTAGCGATGCCGATAACGAAAGAAAAAGCCCGGGATGCCGAGCGGCTCCGACGTCGTGACCTCCGGAAAATTTTCGAGTGCGCGCATTGCCGCGCACGTGCGTCGAAGGGGCAAAACGAAGCTTCCGTCTTCCGAGATTTTAGCGGAGATCCCGTTTTTCAAGAGGCAGTCCGCGACGTCTGCCATATCCTCTTCTTTGACAAAAAAGCGTCGAAATCCGAGAAAAAGACAATCAATGTTTACCATATTGCAGTTTTATCTCCTCTATATGACCGACAACGCCGACGGTTTTGTTTTCAAAGACTGTGAGAAAAAGTCGCTCTCCGCGGATCTCGATCTCTCCTTTTTCCGTCGTGAGTGAAAGGAAGGTCGGGGACAGGTCACTCACGCTCCGGACGCCGACGACCGTCATCCTTGCCCCGACGGGAGCGGGATCGAGCTCCGCGTGAAAAAGCGAGATACCGCCCGCAAAGGCGGGCATGTGTCCTTTCCCCTTCGCCTTCTCCTTTTTCTTTTCTTTTTTCTCGGGTATCATTTTTTCTTTCCGCCCTTCATATTTCTTTACTAAAATGTATGAAAGCGAGAGAAAAAAATGACGGTCGGCGATGAGAAAGCAAAAAGGAACCTTTGTCACGGGAATTGTGCGGGTGTCGCGCGGGGAACATTTGAAAAGATATTGACACTTCTTCTGCTCTCCGTGCTCATTTCCACGATCTTTCTCTCGGAGGAGATCGCCGATGCGACAAGGCTCGGGCTGACGCTCTGCGCGCGTACGGTCATTCCCGCCGTCTTTCCATTCATGATCTTATCGGGAATTATCGGAGCATATGCCTCCTTCGATTCCCTCACCCTGATCGCACGCCCCTTCGAGCGGATGTTCTGTATTCACCGATGCGGCATCACCGCCTTCCTTTCGGGGATCTTCTGCGGCTATCCGCTCGGGGTGAAGTGCACCGTCGATCTCTATCGTGCGGGGCGGCTCGAACGGGACGAGGCGGAACGGCTCATCGGTTTTTCCAACAACACGGGCCCCGCCTTTCTTGTCAGCGCCATCGGCTTCGGTATGCGCGGAACCATGCGTGACGGGATCCTTTTATATCTTGCGATGGTAGTGTCCGCGGTGATCGTGGGAATTCTCTTCGGGATCGGACACCGTGCGGGGAGGGACGGCGAAGCCTCTCTCGGCGAGGAATTTCATCTTGTCGCCTGCGTGCGGGACGCAGGGATCAACACACTTGCCGTCGCGTCCTTTCTCACCTTCTTTTCGGTGGTGACGGGACTGCTCTCCCGACTCATCCCGAACGCGGGTCTGCTCTCCTTTCTCTTCCCGTTCTTAGAGGTGGGAAACGCCGCGTATTATCTCTCCTCCGTCTCTCCCCTTCCGCCGCGCGTCACGCTCGCGCTCACCGCGTTCGCGACCTCTTTTTCGGGGCTTTCGGTGCATTTGCAGGCGAGGCACTTTCTTTCGGGCACCGATCTCTCGATGCGGCGCTACTATCCGATGAAGTTGCTTCAAGGACTGCTCGCGACGGGACTTGTCTTTCTCCTTGCGTAAAAACGATAGAAAAAACGCCCTGCACAATAGGCAGAGCGGTTTTTCGTATCTCGAAGCCGGGAAGTTCGATTCGGTAAAATTACTTGCAAAGCTCCTTCAGTTTGTCCGCGATGTCGCAGATCTCCCACTTCACGCCGAGGTCTTCTCTTCCCATATGGCCGTAAGCGGCGAGCTCCTTATAGATCGGACGGCGAAGATCGAATTTACGGATGATGGCGGCGGGACGAAGGTCGACAAGCTTTTCGACTGCCGCGACGAGCGTCTCGTCCGACACTTTCCCCGTGCCGAAGGTATCGATCATAAGAGAGACGGGATGCGCCACGCCGATGGCGTATGCCACCTGCACCTCGCAGCGGTCGGCAAGCCCTGCTTTCACGATATTTTTCGCCACATAGCGGGCGGCATAGGACGCGCTGCGGTCGACCTTCGTCGGGTCTTTCCCCGAGAACGCGCCGCCACCGTGGCGGGCATACCCGCCGTAGGTATCGACGATGATCTTCCGTCCCGTGAGTCCCGTATCGCCCGCGGGACCGCCGATAACGAATCTGCCCGTCGGATTGACATAGATCTTCGTCTCGCCCGTGAGAAGCTCGTGCGGGATGACGGGAAGGATCACGGAATCGATAATGTCCTTGCGGATGGTATCGGAATCGATCTCCGCGCTGTGCTGAGAGGAAACGACAATGGTATCGACATGCACGGGTTTTCCGTTCTCGTATTCCACCGTCACCTGCGTTTTCCCGTCGGGACGGAGATAGGAGAGCTTCCCGTTCTTTCTCACCTCGGTGAGACGCTTGGCAAGGCGATGCGCGAGCGAGATCGGCAGAGGCATCAGCTCGGGCGTCTCGTTGCAGGCGTAGCCGAACATCAGCCCCTGGTCGCCCGCGCCGATGTTCAGATCGTCGGTCATTTCCCCGCTCTTCGCCTCCGCGCACTTGTCGACGCCGAGAGCGATATCGGGGCTTTGCTCGTGAAGAGAGCTTAGGACGGCGCAGGTCGAAGCGTCGAAGCCGTATTTCGCGCGGTCGTAGCCGATCTCACGCACGGTATCGCGCACGATGCGCTGAATGTCCACGCTCGCTTTCGTCGTCACCTCGCCCATGACGGTGATGATGCCCGTCGTGGCAAAGGTCTCGCAGGCGACGCGGCTCATCGAATCCTGGCGAAGCATTTCGTCAAGGATCGCATCGGAGATCTTGTCGCAGATCTTGTCGGGATGTCCTTCCGTTACCGACTCTGATGTAAATAATTGTTTGCTCATGGTACTCCTTTTCCGCTTATCAACAAAAAAATCCTCGGGTTTTCGCAAACTCCCGAGGCAAAGACATACTCATCTCTCAGGAATTGGCACCTTACGGTCTCTCCGTAGGTTGCCGGGCTTCACAGGGCCAGTCCCTCCGCCACTCTTGATAAGCATATTGAATTTTCGTGATACAGTATAACACACCCTTCGCGAAAATGCAAGAGGTTTTTCGAAAAAAATCGACGAAACGAAAAAATCCTTCGCGGCAAGAGGTTCGGTGCGGTCACAAGGAAAAACGACACTTCGCCGCTCGATCGTTTCGCCCCGTCAAAGCTTCCCTACCGTGTGACGAAAATCTGACGGGGCGTTGTTTTTCGGGTGCTTTCTTTCCGTTCGCGCGGGATGATGCCCTCGCTTGCGGCAGGTCGGCGAACCGATCATTTCAATACGAAATGCACGGGCATTCCGTCCTTATACTCGGGCATGACTTCCCCGCGGATGAGGGGGGCAAGATAGCGAAGGCAGGCGTCCGTCACACCGTCGCCCGTTTCGTTTAAGAAGGCGTCGGGGAGCGTGCGGACAGCGTTCGCGACACCGGCGACGCGCTCTGCGCGGATCGCGGTGCGATAAGGCTCGTCCGACAGACGGTCGAAGCACATGATGACGCCGCTCTCCCCGCGGATGGCGGCATCCACCGCCGCCGCGCCGATGCGAAGGGATTCCTCGATATCGGTCTTTGAGGCGAGATGGGCGGCACAGCGCTGCGGCAGATTCAACTCGACCGAACGGACCTTACAGCCGATCTCCTCGCGTACCATTGCTTCAAGCACACGTCCCGCGCCTGCAAGATATTGATGTCCGAAGGCATCCTTGGCGCCCGACTGCGCCGTCGCGCCGACATAGGAGCCGTCGGCGTAGCGCGCGCCCTCCGAGACGGCGACGACGACGTTCGGATGCTTCTCGAACGCGGCGTTCACCGAGGCGATAAAGCGCTCCTTATCGAAGGGTCGTTCGGGAAAATACAGAAGGTCGGGCGCCCGTCCGCCCGAAAGTCCCGGGAGCGCCGCGGCGGCGGTCAACCAACCCGCGTCCCGTCCCATGATCTCGACGATCGTCACCGCACGCACGGTATACACGGCGGTGTCCGAAAGGATCTCGCGCATGGTGGCGGCGATGTACTTTGCGGCAGAGCCGAAGCCCGGGGTGTGATCGGTCAGGGCAAGGTCGTTATCGATGGTCTTCGGCACGCCGACGACGGTCAGGGGGTAGCTCACGGTCTCCGCATACGCAGAAAGCTTTGCCACCGTGTCCATCGAATCGTTTCCCCCGATGTAGAAGAAGAAATGAATATCGTATGCCTCGAAGATCTCGAAAAGACGACGATAGGTCGTCGCGTCCTCGGTGGCGGGCTTCAGCTTCTTTCGGCAGGAGCCGAGCGCCGCGGCGGGCGTCAGGGCGAGCGCGTCGATCTTGGATTCCTCGTCGAAGACCGAAAGGAGGTCGACGAGGCGCTCAGACAAAAGTCCTTCGATGCCGTTATACATTCCGTAAAGGGTGCCGAGCTCCCCGTGTTCTCTCGCCGAGATCGCGCCGCGGATCACGCCCGCGAGCGTCGCGTTGATAGCGGAGGTAGGGCCGCCCGACTGCCCGACGACGGCATTGTTTTTGTACTGTTTCATTTTTTTCTCCGTAATTTCCCGTTTTTTTACCGTATCAGTATACCACACTTTGGCGGAAGTTGCAATCGTTTTCGAAAAAATTCCGTCGGGAAAACTCGAAAAATGAAGCGGAAGCGTTCCTTCTCCTTTTCTTTCAAGATCTTTCAAAATTTCAAAAGACCTTACAAAATGTTGAAAAATCCTCTTGACAAAGGAAATGACGAGGATTATAATAATTGCGAAAGTTGTCGATTTCGCGCCGTGCTCTGCTCCAAGGAAAAATGACCTCAAGACTATCAAAGCCTTTTCGCGCGAAAGCTTATCTCGAGGTGAAGGTGAACGAATGAAATATACCGAGCGAAAATTGTATGTAAAGGCAGAGTTTGAGCTTTTTCTTCTCGGCGCAAAGGATGTTATTCTGACAAGCGACGCCCCGTACTCCTTCTTTGACGATATGAGCGACGGTGATTCGGCGTACGGGTTTAAGAATTGAAGGAATCGCGAATTTTCTCCGACATTCTATCGAAACTTCAAAGACCGATCTCTTCCCCGATCAAGGTACAATTTAAGCCATCGCAAATGCGACTTTTTGCATTTGCGATGGCTTTTTTTCGAAAATGACTTTCCGAAAATAGAAATATGCTTTTCGGATCTTTCGGGCTCGCGGTTTATCAAAAATCGTCGAATTATCCCTTGACAAAACTTCGCGCGCGTGCTATAATAAAGGCAGAAGCTGTCAGGAAAGGTATACTTTTCCTGACAGCTTCTTTTTTGCCATTTTTGATGCTTCTGCCTTAAAA
>CAVEOF010000038.1:0-20351 GCA_963617165.1 Coriobacteriaceae bacterium | reverse complement strand
ACACATCTGCGCCAATCTCTTGTCCGTCGAGAAATTCCTGAATCATCAGGTTGTCATCGTGCGCAAATAGTAGCTCCACCGTCTCCCTGTCATATACTTTAGAAATGGAAATACTTGCACTCCCGCGTACCGGCTTAACGAATACGGGATATGTGAGTTCTCCCCTCTCAACAGCTGCATAAAACTCGTCTTTGTCGGTATAACTCTTTGCGCAGGGGTATCCGTGAACGCAAAGCCATCTATACATTTGCATTTTATCGTGTGCCCGCTCGCAAAGTTCATAAGAAGAGCCGATTACGGTGACGCCGAGTTTCGCAAAATCTTCTTTATGTGCCGCAAGCAAGGACAACTCGGGATCAATCAAAGAAAGAACGCCGTCTATCTTCTCCTTCTTGCAAATATTAAAGATTTCTTCCATATAGCAAGCGTCCGTTATCCGAGGAATCTTGTAATATTTGTCAGCCTCATAAATGGCAGGAGCAAGCTCACTCATATCGGTAACGACGATTCGTCCCGCGTTCCCAACCGTTTTTTTAAAATATTGTACAATCTTGTTTCGCGTTCCGACACTTAAAATTAAAATATTTAACAGTGGACTTTCATTCATTTCCAAAGTTCTTTTCCTCGCTAATTCAAGTTTTCGAATTTGTGAAAAATCGCCTTCTTCCTTACCGGTGTCTTCCGCAACATTACTGCGAGATAACACTTTTTCTACCGTAAGGAGTATAATTTTTATGTCAGTTATAAAGGTGATATTATTTACATACTCTACATCTAAAGCGAACCGTTTTTTCCATTCGACCGAGTTCCGTCCGTTTACCTGCGCCCATCCCGTCAACCCCGGGCGAACATCATGGCGATGCCGTTCTTCTTCCGTATAATAAGGCAAATACTTGACCAATAGCGGCCTCGGTCCTACGATCGCCATATCTCCGCACAGGATGTTGAGAAGTTCCGGAAGTTCGTCAAGTGATGTCTTGCGCAAAAAGCGCCCATAAGAATTTAGACGCTGTGCATCGGGCAAAAGCGCTCCGTTCTCGTCTCTCTTATTGCTCATCGTGCGGAATTTTATCAGCTTGAAAATCTTTTCTTTTCCGGTTTTCTTACAAATTTTTCCCGGCCGTGCCTGCGTAAAGAATGGATTTCCGTGCATGGCGATCGCGCCGACGATCGTTAAAATCAACAGAACAGGAGAGAGTACGACAAGAGCAATGAGCGACAGGGTGAAGTCAAGTACTCTCTTAAAAAACTTTGCGTACATATATAATCCTCACAAATTTAATCGAAACAACTACGAATGATCTCGATCACGCCGTTCTGTTCGTCGGCGGTCATTTTGTTATCGCTCGGCAGGCAGAGACCCCGCTCGAAAATGTCCGAGCCGACATCCGTCACGCCGCCCGCGATATAGGCATTCGTCGTCGCCCTCGCGGAGCCGTCCCGCGTGATGAAGTCGTTCATGCGATACATCGGCTGCATGTGCATCGGCTTCCAGATCGGTCTTCCCTCGGCATTATAGCGTGCGAGCGTTTCGAGGATCTCCGTCGGGCAACTCTTCCCCTTTTCGGGAATGTACAGGGCATGAGAGTCGTCCCGCACCTGCTTTTCCATGTACTCTTTTTCAATTACCATGGCGGAAAGCCAATAGTTCGGTTCGCTACCCTCAATGATCGGATTCATATGAATCGGCAGATCCTTTAATCCCTCGCAGTAGCGCTCGTACACCGCCTTCTTCTGCGCGATATGCTCTTCGAGATGGGGGTATTGTCCGCGGATAACGCCCGCGACGACATTGCTCATCCGATAGTTGTACCCGACTTCCTCGTGCTGATACCACGGCGCGCTCTCACGTGCCTGCGTGGACCACTTGCGCACCTTGTTCGCCACCTCAAGCTCGTTGGTCAGCAGGCATCCGCCCGCCGAGCCGGTGATGATCTTGTTTCCGTTATAGCTGATCGCGGCATAGTCGCCGAAGGTGCCGCACGGTCTGCCGTGAAGGGTGGCGCCCATCGCCTCGGCGGCGTCCTCGATCAGAAGCGCGCCGTGCCGCTCGCAGATCTCCTTGATCTTATCGATGTGACCGAGAAAGCCGTAAAGCTCGGCACATACAACAAGTTTTGTATCTGGATAAATCTCAAATGCGCGCTCAAGTGAGGCGGCGTCCATGTTCCACGTCTCGGCATCGGTGTCGATGAAAACAGGGATTCCTCCCTCATATACGACAGGATTGAGAGTCGCGGAAAAGGTCATATCCGAGCAAAAAACCCGCTTCCCTTCCAACGCGCCGTGACCGATCGTCGACTTTCCGTACAAACGCTCCCCTGCCAATTTTACGCAAAGATGGAGCGCGGCAGTACAGGAAGATAGCGCGACCGCATATTTTACCCCTGCTTTTTCCGCAGCGATCTTTTCCACCTCATTGATATTCGCACCGACCGTGGACATCCAGTTCGTCGTATATGCCTCGGTCATGTATTGCAACTCCTCACCGTGCATGGTCGGCGTGGCAAGATTTATCTTTTTTTCAAAGGGTTTCACGAATCGTCCTTTCTTTCCGCGGCATTCCGCGGAGATTTCGCGCAAAATATTTATTTGTTTTAATATAATAGCACATTTTGCGCGATTTGTCAATCCTACTTTCATTTAATAGGTAGAAAAAGAAGGGGGATCTCGTCGCTCGCGGTGTTGTTTTGTCGGTTTTTTGCCGGCAGAATACGCGCTATATGTAAATAATTATTTGTATTACGCCGTTTTTCATTCCAAGCGGGGCAAAAACCGAAAAATGAAAAAATATTTTTGCGGCGGAGGCGGCGCTTTTTGCGCGTTTTTGTGTTTGTGAAGAATTGTTTGCATATCGTGGCGATTTCACGTTGATTTTTGAGTGATGGTAAGTGCGCGCAACATTTTCTTTGCTTCGGGAAACGCACGGTTTTTATTTTCGTTTTGTCGGAGCTGTGGGCGTCTTCGGTGTTCACGCCCTTTGCGTGGCACGCCGTGCTTCCCGCATGTGCAAAAATACGACAAGGGGCTGTCGCAATAAGAGAGAGTCCTCAAGAGAAGAAAAAGCGGTTATTCAGTACCGAAAGGTATTGAGTAACCGCTTTTTTCTTTTTATGCGCTCTTCCTTAATGCAACAGCCTCTTTTCTTTATGTTTAAGGAAGCGGATTTGAAGGGGAGCGGTACTGAATGACAGCCCGGTGAGTAGCGGCGGCGCGAAGGTACTGAATGACAGCCCGATGGGTAGCGAAGCGGCGCGAAGGTACTGAATGACAGCCCGGTGGGCTGTCAGAGCCTGAGCGTGACCGAGCCGCAGCGAGAAGTCAGAGCCTAAGCGTGACCGAGCCGCAGCGAGACCTGTCAGAGCCGCGGAACGGCTCGCCCGCAGGCGAGAAATCCCGGTTCCGCAGCCAAACCTCCCGTGCGTCAGCGCGGACTTTCACTCTTCACTTTTCACTAATTCCCGGGAGGGTTTAGCGAAGTTATAGGTAATAGTGAAGAGTGAAGAGTGAAGAGTGAAGAGTGAAGAGAGCGGCTGTCGCAAAAATCTCCCGACGATCGGCAAACGCCGACATCGGGAGATCGAGGAAAGAAAAATGTGAGACATCTATGCGGGAATATCGGTTACAGGTACTCTATCGGCAGGACAACAAGGTCATCCTTCAGATACAGCTTTTCATCATACAGGCAAAGAATAACGCCAAGTCCGCGCTGTTTGTCTACATCCTTGTCCAGCACATTGAAGGCATCCGCCATGCTCTTTGTCGGTTTGGCGCTTTTTTTGATCTCGATCGGATAAAGAACCTCGTTCTCTTCAATGATGAAGTCGATCTCGTTCTCCGTTTCAATCGTCTCGCCATTCTGCTTGGTTTTCTTCTTGTCCTTTCCGCGATAATAGAAAACACTGAATTTATATTCCAGTCCTTCATTGATAAATGATTTGATGATCTCGTTGACCACGAAAGTCTCAAACATATTTCCTGCCACTGCGCTGCTCTCCAGTGCCTCGTAATTGTTCCAGCGGGAGAGGTAACATGCAAGTCCCGTGTCGCGGAAATAGATCTTCGGTGTTTTGATGGCTCTGGTCAGGTGACTCGAATAGTACGGTTCCAAGATATATACGATTCCCGTTTTTTCAAGAACAGAAACCCAGCTCTTGATCGTCGCCTGTGTGACACCGACTTCCTCCGAAATATTTGCGTAATTCAAGAGTTGTCCGGTTCTTGCGGCGACGGCGGTCAGGAATCTTGTAAAGGTGATCTCATCCCGGATCTCGATCTCATCCCTAATATCTCTTTCAAGATAGGTGCGCACATAGGAAGAATAGAAGTCCACCCACTCTCTTTCGGTGACATACAGCTCGGGATATGAGCCGCGGTGGATGATCTGCCAAATGTTTTCGTAAGGCTTGAGTTCCTGTTCGCGCGCGGTGATATATTCATCGGTCGGAACGAAGTGACGGTTGAAGCCGATGCCCGTGATCTCCCGCATGGACAAACCCTGAAGCTCAAGAATGCTGACTCTGCCGGCAAGCGATTCCTTGGCTTTCGCCATCAGCTTCATCTGCTGCGACCCGATCAGATAATAGTTTTCGTATCTTTCGTCTTTATCACATTCGATCTTTATATACGGGAAAAGATCTTTCGCATATTGCACCTCGTCGAGGATCGAGGGCTTGGGTATATTTTTCAAAAAGAGTTTCGGATCTTCCGTTGCGGATGCCAACAAGATCCGATCGTCGAAAGTGAAATACTTTACGCCGGGATAATTGTGCTTCAGCAACGTGGATTTTCCGACCTGTCTCGGACCGGTGAGCAGTAAACATCTGCTGTTCTTTGCCCGTCGCATCAAAACATCGGTTATACTTCTTCTTATAAACATATGCGCCTCCGAAACGCGACTAATATATAGTACGATTATATTATAGTCGAAAGTATGGATTTTGTCAAGTCATTTTATGCGCTTAACATCCGAAAATACCGGTTTTTACTTTTTCACGACAAAAGGTTGAAACCAAACAAATTTTATGATACAATGAATACATTAGACCACAGGAGGCGCGCCTATGTCCTCTATTCGGGTAAAATCAAGCCTTGCGCTTGACACGCTTTGCTTTCTCGAAAAAAGATTGCCGAGCGACACCGACGGGATGAACGAGAGACAGCTCGAAGAGATCCGATCGATCAACGCCCTTTTGCCGAAAGACTTCGGTGACGAGTATATCGAGATGTCGAACATTTGCCCGATCGTAAGTGCCTGCCTTGCCGACGATCCCGAGGACCCGGCACTCGACGATCTGATCGACCTGTTCCGCGACCCGAAAAGGATCGAAAAAACCGTCAAGGAAAAAATCACGGGCGGGGTCACGGCGTCCTATCTATATCCGGTTTTGGAGTGGTTAAAGAACGGATTCGCCGACCTGTATGCCGAGAGATTGACCGTGCTCAAAAGGGTCGGATTTGAGAGCCGATACAAAGAACGCATCCTGCCTATGGTGCGTGCGGAAATAGAGAAAGCACGATGTGAGGTCGCGGCTTATGATACGGGATCCTTGCTTCGGAATATTTCTCTTTTGAAAAAGCCTTCGGAAATCCCTTCCGTCAGCATTTATATTTCGTTTTTCAGTGCCCCGACGGCATTTTGTTTGTACGGCGGCGCGTTTTTGCCTTGTTTTTGCTCCGGGGGAGCGATGGATCTTACCTCTCTGATCGCCCACGAGCTGATGCACGGTTTTGCAAGCGAGAAATTGACGAGCTTATATCTGAAACACGTGGCAGGCGATGAAAAATTAAGGGCTTGCCACCGCGCGCTGATCGAAGACCGGCAATCGGGCGACGAGGAAGATTTTGTTTTGGCGGCGGAATATTACCTTTGCTATCTATCGGGGAATTATTCAAAAGAGCAGCTTTTGGAAAGAGCAAGGAAAGAGTACGGCGGGGCGGAAAGCTTCGGCGAAACGGCCAAAACGGACGAATGGCAAATGACAAGTAATGTTTGCGGATTAAAGGAAAGTCCGCTCGAAAATATCACTTTGCGAAACATTTCTTTGCATTTGGAGGGCGGCATCAAGGAATACAAGCGGGAGGTGCCCGAGGAGGCGCAGAATTATCCCGAGGTGTACGTATACGGCAGAACATTGCCCGCGAAGGGGATCTACTTCCGACATATCCGCGGCCTGACCGTGGAAAACGTCACCGTGGAGACCTACCGACAGGACAGCCGAGCGGCGCTCGTGTTCGACGACGTGCGGTACGGGTGAGCTTCCGCACGGTCGCTCGTCGACACCGAAACAGCCAGCGCGGACGGTTTTGCGGGGCTGGCGCAAAAAGCGCATACGGGGCACAAATTGAATCGATACCTATGCAAAAATGACCGAGAGAGCAAGAAAATTCTCGGTCATTTTTTGCTTGTATTACAGAAAAACGCCTGATGCGACCGCCCCTTTTGTTTTTCTGCTTTTTTCGAAGCTTTCAAAATTTTTTCGGTTTGGTCTTGATATTTTTTCGTTTCAAATTATAATGTTGTATGTACAACGATGTAGCTACAACCTTTTATGACAAACGGAGGAACGTATGGATATTACGGAACGGAAGATCACGAAGATCGCGCGGGAGGCGCAAAAGCTTTTGCTCATGACATTGCGGGACGAGGGCGTCGGCTCGGCGGAGATCGACCTGATCCACGCGCTGCGACACGAGCCCGGCTGTACGCAGGCGAGGCTCGCGGAGCTGTTGCACGCGGACAAGGCGGCGATCGCGCGGAGGACTCAAAATCTCGAAAAGAAGGGGTATCTCGTCCGAAGGGACGACCCGAGCGACAAGCGCACGAAGCGCCTGTTCCCCACCGAGCGGGCGGAGGCGCTGAAGACCTCGAAAGCCGAGACGGAAGCCGCCTTTTACGAGTACCTGACCTCCTCCCTCTCGGCGGAGGAAGCCGCCCTCTTCTCCGCGCTGTTAGACAGGCTCTACCTTGCCTCCAAAGCCGAAAGCCGCGCGGGCTTCCCACATTTCATAAAAAAAGAAGGCGTTATCAAAGAAGGCGTTATAAAAAAGGAAGGCGGCACGAACACATGAGGTCTGTCAAACCGAAGAGAGCGTTCTCTCCCGATCGGATCGGTGCCTATTTCCGCGCGGAATGGCTCACGCTGACCTTCGTCACGCTCTCGGGGTTGCTGTACAACGTCGGCTTGCTCGCGACGCCGTGGTTTGAGGGACAGCTCGCCGGGTGCCTTGCCGACATTCTCGGGGGAAACGAGACCGCCGCGAAAATGGCGACGTGGGTCGTCCTGTATCTCGTCGTCACGCCGGCGGTGCAGACGGCGCGGTTTTTCAAGCGCTTTTACGTCCGCCGCTTCGCCAACAATATCAACCGCCGCATGAAGGGCATTCTGTATGCCAATCTTCTGCGCGAAAGTCGGGCGTCCCTCGAGCGGGAGGGCGTCGGCGACCTGATGACGAAAGCCATCTCCGACGTGGACGACTGCGTGGAGGGAATGCGAAAATTCACCACCGAGGTCTTCGATACCGGGGTGGCGCTCATCGGATATACCGTGATGCTTTTCGTCTACGACCCGCTCCTCGCACTGCTCGGTCTGCTCTTCACGCCGATCTCCTACATCTCCGCCGCGCGGATGAAAAAGCCCATCCGGCGCGCGGGAGCGAAATACAAAAAGGCTTCGGGCGCATTGAGCGCCGCGACGCTCGACCGCGCGGAAAACGCCGTGACCTACCGTGTGTACGGCTGTGAGAATGCGCGGGCGGAGGGCTACGAGAACGCGCTGAACACCTACGAAAAGACTGCCGTGCGCGCGGGCGTCCAGCAGTCCGCCCTTCCCCCTCTCTATCTTGCGGCGGCGAACGCCGGGGTCATTTTCATCCTGTGGTTCGGAGCGAAAAACGTGCTCGGGATCGGGTGGCGCGCATGGGACATTGCCGCGTTCACCACCTTTCTCTCCTGCTTTACAAAGCTGACGCTCCGCTCCTCGAAGGTCGCGAAGCTCTTCAACTCGGTGCAGAAAGCCGAGGTATCGTGGAAGCGGATCCGCCCGCTCATGAAGCTGCCCGAGCCGCTCCCGCCCCTCGAGGTGCCCTCTCCCGCCGACGTAACGATCGAGGATCTTTCCTTTTCTTACGGAGAGAAGCCGATCTTCTCGGGGCTCTCCCTAACGGCACACGTCGGTGACATCATCGGCATGGCGGCGGATGCCTGTCGCATCCTCTCGATCTTTGCGGTCATTGCGGTAAAGAATACGGGACTCGCGCTCGTTTTGCTCGCGGTGCTTCCCTTCTTCGCCCTTTTTACGCGCCGCGTACAGAAGAGGATGCTCGCCGCACAGCTTGACAACCGTCGTGCCGTCGCCGTCGCGTCGGGGCAGGTGCCCGAGACGCTTCACAACATCCGCACCGTCCACGCGCTCGGCGCGGAGGACTATATGGAGCGCCGCTATGACAAGCGGATCGGCGAAAGCTATGCCGCTGTGGAAAAAACGAACTTCTACGACGCGATCTACTCGCCCATGGTGCTTCTCTTAAACGCCGCGGTGGTGGGCGTCGTCATGCTGCTCTCCGCCTCCGCGAACGCGCAGATCCTCGCGCTGTTCGGAATGTCGGTCGGCACCTCGGTCGCCGTCATCAATTACATATCCCGCATCTTCTCTCCGATCGAAAGCCTCGTCATGGAGATCCAGACCATCCAGTCGGCGATGGCGGGCGTCCGACGGATCGACGCCTTCCTCGCGCAATCGGAGCGCACGGTGCCGCCCGTGAGAGCCAGCGCGGTGCGCGGCGATATCGTGTTCTCTCACGTGACCTTCGGTTACGGGGAGTCGCCCGTGCTCCGCGACTTTTCCCTGACGGTAAGGGAAGGCGAGCAGGTCACGCTCGTCGGCAGGACCGGTGCGGGCAAGAGCACGGTCTTCCGCCTTCTCCTCGGACTTTACCGTCCGAGCGTCGGAAGGATCACCGTCGGCGGCGTGGACGTATCGGAGATCTCCGACGGGGAGCGGCGCGCCTGTATCGGCTGTGTCGAACAGCACTTTTCCCGCGTCCCCGGAACGGTAGCGGATCAGATCACGCTCGGCGACCCCTCCGTCACGGAGGAGATGATGCGGAACGCGGCGAAGCTATCGGGCATTGACGAGGCGATCCTCTCCCTGCCCGACGGGTATGCGACCGTCTGCACGGACGGCATGTTCTCGCAGGGAGAGTGGCAGCTCTTGTCCATCGCGCGCGCCGCGGCGGCAGACCCCGCGATCCTGCTCCTCGACGAGATCACCGCCAACCTGGACGCCGAGACCGAAGCCCGCGTCCTTCTCGCTCTGCGCCGCGCCTCCGAAGGGCGCACCGTGCTCTCCATCTCCCACCGCATCTACGAGGATCTTGGAGGACGGCGGGTGGAGATCCGAAGCCACGCCTCGGAGACCGACGAGGCGTCCCGCGACGACCTCCGTCAAACGGAAAGCGCAAAATAAAAACCGACGGAATTTTCATAAAAAAGTCCCCGCGAAAGGCGCACGAGCGCCCCGCGGGAGCTTTTCTCTGCAAATTTTTCTCACGGGTTGCAATCGGGCGGCGGATGTGGTACAATGGAAGAAAAGAACGGGCGGCGGCAGGATGTGCGGCGGCGAAGACTTCGCGCGGCGGATCGCTTTTGCAGCCGACCGAAGGCTTTGCGCGGAGCGGAGAGCGCTTCGACAAAGGATGGCGGCGGGCGATCTTCCGCTTCGGCGGCGGGCGTTGAAAACGGTCGGCAAGGCGGTCTTCTGCGGACTCCTTTCGCTTCGGCGGGTTTCGGCAGATCTTGTGAGTTTTCGAAAAATTGCCGCGGGAGCCGAAAACCGAAGGCTTACGACGATACATGAATTTTAAGGTGAAGGACAGATGAGCGAGATCTCGGGAATTTTTATTTTGAATAAGGGCGAGGGGTTGACCTCGCAGAGTGCGGTCAACCGTGTCAAACGTCTCTTCGGCGCCGAGAAGGCGGGGCACACGGGCACGCTCGACCCGATGGCGACAGGGGTGCTCCCCGTCCTGCTCGGGCGGGCGGTCAAGGCGAGCGAATTCATGCTCTCCTCCGACAAGCAATATCGGGCGACCCTGCGCCTCGGGCTGACGACGGACACCGAGGACACGACGGGGACGGTGCTCACCCGCGCCGACCGCCTGCCGACGGCGGAGGAGGTGCTCGCGGCGGCGGACGCCTTCCGCGGAGAGATCTTCCAGGTGCCGCCGATGTATTCCGCACTCAAACAGAACGGAAAGAAGCTCGTCGACCTCGCCCGCGCGGGCATCACGGTAGAGCGCGAGCCGCGGCGCATTACGGTGCACCGTCTGACGCTCTCCCCCCTGTCCGAGTCCGACTACGACATGGAAGTCGTCTGCTCGAAGGGCACCTACATTCGCACGCTCTGCGCCGACATCGGCGCGGCGCTCGGGGTCGGGGGCGTGATGGCGAGCCTTTGCCGTCTCGAGGCGGCGGGATTTCCCCTCGCCGAGGCGCACACACTTGAAGAGCTCGAGGGGGCAAGCCAGGAGGAGCGGCGCGCTCTTCTCGTCCCCGTCGAGCGGGTCTTCTCCTCCCTGCCGACGCTCCGCCTGCCGCCCTTTTTCGCGCGGCTCGCAAGGAACGGCGCGCCGATCTACCAAAGGAAGATCGGGGTCTCCCTGCCCGCGGGCAGCCGCGTCAAGGTCGCGGACGAAAACGGATTTTTTGCCGTTGCCGAGTCCCGCGAGGCGGCGGACGGTATGGCGTTTAAGGTGTTGAAGCTCTTCTGAAATTCTTTCGGACCGCTTTCATAATTCTTTCGAAACTCTCTCAAAAATCGCGAAATTGGAAAGAAAGGTTGTCATATGTCTGGAAGGATCTTTACAAAAGAACAGCAAAGCGCGATCGACACGCGGGATAAAACGCTTCTCGTCTCGGCGGCAGCCGGGTCGGGAAAGACCGCGACGCTGACCGAGCGCATCATTCGCTCCCTGCTCGACGAGGAGCATCCCGTCGGCATCTCGGAGCTGCTCATCGTGACCTTTACGAATGCGGCGGTCGGCGAAATGCGGGAGCGCATCCGCGCGGCGCTCGCCGACGCGGTGGCAAAGCATCCCGAGAACCGCAGGCTCGAAAAACAGCTCTATCTTCTCCCCTCGGCGAACATCCTGACGATCGACGCGTTCTGCAACCGTCTGCTCCGCGAATGCGCAGCGGACGCGGGGCTTCCCCCGAACTATCGGATCGCGGACAAGACGGAGGGCGACCTGCTCGCCCGCACGATGATCGAGGATCTCATCGAGAGCGTCTATGACGAGAACTTCACGGGCGCGCTCACGCCCGCGCGCTTTGCGGCGCTCGCCGACTGTCTGACGAACGTGCGCTCGGACGAAAAGCTCGGGGAGATCTTCTTCTCCCTGTATCAAAAACTCGAGAGCACCGAGCGCGGGGTCGATGCCCTTGCCGACGCCGAAAAGGAATACGAGACTGCCCTACCGATCGAAGAAACGCGCGCTGGCAAGGGCCTTCTCGCCCTCGTAAAAAACACCCTTCTGCACTATCTTGGCGCCTATGACGCGCGCCTTTTTTCCCTTTCGGAGGAAGGGAGCGCGGAGGCGGACAAGTATATCGCCGTCCTAACGCCAGAGCGGGATGCGCTCGCCGCGGCGGCATCCCTTTCGACCTATGCGGCTCTTCGCCGCGCGCTCGCGGACTTCCCCACGGGGGCACGCCTTCCCGCCGTCAGGAAGGAAAAGAAGACCGACGCGCTCCTCTATGCCAAGGCGACGCGCGACGTGCTCAAAAAGGATCTGCCCGAGCTGTCGGAGCGCTACTTTGCCTACACCGAGGAAGAATGGGGCGCGCTGTTTGCGGGGCTTCACGACAAGGTGGGGACGCTCGTCGCCTTCCTCACCCTCTTCGACGGTCTTTTCCGCGCGGAAAAGGCAAGACGGGGCATCGCGGAATACGCCGACATCGAGCGCTACGTTGCGAACGCACTTTGGCACGAGGGGGAAAAGACCCCCTTTGCAAAGGCGGTCGCCGACCGCTTCCGCGCGGTGTATATTGACGAATTTCAGGACGTCAGCCCCCTTCAGGCACATATCTTCGAGGCGGTCGTCAGGGAGGATAACTGCTTTTTCGTCGGGGACATCAAGCAGAGCATCTACGGCTTCCGCGGTGCCGACCCCGGCGTTTTCGCGCGCGCGAAGGAGAGCTACCCCTCGCTTGACGACGCGAAGGATTCCCCCCGCGCGGCGATCTTTATGTCGAAAAACTTCCGCTCCGATCCCGGGGTCATCGACTTCGTGAACGGGGTGTTCGATTCCGCCTTTTCCCTGCTCGGGGAAAGCATCGGCTACCGTGCGGAGGACCGTCTCACCCCCGGAAAGAGCGGGGACGTCCCCTACCGAAAGGCGGAGATCCTGCTCGTCGAGCTGCCGAAAAAGGTCGCCTCCGACACGGGAGAAGAGGAGCCACCCGCCGCGAGAGAGACCGAGGCGGGCGCGGTGGCGGATGCCGTGCGCCGTCTTCTCGACACCGGGACAAAGGACGACGGCACGCCCGTGCGCCCCTCCGACATCGCGATCCTCTTCCGTATGCTCGCGGGCAACGCGGAGGTCTACGCAAAAGCCCTTGCCGCGCGCGGCATCGGGTGCGAGGTGCCCGAGGAGAAAAACTTCTTTTACAACGCGGAGGTGCTCCTGACGCTCTCCTTATTGAGCGTCATCGACAACCCGCGCAAGGACGTCCACCTCGCGGGGCTTCTCTGCTCTCCGCTCTTCGGCTTTACCCCGGACGAGCTGGTCGCCGTGCGGCGGGAGGGCGTCGGCAGAAGTCTCTATGACGCTCTGAAAAACTATGTAAAATGTCACGAAGAGTTTACAAAAGGAGGCGATTTCTTAAAAGCTCTCGATCATTTTCGTGACGAAGCCGAAGGGATCGGCATCGACCGATTGCTCTCCCGCCTGTATACCGAGACGGGCATCGAAGCCCTCGCGGCAAGGAACGGCGGCACCGACAACCTCCGCCTCTTTTATGAATACGCCCGCCGCTTCGAGGCGTCCTCCTATCGCGGGCTTTACGGCTTCCTTCACTACATCGAACAGCTCATCGAATCGGGCGCGCAGTTTGAAAAAGGTGGCGTCGGCGAGGCGCCCGACTGCGTGCGTCTGGTCACGATCCATAAATCGAAGGGGCTTGAATACCCGATCTGCTTCCTCGCCGAGGGCGGGGCGACGCTCACCGACCGCGACGCGTCCGCCCCCGTGCTCCTCGACCCCGCGCTCGGACCCGTGCTCCGTCTGTCCGACCCCGAGGGACTCGTCGTCCTGAACAATCCCGTGCGGGCGCTCGCGGAGGAGAACCGCCGCCGCGTCGTGTGCGAGGAGAATCTGCGCCTTCTGTATGTCGCGCTGACCCGCGCGCGGGAGCGCCTCTTCGTCTCGGGAAGGACACGCAAGAGCGCCGAGGAGCTGCTCGAGCTCATGCGCATCGAAAAGGAATGCGCCACGCCCTACTCCGCCGCGAAGCGCAAGAGCTTTCTCGAATTCATCCTCGCCTCGGGCGCACCCGCGCATCTGACGGTCATCTCCCCCGCGGAGGAAACCGCCAAGACCGATGACGTGACCGCGGACGCCGCGCAAAGCGTGACGGAAAACAGCGAAGAAGTGCCCGCGAAGCAGAGCGCCGCTCCCCGCGCCGAAGTGAGCATCCGAGCGGACGGGGCGAAATTCCCCGAATCGGACACGCAAACAGGCGCCGACCGCTCCGCCACGAGCGCGGAGGCGGACGGCAAAAAGCTCTCCGACGCGAACATACAAAAGGACGGCACTCTCTCCGCCACGGATGCAGGGGAGAATAGCACGAAACTCTCCGAAGCGAACGATCGGGCGGGCGGCGCGACGCAAGAAAGCGAGAGCGCGTCCGAGATCTCCGCAAAAGAAAAATGCGCCTCCGCCCCCGACGCGCCTTCCGCAAAGCTCGACGAAGGGGAGGTACAGACCTACCTCGACCGTTTCTCCTACCGCTATCCCGACGAGATCTTCACACGCATCCCCGCGAAGCTCTCCGTCTCCCTACTCTCCCCCGCCGTCCTCGACGGAAACGAAGAGGAGGAAGAACGCCTGCTTCTGTCCTCGGAGCATGAGAAAACCAAAGAGATCCTCGGTAATTTGCAAACAAAGATTGGCATATTGCCAAAATTCATTACGGGAACCGACCAAAAGGAGAGTGCGAAGCGAGGCATCGCGACGCACCACTTCCTCCAGTTCTGCGACTTCGATCTGCTCGCAAAAACCGACGCGGACACCGAGCTTGCCCGCCTTCTGCGCGAAAAATATCTGACGCGGGAGGACGGACGGCTCGTCAGGCGGGAAGAGCTCGCCCTGTTCACGAAGTCCGACCTGTTCGCCGACTTTCTCTCGGCGAAGAAGATCTACCGCGAGTTCCGCTTCCACGCGAAGCTGCCCGCGCGCGATTTCACCACCGACAAGGAGCTCGCCGCCGCACTCGGGGACGAGGTGCTCTTCATCCAAGGCGTGATGGACGCCGTGTATATCGACCGCGAGGGGGCACTCTGCCTCGTGGATTACAAGACCGACCGCCTGCCGAAAGAGGCGCTCGAAGACGAAGACGCCGCGCGCGAGTTCCTGACGAAAAAGCACGCGCGTCAGCTCTCCTACTACGCCGCCGCGATCGAAAAGATCTTCGGAAAATACCCCGACCGCATCGGGATCTATTCTTTGCCGATAGGAAAAAACATTGGGATAATTAAGAATTAAGAATTATGAATGATGAATGAGTCTTAATTCTTGCGTGGTTTTTAGACGGGAAGGAAAAATCGGGGTCGAACAGCGACGCCTCGGCTTTTTGTCAAAAAGCCGTAAGGCGCCGCCTTTCGGCGTAATAAATAAGCAAACTATCGGTGCAAGGAAAAAACAAACTGTCGGCGCAAAAGAAAAACGTAAGGGACAAGTAAAAACACAAACGCAAGCCCTTACGGATTTCCGCACGGCTCCGCACCTAATTCATAATTCTGAATTCTTAATTCATAATTCTCAAATGTGGTTTTTGTACTGCACCGTGCGGTAATAGCTCGGGGAGCAGCTGTGGTACTTTCGAAAAATGCGGTTGAAGTAGGAGACGGAGGAGAAGCCCACGGCGTCCGCGATCTCGAGAATGCTGTTTTCCCCCTTGGCGATCATTTTCTCGGCTTTGCAGATGCGTACGAAGTTGAGGTATTCGGTAAAGGTCGCGCCGATGGCGCTCTTGAAGATGCGGCAGAAATAGGAGGGGTCGAAGCCGAGCAATGTGCTGATCTCGGTGAGATCGATGTCCTCGGCGTATTTTTCGTTGATGTAGGAGAGCGCGGGGAGGATCTTCTGTACCTCTTTGCTGTTGTAGATCCGCTCGGCATCCGAAAGGATCCCGCTGCGGTAAAGAAGCCCGAGGATGTCGTAGACCCTCGCCTTCGCGAACATTTCGTAGGCGACCTTCTTCTCCTTGATCTCGGCGAAAATGCCGTTGATGGCGGAAAAGAGCGCGGGGTCGCGGAGGACGCGCACGCCGTCGTCCGACAGGCTGTCAAGACGGGAGGAATAGCGGATCACCCGCTCGATCTCGGTGTCGAGAAAGTCCTTTTGCTTGAATTGGAGGAGCCCGCACTGCGTCTCGTCCTCACAGGCGGTCGCATGGGGCACGCCCGAGTTGACGAAGATCACGTCCCCTGCCGTCGCGTCGTAGCAGGCGCCGCTCTCGGAATAGCAATGAAACTGCCCGCTGTAGATCGGCAAAAATTCAAGCTCCTCGTGCCGATGGAGAGAAGAGATCTGCCGTCCCTCGTGCACGAGCGTGCCGGGGCCTGCGTAGATCGACATTTTCGTCACGTTCCGCTTGACGATCTCGTTCCTCACGGGATCACCGCCTTTCCGAAGTTTTTATGATTTTTGTGTTAATTGTAATTCTTTATTTACATTATGCGCGTTTCCACGCCTTTGCCGAGAAGAGGACGAGGATCGGGAAGAGCTCGAGCCGCCCCGCGAGCATATCGAAGATCAGAACGAGCTTCGAAAGAATTCCGTAGCCCGCGTAGTTTGCCGAAGGTCCGACGGCATCCAGCCCCGGTCCGATGTTGTTGAGGCAGGAGAGCGCGGCGGTGAAGTTCGTCTCGAAGGAGAAGCCGTCGAGCGAGAGCAGAAGAAAGCTCCCGAGCAAAAGCCCGATGTAAAGGATGAAGTAGGTGGCGGTACCGTCGACGGTCTTCTCCTCCACCGTCTTTCCGCTCACGCGGACGGTGCGCACGCTCTGCGGATTCAGCACCTTGCGGATGCTGCGTCCCGCGCTCTTGAAGAGAAGGAGGAAGCGGGCGCATTTGAGTCCGCCGCCCGTACTGCCCGCCATGGCGCCGAGGAACATGAGAAGCACCAAGATCGCCTTCGAAAAGGAGGGCCAAAGGTCAAAATTCGTCGTGGCGTAGCCCGTCGTGGTCATGATGCTCGCGACCTGGAACGCCGCGTGATGCAGCGCCGTGAAGAAGCCGCCCGCAATATTTCTGATATTCAGCGTAATGAGAAGGGTCGCCGCGGTGAAGGTGCCGACGTAGAAGCGGAGCTCCTCGTCGCGAAAGGCGGCGGACACCTGTCCGATCATCAAAAGATAATAGCAGGTGAAATTGATGCCGAAGAGCATCATGAAGACCGTCGTGACGCTTTGAAGATAGGGGGAGTAGGACGCCATGCTGTCGTTCTTGATACCGAAGCCGCCCGTCCCCGCCGTGCCGAACGCGGTGCAGACCGAGTCAAAAAGGGGCATCCCGCCGATGATGAGGAAGAGAAAGTCGAGGATCGTCAGGGCGATATAGGTTAAGTACAGGATCGCGGCGGTGCGGCGCATTTTCGGCACCAGCTTTCCGACTGCGGGCCCCGGGCTCTCCGCCCGGAGAAGGTGCATGGTGAAGCCCTCCTGCCGTCCCCCGACGGGGATCAGAGCGAGGAGGAAGACCAGAACGCCCATACCCCCGAGCCAGTGCGTAAAGCACCGCCAATAGGTCATTCCGCGGGAGAGCGCCTCGACGTCGCGAAGGATGGACGCGCCCGTCGTGGTGAAGCCCGAGACGGTCTCAAACAGGGCGTCGACGAAAGAGGGGATCTCCCCCGAGATCCAGAAGGGCAGACAGCCGACGAGACTGAGAAGCAGCCACGCGAGTCCGACGCAGACAAGCCCTTCCTTGGTATAAAAATCTCCGCGTGCGCCCCGCGCAAGGCACCCGAGCGCCACCGCCGCCAAGATCGCGGCGGCAATGACACCGAAGAAGGTGAGCGCGGAGCGGACGTTCCCGTCACACAGGCAGAGCACCGCGGCGGGGAGCATAAAGACGCCTTCGACAAACAGGATCTGCGAGAAGAAGCGTCCCATCATTTTATAGTTCATGGTATCTCCGTTACGAAACAAATATATCGTTCAGGTCGAGAAGAGGCGTGTCGCCACCGTACACCACGACGACGGTATCGCCGACATGCATTTCGGAATCGCCGCTCGGGATCTCGGTCACGCCCGCGCGCGTAATACAGGCAAGCAGGGCGTTGTCCTTCGTGTGCCACTTTTTGAGCGGTTCGTTCGTGTGGAGCGTGTGCTCGTCGACGCGGAATTCGAGCGCCTCGGCGTTGCCGTCCGCGATGCGGTGGACGGTGATCGCCGCGCCCGTCTGGTTCTGCATGGCGCGGACGTAGCGCAGAATGGCGTTGCAACAGACCTTCCGCGGGGAGATCACGCTCCCGACGGGAAGGCTGTCGAGAATTTTGGAATCCTCGACGCGGGCGACCTTGGTGATGATCTGCGGCACGCCGTAGGTCTTCCCGTAAAGGGAAATGATCATATTCAGCTCGTCAAGTCCCGTGAGCGTGACGAGGGCGTCGCACTCCGCAATTCCCTCTCCCTCCATCACGGTGCGGTGAGCGACGTCGCCGTGGATGATGTCCGCGCTCGGCAAGAGCTTTGCGAGCTCGAGACAGCGGTCGCCGTCCTTTTCGATGATCTTCGTGCGGATGCCGCTCTTCGCGAGGCGTTCGGCAAGGTAGAAGGTGACCCTTCCGCCCCCGACCACCATGACGTCGCGCACCTTATGAGAGACGATGCCGAGATTCTTGAGCAGTGCCGAGAGATTCTCGGGCGAGGCGGTGAAGAAGACGCGATCCCCCGCGCGGAGCACAAAGCGTCCGTCGGGGATGGTCGCCCGTCCGTCGCGGAGAACGACGCAGATCAGCACCTTGCACCGCACGACCCCCGCGAGCGCGGAGACCGCGAGATCCGCAAGGGGACTCTTTTCGTCGATCTTCAATTCCACGATCTCCACCCGCCCTTTGGCAAAGGTGTCCCGCTTCAGGAAACCGGGATATTTGAGCAGTCGCTCGATCTCCTCCGCTGCCTCAAGCTCGGGATTGAAGGAGAGGGAAAGCCCGAGGGCGTCCCGCATCCGATATGCCTGCGCCGAATACTCGGGATTGCAGACGCGGGCGATGGTGTGGATCTTCGGATTGACGGCGTGCGCCGCCGCACAGGAGAGCAGGTTCACCTCATCGGTGCCCGTCGCCGCAATCAGCAGATCGGCACTCTCCACCCCCGCGTCACAGAGCGTGCCGAGCGCGGCACAGTTCCCCGTCACCGCCATCACGTCGTATCGCCCGACGAGATCCTCGACCACCTCGGCGTCCACATCGATCAGGGTGAGATCGTGCCCCTCCGCCGACAGCTCTTCGATCAGCGTCTCGCCGACCTTACCGTTTCCCGCAACAATGATCTTCAAAGGTTCCTCCTTCGAGAGAAAAGATGAGAATTAAGAATTAAGAATTATGAATTATGAATTATGAATGATTCTTAAGTCTTGCGCTCGTCTCTCGTCGCTTGTGAGAATGATGAAGGATGAACGAACATTCGGTCTTGCGCTCGGCTCCCGATGCTATCGGAAGGATGCGCGAGGCGGTTTCTGCCCCGAACGTTTTTCCTCATGGCTTTCACAAAAGGCAACCACAGAGGACCGACGCTCGGTCAAGCACCGTAATTCTTAATTCTTAATTCTTAATTCTTAATTCATCCATCATTCTCAATGATCTTTCCGCTATTATAGCACAAAGGATAGGAAAAAGCAAGCCTTTTCCGACGAAAGACGAAGCTTCGGCGATATTTGCGAATGTGCAAACGAAGACCGCATGTCTCTCTACGACGCGTACCGCACGAGAGGCGAGGTGACGGCGGAATGTGAGACCTTCCGCACCGTGAGCTTTTCCCACGGCGGGACGCGGTACACGGTGTACGTGACGAAGGCGCGCGCCACGAAGGCGACGCGCATCGAATGCCGCGAGAACGAAACGATCTACTGGATCCAATACTACCCCTTCGGTTCGATCAGCGGCCCCTCGCAGGTCGAGACCATGCTTCTCCGCCCGCGCCCCGCGAAGGACGAGACGCGGATCGTGCTGCTCCGCGGAAAGCCGGGGGTCATCGTGGGACTGGACGAAGGGATCTTCGTATCCGCACACGGCACGCCGCACGAGGGCACCGTCTACGTCATGTCGGAGGGCGCTTTCAAGCTTTTTGTGCCGAATAAAAATATGCTTTAACAAGGCTGTATTCTTTTATACTTCATAATGATGCGCGCAGAAGGCGATCCCTCTGCGCGCATCATTATTTTATTATTGCTGTATTAGGTCGTAATACTTAAACTGCGAATACCTCAACCGATGCTGCGCATAAGATATAGCCACTTCGCGCGTGCCGTAATATGTTTCGCGGTGCGCGACACTTGCGCACTTATAATCGAACTCGGTAAGATAGTAACAAATCAACCATTTCGTAGAAGCCATTTATTTTTTCTCCTTTTCAATTCACATTTCATTTACGATATTTAGATCAATCGATGTAGATCTCTTCCATAGTGTCAAGACAGATACATCCGAGCGGGTTGCCGAACACGGCGCCGCAGTCGATCGCGATATGATGGTTCTTTTTCCAAATGAGCCCTTTGCTTGCGGAATCTATCAGCCCTGTCGGCACGTGCCCTGTCACAAAGGTCATGGACTCGTCGTATACACTCTCATATTCCGGTTCCCCTTCGATATAGGCGAGCTGCGACAGACCGCCTGCGTGCTTACGCTCCTGCTTCCAAAGCCTGCGCGGCGGCAAAGTGTGTGACAGATGAAAAGTTTTCCCCCCGACCGTGATCTCAAGATGATACTTCGCGTTGTTGATGAGATCGTGCACTTTCATTCGTTCCGTCTTCGTCAACAAACGATATTCCCTACAGGTAGGTCCGCCGCCGTCTCTGTACCAATCGTGAAACATAGAGTCCACAGTCTTCTTATCTACGTGATCCGGT
>CAVEOF010000037.1:0-20415 GCA_963617165.1 Coriobacteriaceae bacterium | reverse complement strand
CTATGGAAGACTCTTCAAAGTAATACTTGATGGTAGATAAATCGTGCGGATAATGATAGTATAGAGAATATGATGTCAAAACATACCACATCTCATCAATGCCGTCATAGTTTGATGCTACACAATTATCATAGCTTACTTCCAGTCTTGCATTGTTAGCATAGCTTTGTATAGTGCTAAGCACCGAAAAACTTACGATTATAACAAGAGCCATAAAAAGTGCAAGAACTTTTTTGTTCGTCTTCATATTTTTCTCTCCTTCTTATTTTAAAATTTCACCGAAATCATCTATTGAGAACACACCCTTATAGTAAAAGCTCCCGCCTGTAGTCTCCAATGTGTATTTGTCCGTAATCATAATTTCTGTCAAACGATCGTAATACTCTCCGAACTCCCATTTAAGATCGTAATCATAACGTTCACCCGTCGGCTCTATTACATAGATACTGACCGGAATGAAGATCTGCCCGTCGAGCCTGACGCATGAAAAGGTAACATGGTAACGATCATAAGCCGAGGTCGTATAATATATTGTATCTTTTGCCTCCTTTGCCTCGGAATTCAGGTAAATAAAGAGCTTGTCGAAATCTTCGAATTTCTCGGTATTGTAGCCGTCTTCGAAAACAGGCTTCACTCTTTCAAAATGCTCGAAGGCGGGAGTCGCATCACTTTCCGATCGGATGTCTGTGACGGACGATGCCGGGTTCAGGCGAAATGCCGCAACGCAGGTGCGTTCCCGATACTTTTCGCGGATATCTTCTTCCTTTTCGTAGCGAAGCCATGTGTACTCGGAGGCACAATCATTGCTCAATCTCTCACCGGCGATCGATTGCGAACCCGCATAATACCCGCACACATAATAGCTCTTTGACGGATCGAATTCGACGAGCAGGGGCTGTGCGCCGTTCTTCTTGATTTTACGGATCTTGATCGCAAAGGAAGTGGGCGCCATGTCATGGGCGACATGTTGGGATTCCAGATAGTCAATCAGCGCCGAGATCAGGTCGTTGCTTTCCTCTCCGAGGACGGTCGGCAAGTCGCGGAAGCCGGAGCACGCGGAAAGCGAGAGCACGCACATCGCGCAAAGAAGCAATAGGGAGAATACTCTTTTCATTCTTTCACCACCTTTTTGGTCTAAAATTTACTGAATCAAAAACAATGCGTCGATCTTTCTGCCACATCGGACGAATCCTCCTCTCTATGATTTTATCTCAAAATCTTGCCGAAGTCCTCTATCAGGAATATTCCTTCATAATAAATTGTGCCATTCGTGGTCTCTACCGTATATCTATCCACGCGCATGATCGCCATTAAAGAATCATAATATTCCCCAAATTCCCACTTCAAATCATAGTCATAGCGCTCACCTGTCGGCTGAATTTCATATAAAGTGGTCGGAATGAAGATCTGTCCGTCAAGCCGAATGCAACGAAAGGTGCGATAAATATGATCAAAGACGAAGGTTGCATAATAAACTTTATCTTTTCTTGCGGAATTCAAATATACAAAAACCTGATCGAATCCTTGAAATTTCTCGGTATTGTACCCCTCTTCAAAAACAGGCTCCACCTTCTCAAAATGCTCAAAGGCGGGAACCGCGTCACTTTCCGAACGGATGTCCGTGACGGACGACGCGGGGTTCAGTCGAAATGCCACAACGCATGTGCGTTCCCGATAACTTTCACGAATATCTTCTTCCTTTTCGTAACGAAGCCATAGATAATCGGAGACGCAACAATTCTACTTTTCTCCCATTCAAACGAATGCGTCCCCTTATAATAGCCGCAAACATAATAGCATTCCGGAGAATTGAATTCAACAAGTAAGGGTTAAGCGCCTTTTTCCCTGATCCTGCGAATTTTGATCGCAAGGGAGGTCTCCCCTAACGTGATATGCTGATGAAGCGATTCCAGATATTCAGTCAATGACGAGATCATGTCACTGCTCTCCTCCCCGAGGACGGTCGGTTTGCCGTGTCCGTCGTCGGGTTCCGAGCAGGCGAAAAGCGGAAGTATACACATCGCGCAGAGAAGCAACAGGGATAGAAATCGTTTCATAGGTTTCTCCTCTCTTTCGTTTGGAATTGTGTGGCGTCCGAGGCGAGGGGCGAGAGGGGAGTCCGTCGGGCACGTCCGCGATTTTTTCGTTGCACATACGGGAGCTATGGGCAAATGATACAATCTTTTATTTATATAATAGCAAAAATTTGTTCAAATGTCAATACATTCAAGAAATATTTCTGTACTTCGGTCAAAAACATATGGGAAACGTTCGGACAAAAAAGAGACAGCCGCAAACGGGATCTTCAGATTCCGTTTGCGGCTGTCTCGATCGTGTAGAAACCGCGCAAGCGTCAAAAAGCGTAGGATGCCCCACCGCACATGCCTTCTAAAACATCCGCCCGAAATCAAAATTCATCTTTCAGAAAGCGCAAGATGTTTTTGTTCGGATCTCTAAGTCTTTGCGTGGATATATCCGATGCTTTTTGAAAAGAATATCGCCATTTACTACGTTTTGTTGACAATTCCCGTCATTTTCTGCCCGTGGAGCCGAAGCCGCCCGTGCCGCGGTCGGTGTCGGTGAGGGCATCCGATTCGATAAATTCTGCGCGGAGATAGGGGGTAATGACAAGCTGTGCGATGCGTTCCCCGCCTGCGACGGAGGCGCTCTCGTCCGAGTGATTGTGAAGGGCGACCATGAATTCGCCGCGGTAATCCGAGTCGACGACGCCGACCTTATTGGCAGGGGCGAGTCCGCGCTTCGAGGCGATGCCCGAGCGGGCGAAGATCAAGCCGCAATAGCCCTCGGGAAGCTCCATGGCGAGCCCCGTATGTATCATCACGGTCTTGTGCGGGGGGATCTCGATGTCCTCGCCCGAAAGTGCGTAGAGGTCGGCGCCGGCCGCCGAGGCGGAGCCGTAGGTGGGCATGGTGGCGCGGGGGTCGAGCTTTGTGAATTTTACTTTCATTGTGGTGTCTCCTTATTTTTTGTTTGCGGGTCAGCCTTTATGAGAGAGGCAAGATCCGCGCTTCGTCAAACGGCGCTTCGCACCATGACAATGCAGATGCACGGAAGGGACGGGCGGTGGTTCGCTTTTGAGAGGTCTTTTTTCATCATCGCCCCGAATGATAACCGCCGCCGCAAGGGGCTTATCTCGGTCGATCATCCTTCGGCTCGCGCTCGCCGTGGTTCGGCTTTTTTACTTTCGGTAGATCTTATCTTCCTTGCAACCGTCCCAAATGACGATCTTTCCTTCCTTACGGGTCTTGTCGAGGTCGATGATCCTCTGATTCGCCGAGCCGCGAAAGCGGAGTCCGATGCTCTTCTCCTCCTCAACATACCGTCCGTCGACGAGAATGTCGGCGTAGGAGAGCAGCTCGTTTGTGATGTCCAGATGCTTCGGGTGTTCCCCGCGCTCGCCGATGAGCTCCTCATAGAGATTGCCCGTATAGATCCAAATGCTCTTCTTCGGGAAGCGGCGACGCATTTCGCGAAGAAACGGAAGGATCGCCCGCTGATTTTCGGGCTCCATCGGTTCACCGCCGAGGACGGTCAGCCCCGCGATCACGGGATTCTCAAAGGTGGCGAAGATCTCCTCCTCGGTCTCCTTCGTGAAGGGCGTGCCGTAATCAAACGCCCACGTTTCCCGATTGAAACAGTTCTTGCAGGCGTTGCGGCAACCGCTAACGAAGAGGGAGGTGCGGATGCCCTCGCCGTTGGCAATGTCGTTTTTCTTGATGGTACCGTAATACATGCCGTGATTTCCTTTCGTGAAGTTTTTTGCGCCCGTGATAAAGGCTTTGCGGGAGAGCTCTCTTTCGTCACTTTTCCGAAAGAAGCTCTCGTGCCGCCGATTGTAAGATCTGCGCGATGAGGAAAATGTTTCGGGCTGTGCGGCTCGAAGATCGGTGACAGACGCAAGCGGTCGCGCGTCGGCGTTCACTTTATCGCGCGTCGGTCGTCACTTCATTCCGAGCTTTTCTCTGAGATACTGTCCCGTATAGGAATTCTCGCACGCGGCGACCTCCTCGGGCGTGCCCTCGGCGATCACCGTTCCGCCCGCGTCTCCGCCCTCGGGTCCGAGGTCGATGATATGATCGGCGGTCTTGATCAGATCGAGGTTATGCTCAATGACGACGACGGTATTGCCCGCATCGGCGAGACGGTCGAGGATGGTGATCAGCTTCGACACGTCCTCGGTGTGAAGCCCCGTGGTCGGCTCGTCGAGGATATAAATGGTTTTCCCCGTCGAATGGCGGGCGAGTTCGGTCGCGAGCTTGACTCTCTGCGCCTCACCACCCGAAAGAGTGGTGGAGGACTGTCCGATCTTGATATAGCCGAGTCCGACGTCATAGAGCGTTTGCAGCTTCTTTTTGAGCCTCGGGAGATCGGCAAAGAGGGCGAGCCCTTCCTCGACGCTCATTTCGAGAACGTCGTAAATGCTCTTGCCCTTGTATTTGACCTCGAGGGTATCGCGGTTATAGCGCTTGCCCTTGCAGACCTCGCATTTGACGTAAACGTCGGGTAAAAAGTTCATCTCGATGCACATCACGCCGTCGCCCTGACACGCCTCGCATCTGCCCCCCTTCACGTTGAAGGAGAATCTGCCCGCGTCGTAGCCACGCGCCTTCGCGTCCTGCGTGCGGGCAAAGAGCTCGCGGATGTCGGTGAAAAGCCCCGTATAGGTGGCGGGGTTGGAGCGCGGGGTGCGCCCGATGGGGCTCTGATCGATGGCAATGACCTTATCGAGATATTCCATCCCCGTGACGCCGTCGCACTTGCCGGGATAGGTGGTGGAGCGGTTCAGCGTCTTCGCAAGCGTCTTATAAAGTACGGAGTTGACGAGGGAGGACTTCCCGCTTCCCGACACGCCCGTGACGGCGATGAAGGTACCGAGGGGGAAGGAAACGTCGATGTGCTTCAGGTTGTTCTCGGCGGCGCCGTGCACCGTCAGCACGTGCCCGTTGCCCGTGCGGCGGGTCTTCGGCACGGGGATGCACTTCCGTCCCGAAAGGTAGGCGCCCGTGATCGACGCAGGGTTCTTCGCGACCTCCTCGGGCGTGCCCGCGGCGACGACCTCGCCCCCGTGAATGCCCGCGCCCGGTCCGATGTCGACGATATAATCCGCCTTGCGCATGGTCTCCTCGTCGTGCTCGACGACGATAACGCTGTTCCCGATGTCACGAAGGTTTTTGAGCGTGCGGATGAGCTTACCGTTATCCCTTTGATGAAGTCCGATGCTCGGCTCGTCGAGGATGTAAAGGACGCCCGTCAGCGCGGAGCCGATCTGCGTGGCAAGGCGGATCCGCTGTGCCTCGCCGCCCGAAAGAGTGCCCGCGGTCCTCGCGAGGTTCAGATAATCGAGTCCGACGCTCCGAAGGAAGTTAAGGCGCGCCTTGATCTCCTTCAAAACCTCCTTGGCGATGGTCATTTCCTGCTCGGAAAGTGAAAGATCGTTTACAAAATCGATCATTTTCGTAATCGGAAGTCGGCAGATCTCGTCAATATTCAAGCCGCCGACCGTGACGGAAAGCACGGCATCCGAGAGGCGGCGTCCCTTGCAACGCGGGCAAGGAACCTCCTCGACGAATTCCTGATAATAGTCGCCGCCCGCCATGCGCATCCGCTTCTCGATGATGTGAACGATGCCGTCGTAGGTCGTGAATTGTTCCTTTCCCTCTTTTCCGAAATAGCGGGTAACGCGGTATTTTTTGTCGCCCGCGCCGTACATGAGGACATGCATCTGCTCCTCGGTGAAATCCGCAAGAGGAGTATCGAGAGTAAAGCCGTAATCCGCGCCGACCGCGGCGACGAGAGGTCCCGTCCACGAGTCCTCGGTCATGGTGCGGAAGCCGTTCGCGGCAATGCCCCCCTCGCGGAGAGAGAGCTCGGGATGCGGAACGAGCTTTGCGGTCGAGATGCGTTGCTTGTTTCCGATGCCCGCACATTCGGGGCAGGCACCGATGGGGTTATTGAAGGAGAACATGCGCGGCTCAAGCTCGGGAAAGTCGATCTGATGCTCCTCGCAGGCGTATTTCTGCGAAAAGCCGAATTCCTTTGCTTCCTCGCCGTCGCGGGGAACAGTGGCGATCGTCACCCTGCCGTCGGCGGCACGCAGAGCGCTCTCGACCGAATCGGAGAGGCGGGAGCGGATGTCGCCGCGCAGAACGAGGCGGTCGAGCACGATATCGACGGTATGCTTCTGATTTTTATCGAGACGGATCTCCTCGGTGAGGTCGTACAGGTTGCCGTCGACGCGGACGCGGGTGTAGCCGCTCTTCTTCGCGTCGGCGAAGACCTTCTCCTGCGTTCCCTTCTGTGCCCTGACGACGGGGGCGAGGACGAGAAAGCGCGTGCCCTCGGGGAGCGCCAAAATGCGCTCGACGATCTGGTCGAGGGACTGCTGCTTGATCTCCTTGCCGCAGACGGGACAGTGCGGGATGCCGATGCGGGCATACAAAAGACGCAGGTAGTCGTAGATTTCGGTGACCGTGCCGACGGTGGAACGGGGATTCTTCGACGTGGTCTTCTGATCGATGGAGATCGCGGGCGAGAGCCCCTCGATGAGGTCGACGTCCGGCTTATCCATCTGTCCGAGGAACATTCTCGCATAAGACGAGAGGCTCTCGACGAAGCGGCGATGCCCCTCGGCGTAAAGGGTATCGAAGGCGAGCGAGGACTTTCCGCTTCCCGAAAGTCCCGTAAAGATCACGAGCTTGTCCCGCGGGACGGTGAGATCGATATTTTTCAGATTGTTGACGCGGGCGCCTTTGATCACGATATTTTTTGCCATGGTAACTTCCTGTATTCGGTTTATTTTGTGGTTTTGAGGTCGCGGATGCGGTCGCGGAGGAACGCCGCCTTCTCGAATTCGAGCGTGCGGGACGCCTCGCGCATTTCGGCGGTCAGACGCTCGATGAGGTCGGCGCGCTCCTTGGCGGTGAGCTTCTTCTTTCCCTCGCGCTCGGGCTTCTTGCCGATCTCGATAACGTCGGCGACCTTCTTGCGGATGGTGGCGGGGGTGATGCCGTGCTCCTCGTTATAGCGCATTTGGATCGCGCGGCGGCGGTTCGTCTCATCGATGGCGCCGCGCATGGAGCCCGTGATCGTATCGGCGTACATGATGACGTGTCCGTTCACGTTACGAGCGGCGCGTCCGACCGTCTGAATGAGGGAGGTCTCACTGCGGAGGAAGCCCTCCTTATCGGCGTCGAGGATCGCGACGAGGGAGACCTCGGGAATATCGAGTCCCTCGCGCAGAAGGTTGATGCCGACGAGAACGTCGAATTCTCCGAGGCGGAGATCGCGGATGATCTGCATCCGCTCGATGGTCTCAACCTGATGGTGAATATATTTGACCTTGATCGCGTGCGTGGAAAGGTACTCGGTGAGATCCTCCGCCATCTTCTTTGTCATGGTGGTGACGAGCACCTTTTCCCCGCGGGCAACGGTGGCGCGGATCTCGCCGATGAGATCGTCGACCTGCCCCTCGATCGGGCGGACGGAGATCTCGGGATCGACAAGTCCCGTCGGACGGATGAGCTGCTCCACGATGTTCGTGCTCTCCGCCTTCTCGTAGGATCCCGGGGTCGCGCTGACAAAGACGACCTGACGGATCTTCTCTTCGAATTCCTCGAAGAACAGAGGACGGTTATCGAAGGCGGACGGAAGGCGGAAGCCGTACTCGACGAGGTTCTTCTTTCTTGCATAGTCACCGCCGCTCATGCCCCGCACCTGCGGGAGCGTGACGTGCGACTCGTCGATGAACATGATAAAATCATCGGGAAAATAGTCGAGAAGCGTATACGGTGTGCTCCCCGGCGCGCGTCCCGAAAGAACGCGGGAATAGTTCTCGACACCCGAGCAAAAGCCAACTTCTCTTAACATTTCGATGTCGTAGCGGGTTCTTTCTTCGATTCTCTGCGCCTCGATGAGCTTGTTCTGACTCTTGAAGAATTCGACGCGCTCCTTCATCTCTTCTTCGATCTCGAGAAGGGCGGCTTCCCTCTTCTCGTCCGAGACGGCATAGTGCGTCGCGGGGAAGATCGCGGCGTAGGAGAGCGTCTCCTTAACCTCACCCGTGACGGTATTGATCTTAGAAAGGCGGTCGATCTCGTCGCCGAAGAATTCGATGCGGATCGCCTCTTCTTTTCCCGAGGCGGGATAGACCTCGACGGTATCGCCGCGGATGCGGAATTTATCACGGATGAAGTTCATGTCGTTGCGCTCGTAGCTGATAGAGACGAGACGGCGCACGAGCTCGTCCCGCGTCATCTGCTGTCCCGGGCGCAGAGAGATCAAGAGTCCCTGATACTCCGAGGGATCACCGAGAGAGTAGATACAGGAGACGGAGGAGACGATGATAACGTCGCGCCGCTCAAAGAGCGCGGAGGTCGCGCTGTGTCGCAGCATATCGATCTCGTCGTTGATCATCGCGTCCTTTTCGATATACATATCCTTGCCGGGAATGTAGGCTTCGGGCTGATAATAGTCGTAATAGGAGACGAAATACTCGACGGCATTCTCGGGGAAAAACTCGCGGAACTCGGTGCAAAGCTGAGCGGCGAGCGTCTTATTGTGTGCGAGGACGAGGGTCGGTCGGTTCACGGCGGCGATGACGTTCGCCATGGTGAAGGTCTTTCCCGAACCGGTGACGCCGAGCAGGGTTTGCGCACGCTCGCCCGCCTCGATGCCCGAGATCAGTCCCGCGATTGCCTGCGGCTGATCGCCCGTCGGGCGGTATTCGCTTTTCAGATGAAATTTTCCGTCGTGCATGGCGCGCCTCCGTTTCATAGGGTACCTTCTTATTATACACCGCTTTTCTTAAAATGTAAAGGGATTGCTCCGAGAAATTTCATCCTTCGACAAATTGTGAAGATCGGAAGGGCTGTCGTAGAGACACCGTTTTGCACAAGCGACAAAAAAGATCGGGACATGGTTTCCTTTCCCGATCTTTTTCGTATTCTATACGGTTTTTCTTGTTGCGTGTTGACGGACGCACCGAATGACGGGCGCACCCGCTTGCGGGGCGGAAACTCCGTCAGCGTTTTCCGAGGCTTCCTCCTCCGCCACCGCCACTCTTGCCTCCGCCCGAGGAATTCGAAGGAGAGGAGACGCGAACGCGCGTGACATGCGCCGTGATAAAGGTATCGCCCTGATCCACAAGCTTCATCCGTGCAAAGCGGTCGAGGGGGTAGATCGGCGCTTTCAGCTTCTTTTTATAGTGATAGACGACACCGCCCGCGGCGGCACCCGCACACACGAGGGCGAGAAGGATCGAGATCACCACGACGCGAACGGTATGCTTCGCCTCGGCGTTCGGGTCGGGAAGATACGCGTCCGTGGTAAGATTTACAAAAGCCGTAATTCCCGCGACGAATTCGCCGCTCTTGATGTTGTCATACACATCGTCATTATCAAGAATGGCGTCTGCTTTTCGATGAAGGACATCATATGCCTCGCCGTAAGCAAACATCTCATAGTAATAGATACCGTTCTCGCGCGTGATGAGGAGAAGAACGCTGTCCTCGTCTTTCATACTACGATGATATGCGCCGCCGTCCGACGAGTCAACATAGAGAAGAACGCCGAAGTGAAGCCCCGTCTTCTCCTGCGCGTCGGTGAGCGTGCGGATCACCGTCGCCCGCTCTGCGGTCGAAAGAAAACCGTCGTCATAAAAAACAGGCTCGGAAATTCCGGTCGACGTCGCCTCCGTCTCGGCAAAGACGACGGTCGAAAACATCGTGCACAGCAGCAGAGAAATGCACAAAAATGCCAACAAAACTTTTCTTTTCATCAGAAGAAGAACCTCCCGATCAAGAAAAAGATAAGGAAGGCGGCGGCGAAGGTGCCGAGCGCGAGGAAGAAGATCTTCCAAAAGCTGACGGGCAGCTCGCCGTAGATCTTTCCCGTATAGCCGTTCATCGCGTAGGTGAAGATCTTGTCTTTTCTGTCGCGATAGGTCAGGATCCACACGGGGAGCAGGGTATATTCCCACGCGGCGTGACCGACGAGAAGGTCACAGCGCTCTCCGTCCTTCGAGGTATAATTGTTTGCGGTATCGGAAAGGAGCGTTCTCGCGTAACTCTGCATCCTTCCGCGAACCTCGCCCGTCAGAGCGTCGCGCTCGATGTCCCTCTTCTTTGCCTGATAGCCGAGAAGATAGGGCATGTCGAAATCGACGTGCGCATCCGAGGGGTACGGCAGGATGCCCTCGAGCATCTTTTTATCCGCGGTGGAGAGCGCCGAGGTGGTGATGTCCTCGAAATGGATCTCGCCGCGGCGATAGACATCGTAATCTCTGACCTCGGTGTATTGGTAGTCCCCCGCGCGCCATGTGCGCACGCGGTGACCGCGCGCGTGGTAATGCCCCGTGGCGTCGGCATCGGTGACCCAATAGGGGAAGTAGACGCCCGACATCTTATCCACCTGCGCGTCGTCGAAATAGTTCTTCGGCAGGAAGTGCTTCTTTTTCGCATAGGCGAGGAAGGCGTCGACGGCGCCCTTTTTATCGAATTTGAAGGGGATGACCTTCGCGGGACGCATGACGCCGCTCACGCGGTCGGTCAGGACGACGGGATTGTGGCAGTAGTAGCAGAAGTTCGCGACCGTCTCCTTATCCGTCACGACCTCCGCCCCGCAGGAGGGGCAGTGATACTCTCTGACGGACTCGGAAAAGGCGGCATCCGCCTCTGCCTGCTTCTCCGCCCTCTCCGCGCTCGCGGTCTTGTCAAGCTCTTCCTTCGTAAAGTCGGAAAGACAGAACTCGCAGACGAATTTCTGCGTATTCGCGTCAAAGACAAGACCCGCGTCGCAGTTCGGGCAACGATAGGTTACGGTTGCCATTTATTCGTGCTTCTTTCCGCACTCTCCGCAGAATTTCGCGGAAGCGGGGTTCTTTGCACCGCAGGAACAGATCCAGCTGTCGGCGGGACGGGGCTTTCCGCATTCGGAGCAGAATTTACCCGTATTCTTCGCGCCGCAGGAGCAGGTCCAGCCCTCCTCGGGCTTCGACTTCCCGCACTCGGCGCAGAATTTGCCCGTATTCTTCGCGCCGCAGGAGCAGACCCATCCGCCCGCGGCGGCGCTCTCCTTCTGTGCCTTCATCTGCTCGCGATTGGTCTCGGAGGCGCTCGCCATGAAGTTGCCTGCCGCGCCCATACCGACGCCCATGCCGATGAAGGAGCCGGCGGCGTTACCGCTCTTCCCCGCGTTTTCCATTCCGCGGGCAATGCTTCCCTGCACGTAGCCTTCTCTGACCGAGGCGTCACCGAGCATGGCGCCCTTGTTGCGCATGTTGATGAGCTCCTTCGAGTCGTCGTCGTAGGAGATGCTCGCGATACCGACCGCCTGCACCTCGAAGCCGCGCATCGCCTTCCATTCCTCGTCAAGCTCGGTCGCCATGTAATCGGAGAGCTCGCGGGACTTCGACGTGACGTAGGAGATGCGGATGCCGTCGGCGGACATCTTATTGATGGCGCTCTGGAGCGCTTCGAGAAATTCCGAGAGGTACTGCTCGTTGATCTCGTCCATCTCGACGCGGTCGGCGTTCTTCGGAATGGCTTCCGAATAGAATTTGACGGGATCGGTGATCTTTACCGAGTATGTACCGTGCGCGCGCAGGAAGAGCTCGGAATTGTAGAAGTTGTCGAAATAGTTGACGGGGGTACGGGTGCCGAAGCGGATCCCCTTGATCTCCTGAAGGTTGATGAAGAAGATCTTCTGCTTCTGCGTCGGGATGCCGCCGTACTTGATACGGGAGAAGCTCTCCTTGATGGCGCCGCCGAGGTTGCCGTTGAAAAGAGAAGGCGCCGCCTTGTTGTCTACCTTATAATATCCTTCCTCCGCGGTGTAGTCGACGATCTTACCGCCGTCGACGAGGATCATGAACTGGTTCGGGTAAACGTGGACGAGCGAGCCGTCGGTGATGAAGTCCTCCGTCCCCTTCTTGTTGCTGTTTCTCTTATCGTTTCTGCGGACCTTCACGCCCTTGGTAAAGACGGTGGTATCTCCCATGTTGTCCGCCTCGAACGCCTCGATCCACTGATCGGCGAGACCGCCGCCGATGGCGGAGAGTGTAGCCTTGATGATTCCCATGAATATATCCTCCTTACGGGTAGAATTTTCTGCTTTCAGTGTACCATATCGGGCGAAATTTGTCAAGAAGAAATCTTCGGTTTTTCAAAGATTCCGCCCCGTGCGAAAAAAATTTACGATGCGGCTACACGGCGGAAATCTGCGTAGCAAATCCGCCGCACTTCTTTGTTCGCTCCGAGTGTATTCAAACCTCACGAAAAAAGCTCGCCGCAAACGGAATTCGTTTGCGACAGAGATTTTCAGTTGTCCCAGTTGGTATATACGGCGTTAACATCGTCGTCCTCGTTGAATTTATCGAGCATTTTCTCCATGTTCTCGATGTCCTCGGGATTCTCGAGGGTAACGTAAGTGGACGGGACCTTCGCGAGGTCGGCGGTGTCGATGCGGTAGCCGAGCGCGATGATGGCGTCGCGGACGCTGTCAAGATCGTCGGGGGCTGTGTAGATGGAATACTCGCCGTCATCCGACTTGATGTCCTCGGCGCCGCATTCGAGCGCGTCCTCCATGACCTTATCCTCGTCAAGCTCGTCGTCCTCGTCGATGATGGTGATCACGCCCTTCTCCTCGAACATGAAGGAGACGCATCCGTTCTGTCCCATGTTGCCGCCGTACTTATTGAACCACGCGCGCACATTGCCCGCGGTACGGTTGCGGTTGTCGGTCGAGGTCTCGACGATGATCGCGACACCCGAGGGACCGTAGCCCTCGTAGCTGATCTCCTCGTAAACGACGTCGTTGTTCTCCGAGAATTTCTTGATGGTTCTCTGAATGTTGTCGTTCGGGACGTTGTTCGCCTTCGCCTTCGCGATGAGGTCGCGCAGCTTGCCGTTCACGGTCGGGTCGGGGCCGCCCGCCTTGATGGCGACCGCCATTTCCTTTCCGATCTTGGTGAAGATCTTCGCCTTTGCGGCATCCGACTTCTCCTTTTTGTGCTTGATATTATTCCACTTGGAATGTCCTGACATAAATACCTCCTGCCGCATGGCGGCGTTTTATTAGCGTGTGATCAGATCTTTTCGGGCGTCTGCATACAGATGAGATGCAGAGCGCGTCCGAGGACGCGTCGGGTCGCGTCGGTGAGTGCGAGACGGTTCTCCCGCTCCGCCTCGTTCTCCGAGGTGAGGATCGGGCAATCGTGATAGAAGCCGTTGTACGCCGCGCACAGGTCGAGAATATAACGGGTGACGACCGAGGGCTCATAGTCCGCGAGCGCCGCCTCGATCTTCTCGGGGAAGAGGGCGAGGGTCTTGACGAGCTCTCCCTCCTTCGGGGAAAGAGGGGCGTCCGTCATACGATGCGCGCCCGGCGCCTTCTCGAGCACCGAGCAGGTGCGCGCGTAGGTATACTGGGCATAGGGACCCGTGTTGCCGTCAAAGGTGAGCGCGTCCTCCATCATGAAGTTGATGTCGCGCATCCGGTTGTTTGAAAGATAATAGAAGATAATGGCGCCGACGCCGACCTTCTCGGCGATGGCGTGACATTCCGCGGGGTCGGGGTGCTTCTCCTTCGCGATCTCCTCGACGCGGGAGATCGCTTCGGCAAAGAGATCCTTCAGAAGAATGACGTTGCCCGTACGGGTCGCGAGCTTCATCCCGTTGATGCTGACGGTGCCGTAGGGGACGTGGACGAGGCGGTCGTACCAGTCGTAGCCCATCAGCTCCACGACCTTGAACCACTGGGCGAAGTGCAGAGACTGCGCGGCGCTCGTGACATAGATGGCTTTATCGAAATGATAGGAATTCTGCCGATAGACGGCGGCGGCGATGTCTCTCGTCGGGTAGAGGGTGGAGCCGTCCCGCTTCAGAATCAGGCAGGGGGGCATGTTCCACTTCGAGAGGTCGACGATGGACGCGCCGTCGTCGATCGTGAGAAGCCCCGACCGGCGGAGCTTTTCCACCTCGGCGGGCATCTTATCGGTATAGAAGGATTCTCCCTTATAGCTGTCGAAGGTGATACCGAGCAGGCGGTAGGTCTTCTCGTATTCCTTGAGGCTGACCGAGACGAACCACTTCCAGAGCGCGAGATTCTCCTCGTCGTGCTCCTCGAGCTTCTTGAATTCGGCGCGGGCAAGGTCGGCAAGGTGCGAGGACTTCTTCCCGTTCGGGTCTTTCGCGAGGGAGGCGTCCTCCTCCGCCTTGATCTCGTTGTTGATGCGGACGTACAGGGCGACGAGGGCGTCGACGCCCCCTGCCTCTACCGCGTCCTTATCTCCCCAGAGCTTATAGGCGACGATCAGCTTTCCGAATTGGGTGCCCCAGTCGCCGAGGTAGTTGATGCCGATACAGCGGTAGCCCGCGAATTCGTGCAGAAGCTTCAGCGAATGACCGATCACGGTCGTGCCGAGGTGCCCGATGTGAAAGGGCTTCGCAACGTTGGGGGAGGAATAGTCGAGTACGACCGTCTTTCCGACGCCCGTCATCGGCGAGCCGTAGGACTCGTTCTCGAAGATCTCCCGGATCACACGGGAGGCGAGCACGGCGGGATCGATGCGGAAATTGAGATACCCGTTCACCGCGTCGACACCCGCGACGCCCTCACAGGAGACGTCCTCGGCGAGGGTCTCCGCGATCTCCTTCGGCGAACGGCGAAGGGCACGGGAGAGGCGGAAGCACGGAAGGGCGAGGTCGCCCATCGCGGCATCGGGCGGGTATTCGAGATTCGCCGCCACCTCGGCGGCGGTCAGTGCCGATGCGGGAAATTTCCTCGTCGCGGAGGCGACGATCGCTTCGGCGATCTGTTGTTTCAGCTTTTGCATATCCTATCCTTTCAAAACTCAAAGAGAGTCTTTCATGCGAACGTAGGTCTTCTCCTCCGTCCCCTCGGGCACCGGCACGAGGCGGGCGGGCAAAAATTTCTCTTCCCCGAGCACGTAGGCGAGCACGCTCTCCGCGCCCCCGATCAGGCGGAATTCCCCGTCGGTCTCACAGACCTCGGCAAGGGGCAGCGTCTCTCCCCGCTCCATCGCGGCAAGAAGGGCGTGCACCTTTTCTTCGTCGGGCGCGTCGTCCTCGTAGTAGATGCGCTCGGGCGAAAGAAGGAGGGGCGCATAAGGCTCGCCCGCGTTCTTTCTTTCAAACGCGCAAAGGATCGCCTCCGCGATGTCCGCGGGTGCCGCCTTCGTCGTATCGACGACGAGGTCGTAGTTGGTCAGATCCTTGATGTTCACGCCGTAGAGCTCGAAATAGCGCTTCTTCTCGCTCGCCCTGCGACTCGCCGTCTCGGCGATCGTCGCGGCGAGGGTATCGGCGTGCTCGCCGACGCGGTGCTCCTTCATGATACGCAGTGCGCTCGTCTCGGGGTCGGTGGACAGATAGACCTTAAAGGTGCCCGCCGTAAAGTGCCACGCCATACGGGAATCGATCACGAGGGCGCGGGGATCGTCGCCGAGGCGGCGGAGCCCGTCGTCGATCTCACGGTCGATCTCGCGGTGCGTCTCCATGTACTCGTTGAGCGCGAGGACGGTCATGCCGTGCTTCTTCGCGATCTCGCGGACGATAGCGCCCGTGGAATAATATTCCGCGCCGAGGCGCTCGATCAGGATCTTCGCGATGGTGCTCTTCCCGCTTCCGAGGTCGCCTGCAAGAGAAATTTTATTCATGAATGTCTCCACAAAATAAATAAAGTATTTACATATTATAACGCAAAAGGTGCGGCTTGTCAATATTTTTGT
Organism: Coriobacteriaceae bacterium; assembly: GCA_963617165.1. Lineage (GTDB taxonomy): Bacteria > Bacillota > Clostridia > Oscillospirales > CAG-272 > UBA1740. Next base: position 4,649 of record CAVEOF010000037.1, on the reverse strand, counting down.
CGAAAGTTCCCTTCGCGAAGCGCAATTTTTCCGATTTTTCCGATTTGTCGGACAAAGCGGGAAATTTATGAATAAAAGGGGGCGAAGTTGAAAAGAATACCAACAGAAAACAGGAAAGGAAAAGGATCATGGAAAAGAAATTCAAGTTCAGCGACCTGCCCCTGACATCAAAGATCGTCTACGGAGCGGTCATCGCCATCCTCTGCATCAGCGCCATCGTCGTCGGCATCGTCGCCGCAGCCAACAGAAAGCCGGTGGACACGCCCCCCGACGAGAACCCGCCCGTCAGCGACAACGACAACAAGCAAAACGAGCCCGAAACGCCTCCGAAGGACGACGTGAAGGAGCCGCTCGTCTTTGTCGCTCCCCTTGTCGGAAAGGTAACGATGCCGCACTCGCTCACGATGCCCGTCTTCTCGACGACGCTCGGTGCATGGAAGATGCACACGGGCATTGACATCATGGCGGACGAGGGCGCCGAGGTCTTCGCAAGCGCACCCGGTACGGTCACGAAGATCTACGCCGACGCGATGCTCGGAACGACGGTCGAGGTGACACACGAGGGCGGTATCGTCAGCGTGTACTCGAACCTTGACAAGACGCTCGCCGACGGCATCGCCGAGGGCACTGCCGTGAAGGCGGGAGACAAGCTCGGTACCATCGGTGACACCGCGGTCTCGGAGCTTGCCGAGGAGCCGCACCTGCACTTTGCCATCCGCGCAAACGGCGAGACGGTCAACCCGCTCGACTATATCAGCGAGACATCAAAAAAGGCGTCTCTCGGTATCGAAGAGCAAGCCGCCTAACTCGCGAAAAATCCCCGATTCACTTTTGTGAATCGGGGATTTTTCTGCTTGTTTGAAAAGTTTTCTTTACAATTCTTTGCGTTTTTACATCTTATTACAGTCTTTACGGTTTTACAAGCCGAAGACGTTTCCGGCGATAACGAAGTAAAGAAGAAGAGAGAGTGCGTCGACGATGGTGGTGATGAAGGGGGATGCCATGACAGCGGGGTCGAGTCCGACCTTCGCGGCGAGGAGAGGCAGAAGCGCGCCGATCAGCTTCGCGACGATGACGGTCAGAGCGAGAGACAGCGCGACGGCAAGCGCAACGGTCACGGTGACCGCGGGGTTCTGCATGATCAGGTGGTCGACGAGCATGACCTTGCCGAAGGAAACGACCGCGAGGGCGCCGCCGCAGAGAATGCCGACGCGCAGCTCCTTCCACACGGCGGACAGAAGATCGGAGAAAGAGAGCTCTCCGAGTGAGATGCCGCGGATCACGGTGACGGAGGACTGCCCGCCCGCGTTGCCGCCCGTGTCCATGAGCATGGGGACGAAGAGGATGAGAACGGCGGGGAGCGCCGCCTCGAAGCGGTTCAGAATGGTACTCGAGAAGGTGGCGGAGATCATCAGAAGAAGAAGCCACGGAATTCTCGATAAGAAGAGGCGGAAGGGTCCCGTTTTCAGATAGGTCGTCTCGGTGGGCGTCATACCCGCGATCTTCGCGAAGTCCTCCTCCGTCTCTTCGTGGATAACGCTCATGGCGTCGTCGATGGTGATGATACCGACGAGGCGGTTCTCCCTGTCGACGACGGGCAGGGCAAGAAAGCCGTAACGGTCGAATTTCTTCGCGACGTCCTCCTTATCGTCCTCGGTATCGACCGAAATGACGTTTTCCTCCATGATGTCCTCAAGGCGGGTCGTGAGGGGGGAGATCATGAGTGCCTTCGCGGTGACGATACCGAGAAGGTGCCTGTCCTTATCCGTGACGTAGCAGGTGTAGATGGTCTCCTTATCGATGGCGACGCGGCGGATGTGTGCGAGCGCCTCCTCCACCGTCATGTTCTTTGTGAAGCGGACATACTCGGTCGTCATGATGGTGCCCGCGCTGTCCTTCGGATAACGGAGAAGCTGGTTGATGATGTTACGGTTTTCGGGGGTGGAATTGCGGAGGATCCTCTTCACGACATTCGCGGGCATCTCCTCGATGATGTCGACGGTATCGTCGAGGAAGAGCTCATCGAGGATCTCGGCAAGCTCGCGGTCGGTGAAGGAATTGATGATCTTCTTCTGATGCTCGGGATCCATGTCGACGAAGGCGCGCGCCGCGTCCTCTTTCGAAAGAAGGCGGAAGAAGCGTCCCTCGTATTCCTCGGGGATCTCGTCGAACAGCTCGGCGATGTCGGTCGGGTTCAGCGTGGAGATCTCCTCACGGAAGGAGGAAAAATCCCTCTCGTCGATCCTTTGGCGCAGGCGCTCCGCGATCTCTGCAAGGTCCTCGGTGTCATGCGTGTCGCGCGTATCTTCCGCGCGGTTTTCGTTTTCCTGCATGTAAGTATCCTCTTTTCTCTGATTTCGTTTTCTGCGGAAAACGAAAAAGCGCGCATCGTCGACGCGCGCAAAAAGAAGGTACCCGCGCCACGGCATACTTCCGCCGTGGTCGCCGATTCCCGCCCGAGGTCACCCTCGGAATTCTGCTCCGCGGGTGCGAGACCGCGGATGATGCGCGTCGGTATACGGTATATGTACCTTGCTACTTCGGTCGTCGCCCATGCGGTCTCACCTCGCTTTCAGTATGTTTCGTTCAACGGTATTTTACACCGAACGGGGAGGGTTGTCAAGAGGATTTTCGGATTTTTCCGAAAATTTTTTCTCCGCCTTTCCGTCGAGCCGCTCGCGTATCGCCGCGAGAGGAACGGAGAGGTCGCCCGCACCGAGAAGAAGGATCGCTCCTTTCGTATGCGCGCGCACGTAATCGACGGCATCGGACGCGGGGAGGGCGACGGCGCGCTCACCGACGGCGTGTGCGAGCGCCTCGGAGGTGATGCCCGGGATCGGCGCTTCCCTTGCGGGGTAGATTGGCGTCAGGACGGAAAACGCCGCCGTACGCAGCGCCGCGACAAACTCCGAAAAGAGCGCCGCCGTGCGGGAATAGGTATGCGGAGAGAAAATGACGGTGACATCCCCGCCCGTCATCTCCCGCACGGTGGACATCACGGCGCGAAGCTCGGTCGGATGGTGCGCGTAATCGTAATAGACGGGACGCCCGTCATAGGTGCCGAGCCGTTCGAGCCGCCGCGGGATCCCCGTATCTCCCGCGAGTGCCGTTTGCAGATAGGAAAACGGAATGCCCGAAAGGCGAGCGGCGGCGATCGCGGCGGTGGCATTGACCGCCTGAAAGCGTCCCGCGGTGCCGAGCGTCACGTCGCCGAGCGCCTCTCCCCCTTCATACGCGCGAAGGGTGACGTAGCCGTGCTCGACCACCAACACACGGTAGCCGAAATCGTACCCCTCCCCTTCTCCGAAGAGGACGGGACGGCTCACGGTCTTTCGCGCGATCTCGCGAAGGTTTTCGTCGTCGGCGTTCAGAAGAGTGACGGGGCTTCTGTCCGCGGCGGTGAGGAAGGACGCCCGCAGGGCTTCGATACTCGGGAAATAGTCGGTGTGATCGAGTTCCAGATTCAGAAAGACCGAAAGGGTCGGAAAAAAGTGAAGGAAGGAATCGCGATACTCGCACGCCTCGTAAATGAGCGTCTCCTCACCGCCGAACAAATATGCCTCTCCCGACGGGAGCGGAGCGCCGCAGAAGACCGTCGGGCGTCTGCCCGCGAGGCGGAAAACGGATGCGATCTTCGCCGTGGTGCCGCTCTTCCCGTGAGAGCCGGAGACGCCGATGCGCACAGAAAAACGGGTCATGAGGACGCCGAGAAATTCGGCGCGGGAGACGGCGGGAATACGGTGCTCCCGCGCGTACACGAGCTCGGGCGCGTCCTCCCGCAGAGCTAGGGTATAGACGACGAGCCCCGCGCCGCGGACGTTCTCCGCCGCGTGGTGCGAGGTGACGAAAATGCCCGCGGCGCGGAGCGCGTCGACGGCGGGGCTCTCCTCCCTGTCGCACCCGCGCACGGGATAGCCGAGGCGGGCGGCATACACGGCGAGCGTGCGCATGGAGACGCCGCCGATGCCGACGAAAAGGATGGGAAGATCGTGGTTTTCGAGAAGCGCGCGGAGCGCTTCGACGGGGATCCCGGAATGTGTGAGCGGCATGGCTTTCACTCGCCCGCAGGGCGTCCTTTCCTCTTGATAATAGGGCGAAAAATCAAGGTTTCAACAGTATTTGACGCTTTTCTTTCAAGTTCAAAGTTTGTACACTTATAATTTTCAAAAACAAAACGGATCATTCAAAATATAAGGTGAATATTTCCGTGCGGATATTGTATACTATATGCAGTAGCTGAAAAAAGTTTACAACGCAGGAAAGGAATTCTCAAATGCAGATCACAGACATCAAAATCAGAAAGTTTTTCGACGAAGGTCCGATGAAAGCCGTCGTCTCCGTCACCTTTGACGATTGCCTCGCCGTTCATGACATTAAGGTCATTTACGCGAGAGAGCGCTATTTCATCGTAATGCCTTCCCGCAAGAATCCCGACGGAACATACCGCGACATCGTTCATCCGATCAACGCGGATTTCAGAGCGAAGCTGGAAAATGCCGTCATTGACGCTTATCACGTTCAGCGCGTTGCCGCGGAGCATGACGAAGCGGAAGCGGAAAATGCCGTGGTCATCTGAACGGCAGAATAGAAACAAGGGGCTGTCGCAATAAGAGAGAGTCCTCAAGAGAAGAAAAAGCGGTTATTCAGTA
>CAVEOF010000036.1:0-21072 GCA_963617165.1 Coriobacteriaceae bacterium | reverse complement strand
GCTTTTACTGATTCCGAAATGTGTGGCGGCGGCGCGAACGGTATCGCCCGTGTCAATGACATATTCCGCGATTACCTCGCAACGCTCCTTTTCCGTGTCTGTACGCATTGGAAGCCTCCCACAGTCTTGATCTCTGCTACCACTATATGAAAGGTTCCGCTCAAATATGCAAAAAGAAGAACAAAAGCAACAGGATTCCACACTTTTTGAAGGGATGACTTCCCTTCGGGCGTTGATCGACGGCATTCGAAAAAACGGGAATACCCGCCGCATTCTCAAGGTCCTGTATGACGCCGATAGATTGACAAAAAATTATAAAAATATAGGTTATCTTAAGGCAGTATCAAAAGAGCTTGGTTTTTCCGTAGAAGAGACCGATGCCGAGACGCTTGAGAAAATGACGCTTGGGACCTCGCACGGCGGCATTGTGGCATTGACCTCGGAGCGTCCTCTTCCCTGCCTTTCGGATGCCGCCGACCTTTCGGAAAACGGCTTTTACGTCATGATCCAAGGCATTGAGGACCCGTACAATTTCGGCTATGCTCTTCGCTCTCTCTACGCGATGGGGTGCGACGGCGTCATAATTCCGGAACGGAACTGGATGAGCGCCGCGGGCGTCGTTGCCAGAAGCTCGGCGGGGGCATCGGAGCTCTTACCCATGTTTACGTCGGACGCGCTCCTTGCCGCAGACCTTTTCAGATCCCGCGGGTACCGCATCGTTTGTGCGGATGAAAGAACCGAGCATGTGCTCGGTCGGTGCGAGTTGAAGCTTCCCCTCCTTTTGATCGTCGGAGGTGAAAAACGAGGGATCTCAAAGGCGCTCGTGGAAAAAGCCGATCTGTTAGTCAGGATCGACTACGGCAGGGATTTTCACGCTTCCCTGTCTGCCGCGTCGGCGACCACGATCTTTGCATACGAGATCGCGCGTCAGAATCCGAATCGAGCCGTTCCGACCGTCTCTTCCCCCTCCGATGCCGGAACGCCGCTTGATCCGTAAAAAGCAAAACGAGATGATAAAGCGAAGATCGCCTTATCATCTCGTTTTGTTTGATCCGCTAACCTTTTTGCGCGACGGTATTTCTTCCGCCGCGCAAAGCAGTCGTTAACCCTTGCAGCCGCAACCGCCGTGCGGACGGCGTAGCTCGGGCGTCTCACCGCCGGCGGTACCGCGGAACTGTCCGACGGGGAACGCGATCGTGCGGAAGAGCGAGCACGGATCGTCATCGTTCGTCGCGGGGGTGCATTCCTTGTCGGGTACGCTGTAATCGGTCGCCTGCACGAGAAGCTGTGCGGGTCTCTGAATACGAACCACCGAGAAGATACCGAGCGAAATGTAGAGGTGAAGCCCCTCGTTCGACTGTACGATCTCGCCGTCAAGGCGCTCACGGATGCTCTCGGGGAATTCGATGGCCTCCCCCGCCGAGCAGGTGCAACCGCAGTTGCAGGCGCATTCCACCTTCGAGCCGAGGATCACGGGCTCTACGGTCTCGACATAAGCGACGGGGTCGTTGTTTCCGACGGTATCAATGTTTCCGATGTTGCAATAGTCGTTCTCCGGGCTGGAAGAGAACGAGATCGCTCTTCCCTCACCGCCGTAAAGGATAACGTCCTTTTCCGCGACGGCGATACCGGCGAAGTTCTGGCTCTTTCCGAGCCCGAGGCAGGCCTCGCACTCGATCAGAATATAGTAACGGACGGTGATTTGATAGAACCCGTTGTTGAACGGCACTTCGCTCACACCGACATACGCCCAAAGAAGGGTCGCACTGCGCGTGCGCACATTCGTCGCGTTCGCAAGAGTTTCCTCGCCGAAGGCGCTGAGATAAACGCGCGCGTTTTCGAAGCAGTCTCTGTCGCGGCAGCAGTCCAGGACGCGGTAGGTGTCGATGCAAACCGTGCCCTTCCCGTCACAGCCGAGACCGTTCGTCAGATTTCTGTTTTCCGGCATATTGTTCTCCCTGTTGCGAGAAGTCTCGCATAGATATTCGAGGCGATACTCTTTGCCTCGTTAGTATTCTATGAGGGGAGCAATATTTTGTTTCCGTGAGATCAGCGCTTTTTCATCTGCCGCAGGAAGAAGAATATCGCCGCGGCGAAAAGAAGAATACTCCACCCGAGAACGATCGGAAGGTCGGGCAAAATCCCCGAAAATTCCGAAAGCAGTACCGCGCGCTCTAATTCTACCGCGTGAACGAACGGAAGAATGTTCGCCACCGTCTCAAATCCCTTGCCAAGCATGGAAATATCGAACCATACGCCCGAGAGCCACGCCGAGAGGTTGGTGAGGAGCGCACCGCAGATACCGCCGATCTGCCCCGCGTTCAGCACTGAACCGCAAAGCAACCCGATCGAAATGAACAGAAGAGACACGGGAAGAAGAAACAGGAGCGCCCACAGGATCCCGACGGTCGGCGTGAGTCCGAAGCAAAATGCGACAAGATAGCATACCGCCGCCTGCGAAAGTGAGAACGGCAGGAGCGGGCAGGTATAGTCGATAATGTAGTCGATCGCCCGCATCGGCGTCGTGTAAAGGCGAAGAATAAACGCACTCGAGCGATCCCCTGCCACGAGCAGAGCGCCGAAGAGCGAAACGAAGGACAGTCCGAATACCGTGATTCCCGGTGTCAGGTGACGGATCTCGAACATTTCGACGGGAATATTTGCTTGTATGGTGCTGAGCAGGATCAGAACGATCACGGGAAATCCGATGCCGAAAAACAGCGTCAGCGGGTCACGCAAGATCTCCTTTGCGGTTCTTTTTGAAAATATCAGGGCTTTCATCTTGCACTTTCCTCCCGTCTGACGATCCGAATGAACGCGTCCTCAAACTTTTCGCAACCCGTCTCCCGCTTGATCTGTTCCGTGGTGCCGACGGTAATCAGCTTTCCGCCGCGCATAATACCGATGCGGTCGGAGAGCGCTTCCGCCTCTTCCATATAATGCGTCGTCAGGATCACGGTAACCGTTCCCTTCAGCGTTCGGATGATGTCCCAAAGGTCATACCGCGAAAGAACGTCGAGTCCGAGCGTCGGCTCGTCGAGGAAAAGAAAGCGCGGCTCCGTGATGAGCGCCATGGCGATGCTGACTTTGCGTTGCCATCCGCCCGAGAGCTTCCCTGCCGCTTTTTTCATCACCTCGGTCAGATGGAAGCATTCCTCCATCTCGTGAACCTTTTCTTCCGTTTTTTCCTTTGAAAAGCCGTGGATCCTCGCGATAAATTCGAGATTTTCCCGCACCGAGAGCTTTGCCGCGACCGAGGTCTCCTGCGGTGAGATCGCGATCTGCTCCTTCACCTTTCTCGCCGCGCCCAAAATGCTCTCTCCGTTTAACGTCGCGTCCCCTTCGCTCGGCTCGACGATGCAGGAGAGCATTTTGACCGTGGTAGTCTTGCCTGCACCGTTGACGCCGAGAAGCGCGAATAGCTCCCCCGGTGCGATCGAAAGCGTCAGATGATCGACCGCCGTCGTGTCCTTGTATCGTTTTGTAAGTCCGCGGATCTCAATTCCCTCCATCGGATGTTGCCTTCCTTTCCTTGTATCTGTGTAGCAGTCCGAAATACACATCGGACAGGATCATACTGATCGTTTCCTTTTCCCATTTGAAATAGTCGGTCGCAATCATCGTGCCGATGCCGTGTACCACGATCCATAATTCCGCATGGAAGAGGATCGCCTCATCCCGCGTCATTCCCGTCGACTCGGAGATCTTCGCGATCAATTCCTCGGGCGGGTCCATCGGCTTCTCTTCCCCTCGTCGGTCACGCATGAAAAGAAAGCGAAAAAGCTGCTTTTCCTCCCCGGCGAAGCGGATATAGGACATCCCCGACGCCTTCACGGGCGGGAATTCTCCCTTTTCCATATCCTCTTTTTGCATGGCGAAATAACGATCGTAAGCAAGATGCATCACCTGCTCGCGCACTTCCTCCATTCCCGAAAAGCAGGTAAAGATCGGTTGCGTCGAGCATCCGAGCCTTGTGGCAAGCTCTCGCGCATTGAGCGCCCCGATCCCCCGCTCGCGGACGAGTGAAAGCGCCGCGTCGGCGATCTGCTCCCGCGTCACTCTGACCTTCGGCGGCATGATAGTCTCCTTTCTTAAATAACGCTTGTTGTATAACATATGTTATTTTAACACAAAAGGGAAGCGATGTCAAGAGATTTTCGAAAAAATCCGCAGGAAGATGCAGTCGCACATTCCCGCGGATCTTGCTTATTATGCCTCAAATTCAAATCAGAAAAGATCTACGAAATCGGGATCCCCCTCGGGACGGAGTCTCACACCGCCGAACACCTCGGAGACGGTCAGATCGCGAAGGTAGATCCGCCCCGCGTCGATCTCGAGGAAAAGCTCCCGTTTATCCTTTTCAATATAGCTCTCCCTGTCGATCGTATAATCGAAGGAAACGGGATACCATTTGTTCGGCTCGGTCGGATGGATAAGTCGCCATGTCGGATCGACGATCTCCGTATGAACGGGCGTGATCTTGCCGTCCGCATTTTCCCGATCGTCCGAGATCCCGCTCATGACATAACGCGGGGTATCTCCCCCCGGACTCATGACCGAGAAGGAGATCCGAAACGTACGTCCGAGATCCTCGCTCGTCAGCGGTCGGTCGGAGAGCATAGAGAGCCAGCGGATGTAAAATTCTTTGCTGTAAAGCTTTCTCAGATCGCCGACGCCTTGCTCGGTCTCAATGCAAAGCGCAGGGCGCTCCTCTCCTTTCGGTGTACGGATGCCGACCCGATAGAAATCGCCGTAGGAAAGATGCGGGAAGATCGACTCGCCGTCTTCTTCGAAGGAAAACGCATGAAGCGTCCGAACTCCCGATCCGTCTTCCCTTTTTATCTTCACGGTAACATTCTGCCCTGAATTATTGTTTGCAAATTCAGAAATATCGATCGAGATAAGTCCGTATCCGCAAACGGCGAGCGGGAATTCTCTCCGATCGTCTCCCGCCGTAAGGCAAAGGCGCAACCGCGAAGAGCTCTCCGATTCGGCACAGAAACGGAGAACCGTCCGCTCGGGTGAGGGCGACTTCGGCACTGTGAAGGACCATCCGTCGGCTGTTTTTGTGAGCGGAAGTACGTTTTCTTTTCTCGTTTCGAAGGAACTTTGCTTCCCGTCTCTGAGGGGTCGCCCGTCCTTTGCGCGAAGATTTTTCGATACGGTGACGGTATAGCGCTCGCCGTCGGAGAATTCGGTCGGGTGAAACTGCCATTCGGTATCGCCGAAGGAGGAGCCCCATCTGCCCGCGACCTTCTCTCCCAGCGCGTTCAGGATGCGAACATTCTTTTCTATCTCTTCCTTCGGAACGGGAAGGACGAACTTCGCCCGCACTTCGAAATCGGCGGGTAGATTGCCCGCACCGTCCTTCGACAAAAGGTACGCGAGCACGTTTTCCCTGCCCGCGAGGTTCGCGTCAAAGAAATCGAAGACCGTCGAATATAAGTCGATGCCGAGCGCCTCGCTCTTGCCGTAAATGATCTCATGCCCTACGTTCGGCATGGAATAATAGGAGGTCGGGATGTTGTATTGCAGTCCCGTCGAGACGATGTGGGGATATACCGTCGTAAATGAGCCGTCAAGCTCACCGGCGGAAAGATAGGTCGGTGCGAAATTTTCTTCGTCGTAGCTATACGACCATGCCGCCCCCGAGGAGAAATATACCGCCTGCAAATTGCTCGGGATCGGACTGCCGTTGGGGTAAGTAAGCGAAGGCTACTGCGCTCCCCTCGGCGCCTCACCGCGATGCCCTTCGAAATAGAATTGCTCGGGAAGCCGCTCGGGATGCTTGTTGGCGAGCGCGTAAACATATCCCGATTTTGAATGTCCGTACCCGCCGAACGCATCGATGCGGAACCGATAGCGCTCGGGGTACACGGTGGCAAGGCGGCGGACCTTACGCACGGCGGCACCGGATGCCTTGATCCCCGTGTAGAAGGACAAACCGTAGTCCTGCGTGGGGATCCGCCAGTCGTAGTGGTACCCGTAGTGATCGGCGCGCGCCGTCGGGACATAGGCGTAGTCGAAAATGACCCCGGCATATCCCCGCATCAGAAATCCCGTGAAGTGCGGACGCATTTCCTTGAGTGTGATGGAGGTGCGGTTCTCCGAGCTTGACGCAAGGAACATGACGGGCACCTCCCCCTCGGGATCGGAGGGATAAACGATGTCGAGGTAAAGCAGAAAGTCGAGCGGAGAGCCGTCTGGCTTCACGCAGTCTTCCAGCGTCGCCGCGTGAAGATCGCCGAGACGGCAGGACTTCCCGTTTTTATCCTTTATGACCATATCCGCGCGCGACGAGGTGATGAGGTCACGGTTCCATATCTCAAGCGTGCGGGAAAGACAGCCGTCCGCCCCTTCGGTCGCGAGATCGAAATACGGAATTCCCCGCTGTAAGCGATAGCCCGCGGGCAACACGTAGGATGCTGCACGCACATGCGGCAAACCGCCGAGATATTCCCCCTTTTCCGCCGCGAGGCGGATCTTCTGGATCTCGAGATCCAGAAGCGGGCAGACCGCCCGCTCGTCATGGTGGCAGTCGAGCACCATCAGAAGATACCCTTCTTTGAGCAGATCGGAAAGGATCGCATCGTCCGACTCCCGCCCGACGCGCGGCATACAGGTATTCTTGACGTACAGAACGATCGGTTTCTCTTCCTTCGGGGAAAGCGGCGGTCTCGGCTCGCGCCGTGCATCCTCCCGTCCCGACTCCGCCGAATACGCATCCCGTGAATCCGAGTCGGCGTAAACCTCCAACGTCATCGGAAACGCACCCGCGATCTCTGTGCGTGTGATAAAATACTTCCCTAAATCTTTCATCTCGACCTCACGTTGTTTTTTGTTTTCAGTATACACGCTGCCGGCGGTAAAGTCAATCGAAAATTCAAAGAGAAATCTCCGATTCTATCAAAAAACGCCGCTCGGTCAAACGAACGGCGCTTTTTGATAGTGTAACGAATTTAGGCGTAAGCCTTGATCCCTGCGGGGCACTCCTCGACGGGGATGGAAGCGGTCATAACGAGCTTCACATCCTTCGTGATGTTCTCAAGCTTTGCAAGCATCGCCTCGAACGCCTCGGTATTGTTTCCGCAGATCTTGAGTGCGGAATCCACGAACAGATCGGTGATATCACTGTTCGACGCGAGAATTCCGGCGAGGAAGCCGTAGAGAGCCTCCGCGTCGGTGATCGCATAAGCATCGGTATCGATGAGTCTTGCTTTATATGTAATGTCGAGACGGAGCTTATCGCCCTTCTCGATGCACACGACGGAACCGTTCGTCGCGTCAGCCGCACTGTTTACGAGTTCAATGAGGGTTTTGGTCTTTCCGGAGCCTTTGCCACCGATAAACAATTTGATCATATTCAAATCCTCCTTTGTTTGGTACTTCTATTTTACTACATTTTCTCGCGGATTGCAAGGGGTTTTCGGAGAATTTCGGAAAATAATTTCCGAAAGCCGAAAATCAGCGTCCGATCCGCGCGTCCAGCGTCTTCCGAAGCTCTTCGTAGCCGGGTTTTCCGAGAAGGGCGAACATGTTCTTCTTGTACGCCTCCACACCGGGCTGATCGAAGGGATTCACGCCGAGCAGATATCCCGAGACGGCACAGGCGAGCTCGAAGAAGTAAACGAGATAGCCGAAGGACGCCGCGGTGCGGTCGGAGAGCTCGAGCACGAGGTTCGGCACACCGCCGTCGCAGTGTGCGATCAGCGTCGCGAGCATCGCCGTCTTGTTGACGAAATCGAGTTTTTTGCCCGCGATGAAATTCAGCCCGTCGACATTGGCTTCGTCGTGAGGGATCACGAATTCCGCGCCCGCGTCCTTAATGTCGAGAACCGTCTCGAAGAGATTTCTCTGTCCCTCTTGGATGTACTGACCGAGCGAGTGAAGATCGGTCGAGAAGATCACGGAGTCGGGAAGAAGCCCCTTGTTGTTCTTTCCTTCGCTCTCGCCGAAGAGCTGTTTCCACCATTCGTTCAGCATCAGCTGGAAGGGCTCGTAGCCGACAAGGATCTCGGTTGTCTTGCCCTTTCTTGCGAGAATGTTGCGGTAAGCGGCGTATTTTACAGCGTCGTTCTTTTCGGGATCTCCGTCGGCGAGGTCCGCCCGTGCCGCCGCGGCGCCTGCCATCATCGCCTCGATGTCGATGCCCGCGACCGCGATCGGGAGAAGTCCGACGGCGGTGAGGACGGAATATCTGCCGCCGACGTCATCGGGCACGACGAAGGTCTCATAACCTGCCTCGTCGGAGAAATGCTTCAGTGTGCCGCGCGCCTTATCGGTCGTGACGAAGATGCGTTCGCGCGCGCCCTCGACGCCGTACTTCTTTACCAAAAGGTCCTTGAACACGCGGAAGGCGATCGCGGGCTCGGTCGTCGTTCCCGACTTGGAAATGACGTTGATGGAAAGGTCTCTTCCCTCGGCGATCGAGAGAAGCTCGCACAGCGCGGTCGAAGAAATGTTGTTGCCCGCAAAATAAATGTCGGGCGTATCCTTTTTCAGGTTGTTGTAAAGGGGGCTCTTCACGAATTCGATCGCGGCGCGCGCGCCGAGATAGGAGCCGCCGATACCAATGACGATCAAGAGATCGGACGATTTTTTGATGCGCTCCGCCGCGTTTTGAATGCGTCTGAATTCTTCCTTATCGTAGGCGACGGGAAGATCGACCCAGCCGAGGAAGTCGGAGCCCTGCCCCTTTCCCGATTTCAGAACCGAGAACGCGAGGCTTGCCATCGGTGCGATCGCCGAAAGCTCGTCGGCTGAGACAAATCCCTTCGCAAATGTATCGTTGAGTTTGAGTGACATAACTGTTCTCCTCCGAGATTTATTTTCCTTCCTATTATACATCATTCGTTTGTCGTTTTCAAGCCCTTTCCAAAGGAAAATCGGACTTTTCCTCACGAAAAAACGGACTTTTTACACACCTTTTCAGCTCCCGACGAGAATATTTTTCAAAAGGCGCAAAAAGATCTCTCCGAACGTGATCTTTTCGACCCCCTCCGCGGCGTAGATCTCGCTTTCGCCGATGGTCTCGTCTCCGATGCGATACAGGATCTTACCGATCGCATCTCCCTCTTTCACAGGCGCGCAAAGATGCTCGGGGATCTCGTAGGTCAGTTCCACGGAGCCCGCCGCGGCTTTGTCGATCACCGCGGAGAACGGACGGTTCATCGCCGTCACAAGATCCGAGGTCCCGCCGTATACCGGCACCTTTTCGAGCGCTGCCCCCGCATTTTCGTAAAGGGCGTAATTGCCGAAGCCGTAATCGAGCAGAGAACGCGCCACCGCGTTTCTCACATCGCGGCTCTCCGCTCCCATGACGACCGCGATGAGCTGCGTATTTCCGCGCTTTGCCGTCGCGCTTACGCAATATCCCGCCTTGGCGGTCGACCCGGTCTTTAATCCGTTACACCCCTCGTAATAACGCACGAGGCGGTTGGTATTCGTGAGAACGAATGCCCCGTCGCGGATGCTGTCCTGCCAGAGCGAGCTGTATTTCAGGATCGTCTCATGCTTCAGAAGCTCCCGCGACATGAGCGCGATATCGAGCGCCGAGGTCACGTGATTTTCGGTCGTATCGTCGAGCCCCGTCACGTTTTCAAAGTGACTGCTCTTCATTCCGAGCTCGCCCGCACGGCTGTTCATGCGGGAGACGAAGGCACTCTCGGAGCCCGAGACATGCTCCGCGAGGGCAAGCGCCGCATCGTTCGCGCTCGCGATCACGGTGCATTTGAGAAGATCCTCGAGCGTCATGGTCTCTCCCTCTTTTAAGAAGACCTGACTTCCGCCCATAGACGCGGCGTGCTCCGAGACGGAGATCTTATCGTCGAGGGACGCCTTCCCGCTGTCCACCGCCTCCATTACGAGCAGCAGCGTCATGATCTTCGTCACCGACGCGGGAGAATAGGCGGCGCTTTCGTTTTGGGAGAAGAGGATCTTTCCCGTCGATGCCTCCATCAGAACGGCGGACTTTGCGTCGACGGTAAAGCTCGGCGCACCGGACGTCGCGGGTGCCTCCTCCGTTTGTTCCGCGAAAACGGGGAGCACCGTGCCGACAAGGATCAGGATCGGCAGCAGAAAAAGCAAGAATTTTTTCATATGATTTTCCTCCGAAGTTTTATCGCTTCATCTTATGAAGGAGACACGACCCCTATGCGGGAAGAAAGAAAAAAAGCGGCATTTTGTAACTTTTCGCAAAACGCCTTGTATTCGGGGGAAAAATATGCTAAAATAGAAGAAGCCCATCAAAGGAGGCTCATCTTGGAAAACAAAAAGAAAAAACGCTTTCGCCTCTTCGACCTCTCGAAGGAAGGGCGCGGCGTCAGTAAGAGTATCGCGAACGAGGAACCCGGCATCAAGCGGTTTTTCGTCACCCTTTGGGACAATTTCGGGAAGCTCGTCACCGTTAATATCCTCTTCGTTCTCGGGAATTTCCCGATCTTCTTTGCCATCGCGGCACTCGCGGGCGTGACACAGGTAGATCGCTCGCTTCCGCTGTCCGACCTCTTTCAGAATCTGTTCGGCACCTTCGGCACATCGGGTGTCGCGACGCCGTACACCATGACCGTCTTCGCACAGGAGGGGCTCCTGCACATGACCCTCGCCCCCACGACGGCGACCTATATTTTCTACGGTATCGGCGCGCTTACCCTTCTCACCTTCGGCGAGGTCAATGCAGGGACTGCCTACGTGTTACGCAATCTTGTCAGCGGTGAGCCCGTGTTCGTCTGGTCCGACTTTCTCCACGGCGTGAAGAACAATTATAAGCAGGCGCTCCCCTTCGGTATTCTCGACGGGCTGATCTCCGTGATCCTCTGCTATAATATCTATTCCATGCTGACCGGGACCTCCGAGTTCTTCGCCTCCATGCTCTTCTGGGCAAACGTCGCGATCTTACTCGTATGGTTCTTCATGCGCTATTATATTTATCTCCAGATGGTCACCTTCCGCCTGACGGTGTTCAAGATCATCAAAAACGCTCTGATCTTCTCTCTCGTCGGTGTCAAACGGAATCTTCTCGCTCTTCTCGGCATCCTTCTTTGCCTCGGGCTTGAGGTCCTCTTCATCTTCAGTTTCGGCGGCGTTCTTCTGCCCTTCGGCGTGGCGGCGCCTCTCGCGATCCTCTTTTCGCTGTTTGCCTATATGAAGATCTACGCGGCATATTTCAAGGTCAAGGAATTGATGATCGACCCCTATCTTGCCGAGCACCCCGAGGAAGCCCCCGAACCGCCCGAGGTCGAAGTGCTGATGCACGACGATGTGACGGAACGGGAGCGCATCGAAAAGATCAAGCGCGATCGGGGCGAAAATTAAGGAGTCATCCTTCCGGATCCGCCGTCAGCTCGTCGAGCGTGCCGAACGTATACCCCGCCGCCTTCCACTCACGGATCAGGTCGGGCAGGATCGCGGCATTGGTCGCCGAGGTCGGATGGAGCAGGATCACGGCACCGTTGTGCGTGTTTTCGAGGATCTTTTTCTTCGCGCGCTCGGGGTCGGGTTGCTTATCGTTGTCCCAGTCGGCGTAAGCGAAGCTCCAGAAGATCGTTTGATATCCGAGCTCCTGCGCACAGGCAAGCGCCTCTTCGCTAAACCGTCCTTCGGGGAAACGGAAGTATTTCGACATCGCGCATCCCGTCTTCTCCTCACAGAGCTTCTCGAGATCGGTCAGATTTTTTACCATCTCTTCCTTCGGGCATTTTGTCATATCCTTATGATTTTTCGTATGGTTACAGACAAGATGCCCTTCTTTTTGCATCCGCATGACAAGCTCCGTGTTGTCAAGGATCAGGTGATCCAAGACAAAGAACGCCGCGGGCACATTCTCCGCCGCGAGCGTGTCGAGGATCTTTTCCACGTTTCCGTTCTCATACCCCGCGTCGAAGGTCAGGTAAAGTACCCGCCGTTCACTCTCGTCGTCGACATGCGGGTCGATATAATACCCGTCGTACGACAGGATCACACTTTCGTCGGCGGGAAGCCGCGGACGCTTTCCTCCCGCACGCGGAATATAAAAGCCCTGTCCTTTCCCTGCCGCGGACACACTCACGGAGCACACGAGAACGAGCAAAGACACACAACATAAAAACGCAAGTATTCTTTTCATATTTTTCCTTTCCGAGCCGCACGCGCATATCTTGCGATACTCTCATAAAAAGTCAAATACAGTATGCGCGCAAACGACGAAAGATCCGCACGGAAAATTCCCTCAAAAACAGAAAAAAACGGACGGTTCCGCGGAACCGTCCGTTTTTTTGGAAAGAAAGGCAAATTACTTATACTTGCGCTTTCTTGCTGCCTCAGATTTCTTCTTACGCTTTACGCTGGGCTTCTCGTAATGCTCTCTCTTGCGGAGCTCGGTAAGAACACCCGACTTTACGCACTGTCTCTTAAAACGACGAAGCGCGCTGTCAAGAGTTTCGTTTTCTTTTACTCTGATTTCTGCCATTTTCTTATATCCCTCCCTTCGCTTTGCAAAGAGACCAAAATCTCATAATTTCCAGTCTATTATACCCGAAAAAATTCTCTTTGTCAAGAGATTTTATGAAAAAACACGAAGAAAACGGAAAAATTATACAGACTCTTCTCCGTATACCGCGATTTTTGCGGCAGTCAGTGTGCTTTTCAGAAGCTCTGTCACCGTCATGACTCCGACGCCGCCGGGGACGGGGGTGATATAGGAGGCTTTTTCGGCAACCGCGTCGAAGTCGACGTCACCGCATAGCTTCCCGTCGGGCAAACGGTTGATGCCGACGTCCACCACCACGGCACCCGCCTTTACCATCTCCGCACCGATGAATCGCGCGCGTCCGATGGCGGCGATGAGAATATCCGCGCGCCGCGTGATTTCTGCGAGATTTTTCGTATGCGAATGGCAGACGGTCACCGTCGCGTTCGCGCCGAGCATCAGGTGAAACAGAGGCTTCCCCACGATGTTCGAGCGACCGACGATCACACATTCCTTGCCGTCCGTCGGTATTTTATAGTAGGAAAGAAGCTCTACCACTCCTGCGGGCGTACAAGGCAGAAAGCGAGGCTTCCCCGCGACGATCCGCCCGACATTCTCGGGGTGAAAGGCATCCACGTCCTTCAACGGCGAGATCGCACGAAGAACATGCTCTTCACATATCTGCTTCGGCAAGGGGAGCTGTACTAAGATCCCGTGAATGCCGTCGTCCTCGTTCAGCTTTTGAACGAGAGAAAGCAATTCTTCCTCCGTCGCCGTCTCGGGGAGCGTGTATTCCTCCGAGCGGATGCCGACCGCAAGACACGCCTTGTGTTTGTTTCTCACATATACGGCAGACGCGGGGTCGGAGCCGACAAGCACCACCGCAAGAGCGGGAGTCACACCGGTCGTCTCACGGAATGCCGCGATCTCCTCGGAAAGCGCGGCGCGCGTCGCGGCGGAGACTGCCTTGCCGTCGATCAGCTGTGCCGCCATCACTTCGCCGCCTTCTTCGGCAGCTTGCAATAGAGAGGCTTATGCACCTTCTTGCAGGCAAGGGCGATAAAGAGCGCGGTAAAGATCACAAAGAAGATCCCCGCAATGACCTGATTGATCCGAAGCGAAAGCCCGAAGATCGTAAGGTCCATGTGATCCTCGCGAATCCCCTCGATGATACATCTGCCGAGACCGTACCATGCCATCAGGAAAATAAAGACTTGACCGTCGTACTTTCTCTTGCGATAGAAGAGATTCGCGATGAGGAATCCGAGAATGTTCCACACCGACTCATAGAAGAAGGTGGGGTGCACCGACCATACGGCGCCGCCCGTCAGCGTGTTTTTGATCTCCATGCGGCAGAAAATGTCGGTATGCTCACCGAAGACCTCGCCGTTCATGAAGTTGCCCCATCTGCCGATCCCCTGTGCCAAAATGACACCGGGCATCGCGCAGTCGGCAAATGCGAGGAAATCGATCTTCTTGAAGCGGCAGACGCAGTATACCGTAACGGCGCCCGCGACGATACCGCCGTAAATGGCAAGACCGCCGCTCCGGATGTCGATCCAGTCGAAAAACGTCCGAAAGGACTGACTTCCTTCGATCACGGCGTTGATGACGTAGTATAGTCTCGCGCCGACAATGCCGAGCGGAATGGTAAAGAGTGCGATATCGATCACGTCGTCCACGCCGACACCGACCTGCTTCGCTCTGAAAATACAATACGCCACGGCGCAGATCATGCCGAAGGTAATGAAAATGGCATACCACGCGATCTCGATCCCGAAAAGCTTAAAGGCAACGCTGTTGACCTCAAAGTTTCCGATGCCGAGGCCCGGGAATGCAAGCTCCGTAATCCGTAACATCTCGGGTTCTCCTTCCGATTGTAAATTCTGCCGGAATTTATCGACAGAATTTTATGTTTTGTACTCTTGATTCAGTACGTCGGCGATGGTGATCGCGCCGAGCTTTTTCGCCACGTCCGCACTGATGGCGTCGAAAATGTGATGATAGATACAAGCGGTCTTGTCTTCCTTGTAGCGGCAGACCTCCCCCGTGTCGAGACAACGGGCGATCGCGATCGGACCGTCGATCAGTTCAATGATACGCTTTAAGGTGATCTGCTCGGGTGCCAGAAGAAGACGGTATCCGCCCATCACGCCCTTGTAGGAGCGGACGATACCTTCTCCCACCAACTTATGCAAAATTTTGAGTGTAAAGCGCGGCGTGACGGAGGTCTCCTCCGAGAGCGTTCCCGCGTCTACGATCTCGTCATGCTTTGCCAGTGCGGTCAGGATACGCAGAGCGTAATCCGATTCCAAGGTGATCCGCATTTCCGCTCTCCTCCTTTGCTATGTATCGGGAAAGGTTCAGTCCTTGTTTTTATATTTGTCGAGAACGGCGTGGATCTTCTGCGACTGATCGAGCAGTCGGCTGATGGTCGAGTCGTGATTCATCGTATCGATGATATACGCGACATACTTGCAGAGATTGACCTCGACATACCAGTCGCGGGTCAGAAGCTCGGGCGTCCTATAAATAAGGTTTGTCGTAAATATCTTCGTGATCACGCCCTCTTCATATGCCTTGTCCATATTGGCAAGTCCGTTGCAGAAAAGTCCGAAGGTCGCGAATACGAAGATGCGCCTCGCCCCCTTATTCTTGAGCTGCTGTGCCACATCGATCACGGAGTCGCCCGAGGAGATCATGTCGTCGACGATGATGACATCCTTCCCCTTGACGTTGCGTCCGAGGTACTCGTGCGCGACGATCGGGTTCTTTCCATTGACAATGACGGAATAGTCGCGGCGCTTATAGAACATGCCGAGGTCGATGCCCATCACGGACGAGTAGTACATGCACTTCGCCATACCGCCCTCATCGGGAGAAATGATCATCAGACTGTCGGGATCGATCACGAGATCGGGATAGGTGCGGAGCATGGCTTTGATCATCTGATAGGAGGTGCGGACGTTTTCGAAGCCGCTGAGCGGGATCGCGTTCTGCACTCTGGGATCATGTGCGTCGAAGGTGATGATGTTGGTCACGCCCATATGCACGAGCTCGTGAAGTGCCTGCGCGCAGTCGAGGGACTCTCTGCCCTGACGCTTGTGCTGTCTGCCTTCGTAAAGCATGGGCATGATCACGTTGATGCGGCGTGCCTTGCCGCCGATGGCACCGATGATGCGCTTCAGATCCTGGAAATGATCGTCGGGACTCATCGGCACGGTCATTCCGTACATATTATAGGTGACGCCATGGTTGAACACATCGCAGACGATGTAGACATCGTGTCCTCTCATCGACTGATGGATGGTTCCTTTTGCCTCACCGCTTCCGAAGCGGGGGCAGGAGCTGTCGACCGTGTAGGTCTCGATCCCGGGTTCCGCGCGCCACTCACGCAGATACGCGTCGACCTCCGCCGTGAAATTCTCGCATCCGCGCATACCGATCACGCTCAATTCACCGAATAAACTGTCCGCCATTTTCTCTCTCCGCCTTTTTAATTTTTTGAAGAACACCGCGCGCCGTGCAACAATTCCCGTGCTTCGGCATAGGATAAGGTTGTAGCCGTCGGACGCGCAAAAACCATACGTCAATATTATACCCCGATTCTCGTTTTTTGTCAAGTGGCAGACGGAAATTCCGTGTGTCAAAACCTGACGAAACTTGCCGCGGGAAACGAGGGCGGTTAGAGTATTTTTCACAATTCACAACCGAAGAAGGAGAATACGTACATGACAGATTACGGTACCCTCGCCGTCAGAGTCGGACTGGGGAGCGGCGCGTATCCCGTTTCGGGAGCCACCGTCCGAATCAAGGGAAGCGACGATAACAACGCCGGAATCGTCTTTTCACTCGAAACGGATGCGAGCGGCAAGACCGAAAGCGTTCGCCTGCCGACACCCAAAAAAAGTCTTTCTCTCGTTCCCGATCCCGAGGCGAGACCCTATTCCACCTACACCGTCGAGATCACGAAGGAGGGCTTCTATCCCCTGACCGTCACGGATGTCGCCCTGTTCCCCGGGATCTTTACCACACTGCCCGTCAATATGATCCCCCTTGCCGAATTCGACCCCGCCCGCGTCTATCCGCGCGGCAATCTGAACATCGACGCGTCAGAAGAAGGAACTCTCGGCGGAGGTGAGCGCACATGATCTCCTATCCCGTCATTCCCGAAACCATCACCGTACATCTCGGCACACCGAACAGCAACGCGCAGAATGTCACCCTCCCCTTTGCGGATTACATCAAAAATGTGGCATCGAGCGAGATTTATCCCACATGGCCCGAGGAGGCGATCCGCGCCAATGTTCTCGCGCAAATCTCCGTCGCACTGAACCGCGTATATACCGAATTCTATCGAAGCCGCGGCTATGATTTCGACATCACCTCGACGCCCGCGAACGATCAGACCTTTATCTATCAAAGAGATATTTACGATAATATTTCCTCAATCGTCGACGAACTGTTCACAAGCTACCTTCGCCGCTCCGGACGCATCGAGCCTCTGTTTGCCCAATACTGCGACGGCTCCGAGGTACAGTGCAGCGGACTTTCGCAGTGGGGCTCTCTCACCCTCGCAAATCAGGGACTTTCCGCCATGGAAATTCTGCAAAAATACTATGGGGAGGATATCGAGCTCGTGGAAAACGTACCAATTCAGAATGTTAAAGAAAGCGCTCCGCCTGTGCTTCTCGATGAAGGCGACACGGGGCGGTATGTGGAAATTCTGCAAAGACGTCTGAACCGTATATCGAAGGACTTTCCGGGAATTCCGAAGATCTATCCGGCAGACGGCTTCTTCGACACATCCACCAGCGACGCCGTCCGAAAATTTCAGGACGTATTCGGATTGGAGACGGACGGCATCGTCGGACGGAACACCTGGTACAGCATAGAGGCGGTCTACAACGCGGTCAAACGCGTGTACGACCTGAACTCGGAAGGAATCCGCCTCTCGGACATTTCGACGCAATACGGCGATACGCTCGAGGAAGGGGAAAATTCCGCTTCCGTCCTGATCCTGCAATATCATCTTGATTATATTGCCGCCTTCGTTCCTAACGTACGGGCGCCGAAGGTCGACGGCTCTTTCGGTCCCGGGACAAAAGACGCCGTGATCTCCTTTCAGAAGACCTACGGACTTCCAGAGACGGGAATTGTCGATATTATCGTCTGGGAAACCATACAGAACGTTTATTACGGCCTTATCGCCAAAGTCAATTTCGAATACCGAGAAGGAATTCTCATTCCCTATCCCGGCAGAGTGCTCCGAGAGGGACTCGAAGGAGACGATGTGCGCGTCCTCCAGAATTATCTTAATTACATCGCACGTACCTATACCGACATTCCGACCGTCGATGCGGACGGCGATTTCGGGCCCGCGACGCGGGACGCCGTGACCGCATTTCAGCGCCGCTTCGGCATCAGTGCGAACGATGGGCGGGTCAATGCCCTGACATGGCGTGCGATCGCCTCGGTGTATGAGGATCTATACAACGGCTCCACAGTGTCCGCGGGACAATATCCTGGCTACGAAATTTCCTAACCGAAAGGAGCGTCTATGTATCGAATCGATGATAAAGCGGCGGCGATCCGCGAGGTGCAGAAATATCTGCGCGCCGCCGCGCGGGAAAACGAAAGCATTCCCCTCGTCGCCGTCGACGGCACTTACGGAACGGAGACCGCGAATGCCGTCCGCGCGTTTCAGAAGTGTAAGAGTCTTCCCGAAACGGGCGTTGTCAACTACGCGACCTTCACCTCTCTTTACGAAGCCTATATCGTGCATGAAGAGTCCGAAGCGCTGAATTCCCTGCCGTCGCACGGAGACTTTCCTCTGCGGCTTGGTGACACGGGAGAAGGAGTCGTGCTTCTTCACAGTCTTCTTCGGATGCTCGGCGAATACTATCCCGATCTCGGACGGATTCCGCAGACCTCCGCCTTCTCGGACGATACCGAAAACGCGGTGCGTTATCTGCAAACGGTCTTTATTCTCGAGCCGAGCGGTATCGTGACCCAAAAACTCTACCTCCGTATGGAGAGGGAGCTTGCGGCGTGCCGCATGGCAAATCAACGGGATTTTCGTGCAATTGAGTGAAACGCGACTTTACGGGTATACTTCTTAAAAATCCGAAGGAGTCGAAATGAACAACAAATTCACAGATAAAGCGGAAAAGGCATTGAACGGTGCCGTCAGCATTGCCGAAAACTTCGGGCACACCTATATCGGAACGGAGCACGTCCTTCTTTCCCTTGCCCTCGAAAAGCTCTCCTGCGCGTCCGTTCTGCTCGCGAGGTGCAAAGTCACTGACACGAATGTTTCGGAAGCCATCAGAGAATACTCGGGTGTCGGCACACACAGCCGTCTGAGTGCGAAAGACATGACCCCGCGATGTCGGAAGATCGTGGAATCCTCCTATACCGCCTCTCAGCGCTTCGGTGCCGTGCGCATCGGCACGGAGCACATTCTTTTCGCTCTGCTCGAGGAAAAGGAATGCGTCGCCGTCAAGATCTTACGCTGTCTCGGTACCGATCTTGTCAATCTGAAGGATGAGCTCGTCACCTTTTTACGCACCACGGAGAAAGTCTCACAGAGCGCAAAGCCCGAAACCGCCTCCCTCGGAATTTTAGCGCAATACGGAAGAAACCTCAATCTCGCCGCCGAACGCGGCGAGATTGATCCCGTGATAGGCAGAGAAAAAGAGACCGAACGACTCGCGCGGATCCTCTGTCGGAAAACCAAAAACAATCCATGCCTCATCGGTGAGGCGGGCGTCGGAAAGACGGCGATCGTCGAAGGGCTCGCCGCAAAGCTCGTTCGCCACGAGGTACCGCCTCCGCTTTTCGGAAAGATCATTCTTTCCCTCGACCTCACCTCCATGGTCGCGGGGACAAAATACCGCGGCGACTTCGAAGAGCGTATCAAGAACGTCATTGCCGAGGCGGCGAACAATCCGCAGGTCATCCTCTTCATCGATGAGATCCACACCATCGTGGGCGCCGGCTCCGCGGAGGGCGCCATCGACGCCGCCAACATCCTGAAGCCCGAGCTCTCGCGCGGCAGGATCCGCGTGATCGGCGCCACCACACCGCAGGAATACCGCAAATATATCGAAAAGGATGCCGCCCTCGAGCGCCGTTTTCAGCCTCTCACCGTAGAGGAGCCGACGAAGGAGGAGGCTCTCACCATCCTGCGCGGCGTGCGGGAGCGGTATGAAAAGCACCACGGGCTCTCGATCACGGACGATGCACTTTGTGCCGCCGTAAAGCTGACCTCGCGCTATCTTCCCGATCGGCGCCTGCCGGACAAGGCGCTGGATCTTTTGGACGAGGCGTGTGCAAAGCTGACCGTCGAACTACCGAATTCCGAAGATAAGTTAAAAATATCGGAAAAAAAACTTCGGCAGATCGAAGAACAGAAAGAAGAAGCCATCAAAGCGCAGGACTTCTCGCTGGCATTGAGTCTGAAGGATTTTGAATCGCTCTGCCGCAAAGAGATCGCCGACGAGCGGGAAAGCGCCGAGAAAAAGCGTGCCGCCCTCACGGTGGGAGAAAACGAGATCCGCGCCGTTCTGACCGAAATGACGGGGATTCCCGCATCCGGACTGACGGAGGGCATCCGCTACGAAAATATCAAGACGCTTCTCTCGGAGGAGATCATCGGTCAAGAAAGAGCCGTGACCTGTGTCTCTGACGCGATCCTGCGCCACTTTTCGGGCATCACCGATCCGAAGCGTCCCATCGGCGTTTTTCTCTTTCTCGGAGAAAGCGGCGTCGGAAAGACCGCCCTTGCCACCGCTCTCGCAAAAGCCCTCTTCCCGTCGGAGGACTCTCTTATCCGCTACGATATGTCCGAATTTTCCGAGCGGCACTCCGTCTCAAAGCTTATCGGCTCTCCCCCGGGCTACGTCGGCTATGACGAAGGAGGCTCCCTCACGGAGAAGATCCGACATCACCCCTTTTCCGTCGTTTTGTTCGACGAGATCGAAAAGGCACATCCCGAGGTCACGAATCTTCTGCTTCAGATCACGGACGATGGCAGTCTGACCGATTCGACAGGACGACGCGTCTCCTTTCGGAACGCGTGTATCATCATGACCTCCAATGTCGGAACCGACGGTTACCGCAATGTCAGCGTTTCCGGCTTTTCGGGTGATACCGAAGCCCCGCACTCGACCAACGCGCTCTTAAAAGGATATTTCCGTCCCGAGCTGATCAATCGCATCGACGAGATCGTGCGTTTTTCTCCCCTTGATGAAAGCGCTCTCACCGAGATCGCGAAAAAGCAGCTCGAGCAGCTCGGGACCCGCCTTTCGGCAGTCGGACTCTTTGCCACCTTCTCTCCCGAGATCTGCACCTTCCTCGCAAAGAAAAGTAAAAAGATCGGTCAGGGTGCCCGTCCCCTCGCCCGACTTATCGTCGACGGCATTGAAAACCCGATCTCCGAAAAACTCGCTACCCACAGCATCGAAAAAAACGCGTCCCTTCATATCTTCGTCGAAAACGATACCCTGCGGGTAGAAGAAGTCCCGAGCATAAACGCATCCCCTCGTCTCGAAGCACCGTCTCCCGCAATAATCGAGTAGGAGGCTACCCATTAGGTGAGCAGCCGACCTCTCACACCACCGTGC
>CAVEOF010000035.1:0-21296 GCA_963617165.1 Coriobacteriaceae bacterium | reverse complement strand
TAAAGAATGAAAGATAAAGAATTGCAAATCGACCGAAGGTATCATGTCATTTACACAAAGCCCTGCAAGAAGGAAATTCGCAAGAAGATCGCGCTTCATTACCCGAAGGAAGAGCAGGAGAGCGTGTGGGAGCGTGTACAGCTGCAATACGCGGACTTTCTGAAGGACTATCGCACCGACCTCGGCGGAAAGAAAAACTTCCATAACGGAAAGGGCGGAAATTACGATTGCATCGCCCTAATGGCGTACTACGTCGTCTGCCGCGAGGTGACGTCGCTCGCGGAGATCGAGGAAATGGAAGGGAACCTCTTCCTGCCCGCATTCCGAAAGCTGAAATTTGTCGACTGCAACAAACCGTTTTTCAAAAAACTCATGTACTTCGCCTTCCGAAACGCGAAGAAACAGTGCGATAAGTGGGGAGATTTCAAGATGAATCTCGCTCCCTTCGACAAAGACGCGCCGATCTATTACGAATTCACCGAATGTCCGACCGCGCGCTTTGCAAAGGAGCACGGCTTGCTCGAGGTCATGCCCGCCCTTTGCAATCCCGACTTCGAGGCGATGGAGTGTATTCATGCGCGCCTCGTTCGCACGACCACCTGCGCAAACGGCGATCGTTGCGATTACACGATCTGCGGCGACAGGGACGCCTATGCAAAGGAGCATGAGGAATATCGCGACGACGCAGGCTATCGTAGGAACCGATAAATGAAAAAAGAGAAAGTGAGAAATACAATGAAATATCCAATCGAGAAAAATACCGTCCGCGAAACCTTGGTCATCCCCCTCTACGGAAGAAAAATGTGCACGGAGCTTTATCCCGATCTTTATCGCGACGATACCTCCGTAAGGCTTTTGGAGCAGGTGGATTACGATTTTTCCGTCTTGGAGAAGAAGTCGAAGAGCCTCATGCAACGCTTCGGCTTTTTGGAAACCGCCATGCGGCAAAACGATCTTGCAATCGAAGTACGTGAATATCTGGCGGAGCATCCGAACGCCGCCGTCGTCAATCTCGGTTGCGGACTCGACGACACGGGGCGTCGATGCGATAACGGCACCTGCAAGCTCTATAACCTCGATTTTCCCGATGTCATCACCGTGCGAAATGAGCTTCTTCCCGCGGGAGAGCGGGAGACGAACATCGGCTGCGATCTGAACGATACCGCGTGGTTTGAGCAGATCGACGCGACGGGCGGCGCCGTCTTTTTCGCCGCGGGCGTCTTTTACTATTTTCTCAAGGAACAGGTGAAAGTGCTGACCACCCGCATGGCGGACGCCTTCCCGGGCGGAAAGCTCGTGTTCGACGCCGCGGGAGCCGCGGCGGTAAAGTTAATGCTGAAAACATGGATCAAAAGCGCGAACATCCGCAACGTCGGTGCCTATTTTTCCACTGAGAACGCCGTGCGGGAGCTTTCCGCGTGGAGCGAACATATGAAGGTCTCGAGCCGCGGCTACATGCTCGGGTATCACGACCTGAAGAACCCGTCCGTCAGTCGCTTCTTTCGCTTCCTTGCGCGCGTCGGCGACGGAAAAATGAAAATGCAGATCGTCCGCATGGACTTTTTAGCAAACAATAGCGCTTCTTGAGTTGACCGAAAACAACGGCGATTTCCGCCTTGCGGACATGAAAGCATATGATACGAATGATCGGCATTAAATCAAAAAGCGGAGAAATAAATCAAGGCAGAAACAAAAACCTGCGTCGGGTCCTTGGAACCGACGCAGGTTTTTTGCTTGATAATTATTTCAAAAGGAACTTCACAAAGCTCTTTTTGCCGCGCTTGACCAACACACCGTTTTTCAGAGCTTCCGCCGAAACGGTCGCTTTGACATCGGCCACTTTTTCACCGTCGACGGTGACGCCGCCCTGCTCGATGGCGCGTCTGCCTTCGGAGCGGGAGGGAACCATCTTGCCGAGAACAAGAAGGGAATTGACATCGACGGCGCCGTCGACCAGCATCTCGGAGGATACCTCAACCGAGGGCGTCAGCTCACTGCTTCCGCCGACAAAGAGCGCGCGGGACGCCGCCTTCGCCTTTTCCGATTCTTCCTCACCGTGGATGAGCTTTGTCAGCTCGTAGGCGAGGATCTCTTTTGCTTCGTTCAGCTTCGCGCCCTCCCACTTGTCCATCTTGTCGATCTCTTCGAGGGGAAGGAAGGTCAGCATACGGATGCACTTGAGAACGTCCTTGTCGTCCACGTTTCGCCAGTATTGGAAGAAATCGTAGGGCGAGGTCTTCGCGGGATCGAGCCAGACGGCGCCGCTCTGCGTCTTGCCCATCTTCTTGCCCTCCGAATTGAGGAGCAGATTGATGGTCATGGCGTAAGCGTCCTTGCCGAGCTTCTTGCGGATCAGCTCCGTGCCGTAAAGCATGTTCGACCACTGATCGTCTCCGCCGAACTGCATATTGCAGCCGTATTCGCGGAACAGATGGTAGAAGTCATAGGACTGCATGATCATGTAGTTGAATTCAAGGAAGGATAGTCCCTTTTCCATCCTCTGCTTGTAGCATTCCGCTCCGAGCATACGATTGACCGAGAAGCAGGCTCCCACATCGCGCAAAAGCTCGATGTAGTTGAGCTTCAGAAGCCAGTCGGCGTTGTTGACCATCTGCGCCTTTCCTTCGCCGAATTCGATGAAACGCTCCATCTGCTTTTTGAAGCATTCGCAGTTGTGGCGAATGGTCTCGGGCGTCATCATGGAGCGCATGTCACTGCGTCCCGACGGGTCGCCGATATAGCCCGTCCCCCCTCCGATCAGCACAATCGGGCGGTTGCCCGCCATCTGAAGGCGCTTCATGAGGCAAAGCGCCATGAAATGTCCGACATGCAGACTGTCCGCTGTCGGGTCGAATCCGATATAGAAGGTAGCTTTTCCTTCGTTGATCAGCTCTCGGATCTCCGCTTCGTCCGTTACTTGGGCGATCAGCCCGCGCGCGACAAGCTCTTCATAGATTTTCATAAGAATCTCCTCTCGCCGTATGGCAATATGATAAATCAAAAAAATAAAGCCCTCGGGAATGTTCCCAAGGGCGTAAAAAACGCGGTACCACCTTGTTTCGTCTCCGAAAGGAGACCTCAAAGACTTCCGTAAGAAAGTCCCTCGCGCTAACGGGCGAACCCGACGCAGCCTACGCATCCGCGGGGGCGGACTTCGGTGCGTGCTCAAAGAGGTATTCGCTTCGCGGCTATCCGCGGACTCGCACCGACCGTCCGCTCTCTGTGCTCCTTCCGACGAAGTTACTTTTTCTTCTCAACGCTTTGAGATTATTATAACGGATGCCGCCCCCTTTGTCAAGGGGAAAACAAATTTTTTTCGGATTTTTTGAAAAAAGGTATTGACAAGCGGGAAAAAAGCGTTTATAATACTCGCATAAGGGCAAGGGTGTTCTTTGAGAGACTTCTCGAAGACACCCTTGCCCTTATGATATTATTTTGAATACGAAAAAGAGCGAGGCAATGGCGTCCCGACGGACGGATCTCTCGCTCTTTTTTCGTTTTTTGGAGGAAGTATGGAAACCATATCGGATTATTTCGGAAGTCTTGTATTTGACGATCGTGTGATGAAGGCAAAGCTTCCCGCCTCGGTCTACAGATCCCTGAAAAAGACCATTGACGAGGGCGCGCGCCTCGACAGCGAGGTCGCGAATGCGGTCGCCGATGCCATGAAGGACTGGGCGCTCGAACACGGCGCGACGCATTTCACCCACTGGTTCCAGCCGCTCACCGGTGTCACGGCGGAAAAGCACGACAGCTTCATCTCTCCCGCGCCCGACGGCGGCGTTCTGATGGAATTCTCGGGAAAAGAGCTCATCAAGGGCGAGCCCGATGCCTCCTCCTTCCCGTCGGGCGGGCTCCGCGCCACCTTTGAGGCGCGTGGATATACCGCGTGGGACCCGACCTCATATGCCTTTATCAAGGGAAAGGCGCTCTGCATTCCCACCGCTTTCTGTTCCTACGGCGGGGAAGCGCTCGATAAGAAGACGCCCCTCCTTCGCTCTATGCAGGCGCTGAATAAGCAGGCGCTTCGGATCCTTCGTCTTTTCGGTAACACCGATGTCAAATGCGTGCGCACCTCCGTCGGACCCGAGCAGGAATACTTCCTCGTTGATAAGGAAATGTACGATAAACGTCCCGATCTCGTCTTCTGCGGCAGAACGCTCTTCGGTGCAAAGCCACCGAAAGGACAGGAGCTCGACGATCACTATTTCGGCGTGATCAAGCCCCGCGTCGCGGCGTATATGGAGGATCTGAACCGCGAGCTTTGGAAGCTCGGCGTTCTCGCAAAGACCGAGCACAACGAGGTCGCTCCCGCACAGCACGAGCTCGCGCCGATCTACGCGACGACGAACATCGCGACCGACCACAACCAGCTCACGATGGAGATCATGCAGAAGGTCGCCGCGCGGCACGGGCTCGTCTGCCTGCTACATGAGAAGCCGTTCGCAGGTGTCAACGGAAGCGGTAAGCACAACAACTGGTCGATGGCGACCGACACGGGTATCAATCTTCTGACACCCGGGGAGACCCCGTACGAAAACGCGCAATTTTTACTCTTCCTCTGCGGCGTTATTCAGGCGGTGGACGATTATCAAGATCTTCTGCGTCTCTCGGTCGCCACGGCAGGGAACGATCACCGTCTCGGCGCGAATGAGGCACCTCCCGCCGTCATTTCCATGTTCCTCGGCGATGAGCTTACCGCCGTTCTCGACGCGATCGAGAACGATACCCCCTATAACAAGGCGGAAAAGACCGTCATGCGCCTCGGCGTACACGTTCTGCCGAAGTTTATCCGCGATACCACCGATAGAAACCGCACCTCTCCCTTCGCCTTCACCGGCAATAAGTTTGAATTCCGTATGCTCGGCTCCTCCAACAGCATCGCCTGCGCGAACATCATGCTGAATGCCTCGGTTGCCGAATCTCTCTGCGAATACGCCGACAGACTCGAGGGCGCGAAGGACTTCGAGGCAGAGCTTCACACCCTGATCCGCGAAACGGTGAAAAAGCATAAGCGCATCATCTTCAACGGCAACGGTTACGACGACGCGTGGATCCGTGAAGCCACCGAGAAGCGCGGGCTTCTGAATCTTCGCACCACTCCCGACGCTCTTCCGTACCTGCTCGAAAAGAAGAATACCGACATGCTGACGAGTCTCGGTATCTTCACCATGCCCGAGCTCCTCTCCCGCTATGAGATCACCCTCGAAAATTATTGCAAGACCGTCAACATCGAGGCACTGACGATGATCGATATGGCGAGAAAGATGATCCTTCCCTCCGTCGGGGAATATACCGCCGCTCTCGCCGATACCTACGCGAAAAAGCTTGCCGTCTGCCCGAGCCTGACCGAGACCTACGAGAAGCGGACCGTCGCGGAGGTTTCCTCCCTTACCGAGGAGATCGACCGTGCCGTCACCGAGCTTGAAAACGCCGAGATCGCTTATAGATCCGTCGAGGACATCACCGAAGCCGCGAAGAGGATCCGCGACGATCTTCTCCCGAAGATGGCGACGTTGCGCGCCGTCTGTGACGAGGCGGAAACAAAAACGGCAGGGAAGTATTGGCCCTTCCCGACCTACGCAGATCTTTTGTTCGGAGTAAGATAACACAAACCGTGAGATCCCGCTTGAGGAGCACACGGTAAAACATTCTCTAAAAAGAAAGGAAAAAGAAAACATGTGCTCTGTTATGGGATATTTAGGCAGCATTGACCGCGAATTGTTCGTAAGTGCTTTCGATGCGACCGTGGCTCGAGGACCCGACGATACAAAAATCGTCGATACCGGTCACGGACTTCTTGGATTTCATCGTCTTTCCGTTATGGGATTGACAGCCGAGGGGATGCAACCCTTTTCCCTTGATGACGATTTTTTGGTCTGCAACGGTGAGATTTACGGGTTTGAAGTGATGCGCCGCGCGTTAGAGAAAAAGGGATATCGCTTCCGTAGTAACTCGGACTGCGAGATCCTTCTTCCGCTCTACCGCGAATACGGTACGAGAATGCTCGGTATGCTTGATGCGGAATTTGCCCTGATCCTTTACGACGGAACCAAAAGAAAATTTTTGGCGGCACGGGATCCCATCGGTATCCGACCTCTCTATTACGGCTATGGAGCAGACGGGAATATCGCTTTTGCAAGCGAGCCGGCAAGCCTTCTTCCGCTTTGCCGGAAAGTCCTCCCGTTTCCTCCGGGGCATTATTTTGAGGACGGCGCGTTTCATTGTTATGAAGACATATCGAAGGTGACACATGTTCTCCCCGATGACCTCGAGACCGTCACACGGAACATCCGCGAAAAATTGACGCGTGGAATAGAGAAGCGGCTGATTTCGGATGCAAAGGTCGGATATCTTCTTTCCGGAGGCTTGGATTCCTCCCTTGTTGCGGCGATTGCGGCAAAGAAAAGCCGAGTGCCGATTCGCACTTTCGCCGTCGGAATGAAAAAGGACGCGATTGATCTGAAATACGCCCGCGATGTTGCCGATTTTATCGGAAGCGAGCACACCGAGGTCTACATGACACCCGATGATGTCATAGGTTCTCTCGAGACGGTGATACGTATTCTCGGCACCTATGATATCACGACGGTTCGCGCAAGCATGGGCATGTATCTCCTTTGCAAGAGCATTCATGAAACTTCTGATATCCGCGTCCTCTTGACGGGAGAGATTTCGGATGAGCTTTTCGGTTATAAATATACCGATTTTGCACCGAGCGCGGAGGAATTTCAGAAGGAATCCGAGAAGAGAATCCGCGAGATTCATGCCTATGATGTTCTGCGCGCCGACCGTTGCATCTCGGAGAACTCTCTCGAAGCGCGTGTTCCGTTCGGTGATCTCGATTTTGTCCGTTACGTAATGGCAATCTCTCCCGCGTTGAAAATGAACACCTACGGAAAGGGAAAGTATCTTCTTCGCCATGCTTTCGAAAAGGAGGGACTCTTGCCACCTCACATTTTGTGGCGGGAAAAGGCCGCATTTTCCGACGCGGTCGGGCACTCCATGGTCGATGATTTGAAGGCATATGCAAAAACGCGTTACACGGACGAAGAATTTGAAGCGGGGTGCAGGAAATACTCTTATGCCGTCCCGTATACCAAGGAATCCTTGCTTTATCGGGACATCTTTGAAACCTATTATCCGGGACAGGCGGAGATGATACCGGGGTTTTGGCTTCCGAATCCGAAGTGGAAAGGTTGTGCCGTTACAGACCCATCCGCCCGCGTACTTTCCAATTACGGCGATAGCGGAAAATAGCAAATAAAATACGTTCGCCCTCCGATAAAGGCAGAAACAGGGAAAAAATGACCGAGAATTCTCTTGATTCTTCGGTCATTTTTTGCCATTTATTCGGTTTTTTCGTTTTATGCGCTTCGTGTGACAGCTCCTTTTTAATCCTCGCCGTTTCCGCGACGATCCTTCATTTGCCGTTCGATCACGCGGTCGGCATCCCGACGCGCCATGTCATCTCTCTTGTCGTACAGCTTTTTGCCGCGGCAAAGACCGATCGCCATCTTCACGCGTGAACCCTTATAGTAAAGGGAAAGGGGAACGAGCGTGTAGCCCTCCCGCGTCACAAGGCCCACGAGCTTCATGATCTCCTTTTTGTGCATGAGAAGCTTCTTTTCCCGCAATGGCTCGCGGTTAAAAATGTTTCCTTGCTCGTAAGGACTGATATGAACGCCGAGCGCGTACATCTCACCGTCGCGGATGTCGCAATATGAGTCCTTCAGATTCACGGCGCCCGCACGGATCGACTTGACCTCTGTACCGTAGAGAGCCACGCCCGCCTCATATACCTCGTCGACGAAATAATCGTGTCGTGCCTTGCGGTTTTCCGCGATCACCCGACCGTCCGTTTTTTTTGTCTGCATACCGTGCCCTCCGTTTCGTCTTTCCTACCTATCATATCATAAGATGCGGAAAAATGCAACGGGTTTTCGCACTTTTTATCGGAACGCACCCGAGATGACCTCGAGCAGCTTGAAGCGGACCCGGTATTCGCCCGAGATCAGGCGACGCTCGCTCTCGCTGTACGCGCCGAGCCCGTCGTCCGCAGGGGCATCCTCGGTCGCCATGTCGAGACAGAGGGGCGGGAACATCACGCACCACCAGTTTTTTCCGTCCGCCCGACCGAGCAGGACGCGCAGAGAAGGATAATATCCCGACGGCAGGGTGAAGGACTCGTAGACCCGCGTGTCGTACCATTCCACCGAAAAGGTGATCTCGGCGCCGTAATCCGCACCCCGCGCCGCGAGAAAGTCGTTCACATGCTCACGCATGGCGGGAAGGAGGGAGCGCACCGTCTCTTCCGCTTCTTCCATGCTTCGGGAGGCACCGAGTACCTCCGCGTATGTAAGAAGCAGATCGTCCCGCACCGCGAGCTTTGTTTTTTGGTCTTCCTCGCTATCCGAGTTTGCGAGCACATGCAGGCGGATCGTGTCGGTGTAGATGGCGGCGTCCGCCTCTGTCGGCATGACGGCGAGCAGCAGTGTCGCGGCTAAGATCGCGAGGAGCGGAAGCAGAATATTCTTTTTCATATCGGAAAGCCTTTCTTTTTCGTTTTCTTCCGAGAGTGTTCCCGCAATATGAAAAAAATATTCAAAGAAAATAAAAAAATCGGGGCAGAATAAAAACCACCCCGAAAAAATAACTTATTGAATGGTAACGGATTTTTTCATGGAAGACTTGAAGAAGGAGAGGTAGGTGTTCCCGCGGGCAACCGTGAGACGGTTTCCGTCCGTTCCGGTAAATACCATCCTTCCGTCCGTCACCTTCCATGTGAACTCGACGAGCTTTCCGTTAGAGATGTAGTAGCCGCTCCCCGATGTGGCGGTGTCGAGCACGGTCGTCACGCCGTCTGCCTTTTCGTAGGTCGTGGCATCGGCGAAGAGCAGGAACACGTTCTTGAACGTGATGTTCTTGCCGTTTAGCGTATCGATCTTTCGATTGCCGCATTTCGAGTAGCAGTAGGTCCCCGCTTCCGCGTTGTAGTAAAGCTCCGTCTCGTTGGATTGCGAGTAGGGAAGAAGGACGGTCGTGGCGGACTTTCCGCTCGGTACGGGTTCCTTGCCGAACTCGTAAAAGTCATAGGGAAGTACGCTGTCCTCCCCCCGCACGGTGGAAATGCCCGACGATGCGAGCGCCGCCGAGATCAGATCGCCGTTCGTGTAATGAAAGACCGTGTTCTCGGTATACGCGAACGAGTCGGAGCGGGAGAGGTCGAGCGTCGGGATCGTCTCGGTGTTCTTGACATTCTTCGGGTCGTCGGAGCCGACCGTGACGGGAATTCCGTCGAAGGAATTCA
Source organism: Coriobacteriaceae bacterium (assembly GCA_963617165.1). Classification (GTDB taxonomy): domain Bacteria; phylum Bacillota; class Clostridia; order Oscillospirales; family CAG-272; genus UBA1740. Next base: position 11,986 of record CAVEOF010000035.1, on the reverse strand, counting down.
CGAGCGAGGTCATGTAGCCGCGCGACGGCCCGAGTGCACCGATCTTTCCGAGCACTTCGGGATGATTCTGATAGACGAGATAGCGTGTCCCGCCCCCCTCATAGGGGAATTCCATCACGAGGGACGCGCTCGACATTCCGTAAAGATATTGTGTGTTTTCCGTGACGAAGGCGAGGTGACGCGTCTTTGCGAGTGTCTCCGAGGTCTCGAGCCCCGTGAGCGCATCGATAAATTTGGGAATATAAATGACGGGTTCCTCCTTTTCGTCGTTCGGAGAGTCGCCCGTCTTGCCGCCGTCTGTATTTTCATCGGTATTACCGTTATTTTCTTCGGTTTTTCCGCTGTCCGGTGCAGGAGAGTTGTGCCAACCGTCCGCCGCAAAGCCTACGGCACATACAAGGACGGTGGCGACGAGGATGAGGACAATCACACGGTAGAGATTGCCGCTTTTTGTCGCTTTCATGTTTGCCATTCCTTTCTTTTTTTGCAAGTCCTTACCCCCGAGGGGGTTACCTCCCGGCATATCCTCCTTCGGATATGCCCGTTTCGGCGCTCCGCTTACTTATTGTAGCGGTCGAGCCATGCTTCCGCGGTCTCCAGCGCGTCGGCGAGCCCGTTCGAGAGCGATTGCTTCTCGGGCGCACCGTCGCGGCGCAGAAGCTGAACCACGATCTTGTCGGGAATTTCGTCCCCGTTCCCGGAGTCGCGCTCGGTCATGATCATCATATGTACGTGATAATTTTCCGAGAGGTCTCCGTAGTAGATATCCTTTTCCTGTCGAACGAGGGGTCTTCCTTTATATTCGAGAAAACCGCCCTTGATGCCATCTGCATTCAGCATGTGTAAAGTCTCCTTTCCGTTGAGATTTGGAAAATGTCGGCGGCATGTCCACCTTCCGTAACTATCATAGCAGACCCTTTTTCCGTTGTAAAGTGCTTCGACAAAAAGAGACGCTGTGAAGATTCCGCAAAAATCGCTATTTCAGAACAAACGGCGTATGCCGAAGAAGAGCGGTCGCCGCTCTCGGCTTCGGCATCGCGAGCTCCGCGACCTCGTCCGCCGCGTCCGCGCGCCGCTTCCCGGGAATGGCTTCGGGAGGCAGTGCGTCTATGGCGGAGGGCTTGGTCAGGATCGGGATGTCTGCTTTGCGCTTTGCGTTTTTCAGGAAGGATTGTCCGCGCCCGTTCAATGCGAGTACCTGCGTATAGGCAGGGGCTTTCGATACTTCGGAGGAGGTAACGCCGAAGAAGGAAAACCACATGGCACGCCGGATCCGCGCATTGGTGTACTTTTTGGTTTCCGAAAGGGACGCAAGAGATGTGATGCCGGTTGCCTCGCGGCTTTTTGTCGCGAGGCGGGTATATAAACCGCCCGTCGCGTCGCGGATGTCCGGGACGGTCGGGGTGGGGTTTAACCGAAAAAAGGATAGGATCGCGGGGGATAGGCGCTCCGCGTCCGCGGGACATTCCCCGCGAAGCATTGCTGCGCGGTAGACGTCGGCACTCTCCGGCGGCATGAGCTCGAGTGTCGTCGGGTCATTCGCACGTAAAAGCGCACGAAGTGCCGTCGCGCTCGGATGTACCCCCGGGGTAAGCGTCGTCGCCGCGTAGTCCGCCCCCTCCCGTTTGACGGTGTGGGGAAGCACGGACGCGCCTCTTTTCGAGAGAGCTTTCAGGTATTCTGCCGCGAGAATGTTATTCGGACGAAAGAAATTCTCCGCTCGGTCGTTCGGATAGAGGGAGCGATAGACCGTCTCCGCCGTTTCGGGATAGCCGCTCGGGCTCTTTTCCTTGAGCGCCGATAAGAGCGCGCTTTTGTATTCCCTTGTTTGCATACGGGAGGCGATGCGGGTCAGCACGTCGAGGTCGCCCGACTCCGAGCCGAAGGATAGTACGTCGATCCCTCCGACGGACAGAAGAAGAGAGACGGCGGCATCTGCGTAAAACTCCGCCCCCGCGGCGGAATAGGGAAAGGGAAGCTCGAGCACGAGATCGACCCCGCCGCGCACGGCGGCTTCGGCACGCACCCACTTGTCCGCAATGGCAATGTCACCCCGCTGTACGAATGTTCCGCTCATCAGTGCGATGATCGTCGCATCCTCGCCGAATTCTTCGCGGATCTTCCGAATGTGGTACGCGTGTCCCGTATGAAAGGGATTGTACTCCGCGACGATGGCGACATTTTTCATCTTCTCTGTTCCTTTTTGGTAAAAAGTTCTTGCATAGCGGGGAAAACGGGTGTATAATAGATACGATCAACCGACGCGCGGCAGGATCCCGATTGGGGAATTCTACGGAGCGCGTCAGAACGGAGATACGAAATGAAAGTTCTTGTTGTAAACGCGGGGTCGAGCTCCTTAAAATATCAGCTGTTCGACACCGAGACCCGCGACGTGCTCGCCAAAGGGAACTGCGAGCGCATCGGCATCGACCATTCCCGCCTGCTTCATAAGACGGCGGAAGGGAAGTCGTGTGAGAAGGAAGTCCCGATGAAGGATCATGCCGCGGCGATCCGCCTCGTCGCCTCGACGCTCGTCGATCCCGAGCTCGGGTGCCTTTCCTCCATCGATGAGATCGGCGCCGTCGGGCATCGCGTCGTGCACGGCGGACCCTATTTCAGCGAGTCGGTCCTCGTCACCGACGAGGTGATCCGCACGCTCGAAAAATGCAGAGCATACGCCCCCTTGCACACGGGCGCGCACCTGATGGGCATTTACGGTTGTCTCGAAGCACTGCCGAACGTCCCCGAGGTGCTCGTGTTCGATACCGCCTTCCACCAGACCATGCCGAAGGAAGCCTTTATGTACGGCGTTTCCTATGACGTCTACGAAGAATACGGGATCCGCCGCTACGGCGCGCACGGTACGTCCCACCGCTATGTCGCGCGAGAAGCTCTGAAACTGCTCGGACGCGACGCCGAGGGTACGAAGCTCGTGACCTGCCATATCGGTAACGGCTCGTCCGTCAGTGCCGTGAAGGACGGACGGTGCATCGATACCTCGATGGGCTTCACTCCGCTCGACGGCGTTCTGATGGGCACGCGTTGCGGCTCCATCGACCCCGCCATCGTCCCGTTCCTGATGGAGAAGAAGGGATATACCACTGCCGAGATGGATACCTACATGAATAAATCCTGCGGCTTTCTCGGTATCAGCGGCGTCGGCTCGGATTCCCGTGACGTGGAGCGTGCCATGAAGGAGGGGAACGAACGTGCGAAGCTCGCCTTCGATATGCTCTGCTATCAGCTGAAAAAGTACATCGGCTCTTACACCGCCGCGATGGGCGGGCTCGATGCCGTTATCTTTACCGCCGGTATCGGAGAGCATACCCCCTACATCCGCGCGCACGCGCTCGAAGGTCTCGAATTCCTCGGCATCCGACTCGATCCCGCGAAAAACGACTTCGGTCACAGTGCGACTCCCGTTAAGCTTTCGGCAGAGGACTCCCGCGTCGCCGTTTATATGATACCGACGAACGAGGAGCTCGTTATTGCCGAGGACACCGAACGTCTCGTGAAGAGCCTCGGATAAAAGAGACAAGCCGTTTTGTCTCTTCGCTATTCTACCATAGATTTTATAAAAAGTCAATGGTCTGCCCCGATTTCGGAGAAATCTCCGGGATCGGGGCAGCATTTTCACCTTTTTAACCGATCAGACTCCCGATCCGCTCGAGAATTTTTTCGGTCTTTTCGTCGATCACGCGAAAATCCATTGCCCCTTTATAAATGTCCTCCAAGGCAAAATGGAATTCCGACGCAGAGGCAAAGCTCTCTTTCGCGAGCGTGAGAAGGGAAAGCTCTCCCTCGCGCTCGCACGTCCTCTCCGTGAAGAATTCGTCGGCATCGAACGGAATTCCGTCCTCTCCCACCGCCGAAAAGGAGATCTCCTCCGTCTCCGCGAGAATCCCGTCGAGAAGCCTCGGGTCGAGCGGGGAAGGCGCGACGACGGCAGGGATTCCGTCCTCTTCGAGAATGCGGAGTACCTCGGCGAGTACGCGCGCCTTGTGCGGAGTCGACCCGCGAAGCAGATAAGCCCTCTCCGACAGCACTCGGAAGGTCGGGAGCAATACCTCACCCCGACAGCCGAAGCCGCGGATCAGCCGACACGAGGTCGCAAAGCTCTCGTTTCGATCGCCCGAGAGCAGAGCGCGGATCTTTTTTCGCAGATCTCCGAGTCTGCAATTTTCACTTTCTGCCGAAGAATATTCTCTTGTTTTCCCGAAAGCCGCAAGATAACGATACGCGTCCGCATAGCACGCGCCCTTCTTTTTCGTGAGGGCGAGAATGTCTTCGCGTCGCGTCTCGAGCACACCCGCGTCCCACGCGTCGCCGAGGTTGACGAGCTCATCGATCGCCCCGGGGATCACCGCGTCCCTCTCGTGCGGAGCCGTACCGTCGAGAACGGCGACCCTCCCGCCCACGCCTTCGACGATCACACCGTCGAGAGAATCGGGGTCGGAGGAGCAGAAGATCGCCTCTGTCCGATACGCCCCGTCGGGGAACGCCCGTGTGATCTTTTTCATCAGACTGCTTTTTCCCGTTCCGGGACCGCCCTTCAGAACAAAAATACGTCGATACGAGGAAGAATCGAATACGCGCGAAAAATAATTCCGAAATCCGAAAATGCCGTTTGCCGCGGCAAAATACCGCCGTTTTGTGGCGATGCCGTCCTCTCTTTGCATGAGGTTCCTCCCGTTTTGAATGGTTTTCATTAAATTATATGCCGTTTTGCGAGAAATGACAGGAAAATTCTTGACAAAGGGATAAAAATTATTGTATAATATTATGGTAAATTTTATTCCATCCACCGTGAAAACGGCAAAGGCAGCAAAACGAAAGCAGGATTTGTATATGAAGATCATCGGTCTTTGCGGCGGAAGCGGGAGCGGGAAGAGTACCGTGGCGGCGATTTTTGCGGCGGCGGGGATTCCCGTGCTTGACGCGGATGCCATTTATCATGAAATGATCTCGCACGCCTCTCCGTGTACGAAGGAGATCGCGGAGGCGCTCGGCTCGGAGGTTCTGACACCGGAGGGCGCGCTCGATCGTGCGAAGACGGCGGAGCTCGTCTTTTCGGGCGAAGGGGCGGAGAAACGGCGGAAAAAGCTGAATGCCGTCACCCACCGCTACATACTCGAAGAGGTCAGACGCAGAATTGCGGAAGAGGAGAAGAAGGGAACCTTTGCGATCCTGTTCGACGCCCCGTTGCTTTTCGAGTCGGGCTTCGACGCGGAATGCAACACCGTCGTATGCGTCAGCGCGGACGAAAACGTCCGTCTGTCCCGCATCGTCGTCCGTGACGGCATCGATCGCGAGACGGCGCGCCTCCGCTTCGCAACGCAGTTTTCGGATAACTATCTGATCTCTCATTCCGATTATCACATCATCAACAACGGCGATACCGAAGAGCTTGCCGAGGCGGCGGGACGTATCGTGCGGAATATTCTCGAAGAAAAATAAGAAATAAAAAAAGGAGAACCCCATGGAAGACAAGAAAAAGAGCCGCGGGCAGGAAATGCTCGAAGCGCTCTCTTACAAAAAGAAAAACGTATACGAAGAGGCGGACGCCGCCCGCATCCTTACCATGTACGAGTATGCCGAGGGCTATAAGGCGTTCCTCGACAAAGCGAAGACCGAGCGTGAAGCGACCGAAACGGCGATCGCCATGGCAGAGAAGAAGGGCTATACCGAATACCGCCTCGGCGATGCGCTGAAGGTCGGCGACAAAAAATATTATAACAACGGCGGAAAGAGCGTCGTCTTCCTCCATGTCGGAGAAAACAATCTCGAGTCGGACGGCGTCCGCATCATCGCCGCGCACATCGACTCTCCCCGCATCGACTTGAAGCAGGTGCCCCTCTATGAGGACGCGGGCATGGGCTTTATGAAGACCCACTATTACGGCGGGATCAAAAAGTATCAGTGGACGGCGATCCCGCTCGCTCTCCACGGCGTCATGGTGCGCGCCGACGGCGAGTGCGTCAAGGTCTCCGTCGGAGAGGACGAGGGCGACCCCATCTTCTATATCAACGACCTGCTGCCTCACCTCGGTGCGAAACAGTGCGCCGAGCCTCTCGGCTCCGCCATCGCGGGCGAAACGCTGAATATCCTCATCGGCGGTCTTCCGTACGTCGATCCCGATGTGACCGATAAGATCAAGCTGACCGCCCTCTCGCTTCTGAACGAGAAGTACGGCGTCACGGAGGAGGATTTCATCAGCGCGGAACTTTCGCTGGTTCCCGCCTTCCGCGCGAAGGACGTCGGCTTTGACCGCGCCCTGATCGCCGCCTACGGACACGACGACAGAGTCTGCTCCTATCCCGCCGTCACCGCACTGCTCGACAGCGATGACAAAAAGCATACCGTAATGGTTATTCTCGCGGATAAAGAAGAGATCGGCTCGGTCGGCATGACGGGAATGCAGTCGGACGTCCTCGTCGACATCATGGAAGAGCTTTCCCACTCGCTCGGTAAGAATCCCGTCGTGGTTCGCGCACATTCGATGTGCCTGTCCGCCGACGTGACCGCCGCCTACGACCCGAACTTCGCCGACGTGTACGAGAAGCGCAACAGCGCGATCGTCTCCTGCGGTACCGCGATGAGCAAATTCACGGGCGCGAGAGGAAAGTCGGGGACAAACGACGCCTCCGCCGAGTACGTCGGCTTCATCCGTCGTCTCTTTGCCGAGCACGGCGTTATCTGGCAGACGGCAGAGCTCGGAAAGGTGGACGCGGGCGGTGGCGGAACGGTCGCGATGTATATCTCGAAGCACAACATCGCCACGGTCGACCTCGGCGTCCCCGTGATCTCCATGCACGCCCCCTATGAGGTCGTCTCCAAGGGCGACGTCTATTCGACCTATGAGGCATTTCTCGCATTTCTCGCATAGCCCACTTCTCCCGATTTGACCACACGGAGAAGGAGCAAAGCCCGAAATGTTAGAGAAACTCGAAAAAGCAAATGACCGCTTCCGCGAGGTGGAGCGCCTCTTGTCGGCGCCCGATGCGGTGAGCGACGCCGCCCGTTACCGCGACCTTTCGAAGGAGTACAGCGCACTTTCCCCGATCGTCGGGAAGTACCGCGAGTATAAAGAGGCCGTAAAGGCAAGAGACGAGGCGGAGGAGCTGATGCACGCGGAGGACGCCGAGCCCGAACTCCGCGCACTCGCGGAGGAAGAATATCTCACCATGAAAAAGGAGGAGCGCCGCCTCTTTGACGAGCTCCGCGTCCTCCTCATCCCGAAGGATCCCTCCGATACGAAAAACGTTATCGTCGAGATCCGTCCCGCCGCGGGAGGGGAAGAGGCGGCGCTCTTTGCCGCCGACCTCTATCGCATGTACTCGATGTATGCCGCACGCCGCGGCTTCCGCATCGAGGTGCTGAACCTCTCCGAGACGGGACTCGGCGGCTTGAAGGAGATCACCTTTTCGGTCATCGGACAGGGCGCATACGCCGCTTTCAAATATGAGAGCGGCGTTCACCGTGTCCAGAGGATCCCCGTCACCGAGTCGAACGGAAGGATCCAGACCTCGACCGTCACCGTCGCCGTATTGCCCGAGGCGGAGGACATCGAGGTGGAGATCCTGCCGCAGGACATCCGCTTCGAGACCTGTAAATCGAGCGGAGCGGGCGGTCAGCACATCAATAAGACCGAATCCGCCGTCCGTCTGATCCATAAGCCGAGCGGCATCGTCGTCGAATGTGACGGCGAACGCAGTCAGCTTCAGAATAAGGAGCGCGCGCTCCACGTTTTGAAAACCAAGCTCTATGACATCAAACAAAGAGAACAAACGGAGGGCATCGCCGCCGCAAGAAAGAGTCAGGTCGGCAGCGGTGACCGAAGCGAAAAAATACGCACCTACAATTTTCCGCAGTCGCGCGTGACCGACCATCGGATCAACCGCACGCTCTATACGCTCGACGACGTGATGAACGGCGGGATCGATCCTCTCGTCGAGGAGCTCACCGCGGTCGAAACGGCGGAAAAACTGAAGGGCGAGGAGTAAGCCTATCCATGGAAACCGAACTGATCCGCGCCGTCCCCTTGGACGCGCGCGCCGATGCCGATCTTGTCCGCGCTGCCGCCGTGATCCGCGGCGGCGGACTGGTCGTTTTTCCCACCGAGACGGTGTACGGACTCGGTGCGGACGCGACGAGCGCTCCCGCCGCGGCAAAGATCTATGCCGCGAAGGGCAGACCGTCCGATAACCCCCTGATCATCCATATCGCAAGACCCGAGGACGCGGCGATCTATACATATACCACCCCGCTCTACGATAAGCTTGCCGCGGCGTTCATGCCGGGACCCCTGACCGTCATTCTCCGCTCCCGCGACAATATCCCGAAGACGACGCGCGGCGGACTCGATACGGTCGCCGTCAGGTGCCCCTCTCACCCCGTGGCGCATCGCCTGATCGAGCTTTCGGGCGTGCCGATCGCCGCCCCGTCGGCGAACCTTTCGGGCAGTCCCTCACCGACGAGCGCCGCCCACGTCATTGACGATATGCGCGGGCGCGTCGATATGATCATCGACGGTGGCGCCTCGGAATTCGGACTCGAATCCACCATCGTGAAGCTCGAGGACGACGGCTCCCTGACCCTCCTAAGACCGGGAAGAATTACACCCGAGGAGCTTTCCGCGGTCGTGCCCACGGTGCATATCGCGGGCGCCGTGACCGAGCAATTGAAGGAAGGGGAAGTCGCTCTTTCCCCGGGAATGAAATACCGCCACTACGCGCCGAAGTGCCCCGTGTTTTTGCTCGACGGAGCACGGGATGCCGTCGCCCGTTATCTTGCGGACAGAAAAGGGAAGCTTGCCATCATAGCGTACAGCGAGGATCTCGCATCCCTCCGCGAGACGCTTCCCGATGCCGATCTCTACGACTTCGGCGCCCGCTCGGACGAGCTGTCGCAGGCGCATCGCCTCTTTTATCTCCTCCGCGAGGCGGATAAGAAAAATTACGATGCCATCTATGCCCCCCTGCCGCCCGCGAGCGGCGTCGGGCTAGCCTTATATAACCGAATGATCCGCGCCGCGGCGCATCAGATCGTGAAGCTCTGATCGCCGCATATCCGAAGCAAAGAACAAAACTCCGAGGAAAGGACAAGTCATGGCAAAAAAGAAAACCACCGAAGAAGACTATAAACTGAACGAAGCGGCGCCGACCCTCCAGCCGATCACCGAGACGCTCGAGAAGAACTATATGCCCTACGCGATGAGCGTTATCATCTCCCGCGCGCTTCCCGAGATCGACGGCTTCAAACCCGCACATAGAAAACTCCTCTATACTATGTATAAAATGGGACTTATGTCCGGGCAGAAAGTGAAAAGTGCGAATATCGTCGGACAGACCATGCACTTGAATCCGCACGGCGATTCCTCCATCTACGAGACGATGGTGCGTCTGACGCGCGGCAACGAGGCATTGCTTCATCCGTTCATCGATTCCAAAGGCTCCTTCGGTAAGCAGTATTCCCGCGATATGGCATATGCCGCCTCGCGTTATACGGAGGCAAAGCTCGACCCCTTCTGTAACGAGCTTTTCTCGGGGATCGATAAAAACGCCGTCGACTTTGTGCCGAACTATGACAATACCACGAAGGAGCCGACGCTTCTGCCGACGACCTTTCCGAACATTCTCGTCTCGCCGAACCTCGGTATCGCCGTCGGTATGGCGTGCTCGATCTGTTCCTTCAACCTTGCCGAGATCTGTGACGGTACGGTCGCCCTATTAAAAAATCCGAATACGAGCATCGACCGCCTTCTCGATATCATCAAGGCGCCCGATTTCCCGGGCGGTGCCGAGATCCTTTATGACAGAGATCAGATGCGCAAGATCTACGAGACGGGCGTCGGAAGCTTCCGTATGCGCGCAAGATACGAGATCAATCGCAAGGAGCATTTCATCGACATCCTCGAGATCCCGTATAGCTCCTGCATCGAATCCATTATGAAAAAATCGGCGGACATGATCAAATCGGGGAAGCTCCGCGAGGTGACCGACGTCCGCGACGCCATCGACCTGAACGGCTTCAAGCTCACCTTCGATCTGAAAAAAGACGCCGATCCCGATGTCGTCATGCAAAAGCTCTTTGCCGCGACCGAGCTTGAGAACAATTTCGATTGCAACTTCAATATTCTCGTCGGCGGGACGCCGATGCAGCTCGGCGTCAAGGAGATCCTCACCGAATGGATCCGCTTCCGCGTCGGTTGCCTGACCCGCGAGCTGAAATTCGAACTGGAAAAGAAGGAAGATAAGCTTCATCTTCTCCTCGGACTTGCCGCGATCCTGCTCGATATCGATAAGGCGATCCGCATCATTCGCAGTACGGAGAAGGAAGAGGACGTCGTGCCGAACCTCGCCGAGGGCTTCCACCTGTCGACAAAGCAGGCGGAGTATATCGCCGAGATCAAACTGCGTAACCTCAACCGTCAGTATATCATCAACCGCGTGCAGGAGATCGAAAGCCTGCAAAAGGAGATCGAAGAGCTGAAAGCGACCTTGAAGGACGAGATCAAATTGAAGGCGTGCATCATCGCTCAGCTCCAGGAGATCAAGAAGAAGTACGGCAAGCCGAGAAAAACGCAGATCACCGAGAAGGGAGAAGGGAACACCGTCACGAAGGAAGACCTCTTCTTCGAGAATTACAATTGCCGCCTCGTCCTTACCCGCGGCGGCTACTTCAAGAAGCTCTCGGTGCAGTCCGCGAGAGCCGCGGAAGAGCATAAGCTCAAGGAAGGCGACTTCATCATCTATGAGGAGGATACCGACAACCGCGGCGACGTCCTGTTCTTCACCGACAAGGGGCAGATCTACCGCGCCCGCGTCGCCGACTTCGACCTGACGAAGGCGTCGCAGATGGGCGATTACGTCCCCGCGAAGCTGTCGATGGAGGACGACGAGCACGTCGTCGGCGCACAGATGATCTATGACATCGTTCCCGAGGATAAGATGATCTATCTCTTCGAGAACGGCAAGGGCGTAAAGGTCCCCATGTCGGCATATGAGGCAAAGACCAGACGGAAGAAGATCTCGGGCGCCTTCAGCGCGACCTCCCGCCCGATCGCCACCTTCTATGAGAAAAAGAAAACACCCCTCACCATCTTTATCAAGGCGGATAACGGAAAGGGAATTCTCATCAAGAGCACCCTCGTGACCGAAATGACCACGCGCACCGCAGGCGGTACGCAGCTCATACAGCTCACGAAGAAGGCGAAAGCAGACTTCGCCACGACGCGCATCGACGACCTCGGTGAGAACGCGCAAAAGTGTAAAAAGCTCGTCGTCCCCGCGAGCGGCGTCGCCTACGGGAAGTTAAAACTCGAGGTTTGATGCCCATCGGTCAGAGAAAAAAGTTTGATTCTCGCAAGAATTAAAGAAGGGGCTGTCGCATAAGTGAGAGCCCCTCGTTTTTGCACTTTTGCGATAAAAGGAATGTGCTTAGTATTTTTTTAGAAATTCAAATTCCTTCCATCAGAAAATGTATAGTTTTAACTCATGTTCGTGTTGAAAAAGCCATTTTTTTGTGATATAATGATTTATACTGACAAGATTTAGTGATTGATTAAAAGACATAAAGGCTTATAAAATAATCAGTTAGGGAGTAAATAATGGGAAATATTTCAAAGCAAAAAAGAGAGCGAATGCTAACATTTTTAGCTGAATTGAAAAAAACACACAACGACGATGACTCTATCCGCGCATTCAACGAGATAGAGAATTTTTTAACAGATAAAAAGTTTGGGCTTGTTTGGGAAGAACATACGGAACAAGTCGATGAAATATTGAAATCAAATATTCCTGTATTTACGGAAGATAAATCACGTTGTCTTTCAGAAAAAACCGAATTGCCGTATAATTTTATTTTAGAGGGGGACAATTTACAATCGCTTTACCTTCTTGAAAAAACACATAAGGGAAATGTGGATTGCATTTATATTGATCCTCCATATAATACGGGTGCAAAAGACTGGAAATATAACAATGAC
>CAVEOF010000034.1:0-21343 GCA_963617165.1 Coriobacteriaceae bacterium | reverse complement strand
ACCTTCGGGTTATGAGCCCGACGAGCTACCAGGCTGCTCCACTCCGCGATGTGATGGTGCCGGAAGCCGGGGTCGAACCGGTACGAGAAATGAATCTCACGGGATTTTAAGTCCCGGGCGTCTGCCAATTCCGCCATTCCGGCATAGCGCTTCCGTCATGCTCATCTATTATAGCATGTGTCTTCCGGTTTGTCAAGAGGTTTTTCGGAATTCTTGCTAAATTCTCGAAATAAATGAGACGGCGCGGGATCGCGCTTTGCTTTGCGGCGGATGACGGCGTTTCGGACGCTTGATTTTTTTCGCGGCTCCGTTTCGGTTCGCCTTCTTCCACGCTTTATTTTATGCGCGGCGGTGGGGTTTTATGCTTGTCCGTTTTTGGCGGTTTTTCATGCGGGGTGTTGAAAAATGTAAAAAACCTCTTGACAAGAAGAAAAAAGCATGATATAATAAGGACGAAAAAGGGAAAAAGCCTTTTCTGACAGGCGCGGAACTTCGCGCGGATGTCTTTATCACCAATAGCTTTTGGCAAAACCGTCGTGAGGCGGTGACGCAAAGCCATGGGGACTTATACAAGTCAGCCCGGTTGCAATCATGCACAGTTGTGCGATTGCAACCTTTTTTATTTGTCTCGGGAGATGCCGCGGGACGGTCGGAAGGGGAGTGAGCACAACGGAAACGGAAAATTTCGGCACGGATGCCCTGAACCGCCGCGTTGCACAGGCGGTCGCGAGCGGAGTGAAGCCGATCGAGCTGCTCTTAGAGCCGATCTACGACCTCGGCGACGGCGAGATCACCGCCTACCGCGCGAATTGCCGCATCCATAGCCTGCACGTCGGGACGCTCATGCCCGCCGAACTCTTCGGCGCCGCCGTCCCCGAGTCCTTGCTCTTCGACCTTTCCGTGCGTCTGCTTCACAAGGTGGTGCGCGCGGCGCAAACGCTCGCGGAGCGAGGCGAACGGGTGAGACTCCTCACGCTCCGCGTACCGACGATCCTCATTTACAGAGAAGAGAACCTCACCGCCGAATTGCTCTCGGCGTGCGCCGGAATGCCCGACGAAATTCCGCTCTGCCTCGAGTTTTACGAGGACGCGATGGACGCGGACAGCAAAACGCTCGAGCGGGCGATCGCCGAGATCCACGCCGCAGGGCTTCGCGTTGCGGTGGACGGGTATGGCGGAGAAGACTTCCCGATGGAGAAGTTGCTCTCGGTCTGCCCCGACATTCTCTTTACTTCGCCGCGCGTCGCGGCGCTCGCCTCCGACCGCGGTCGCGCGGCGGCGCTTGCCCCTCTTCTGAATTTTGCGAAGAGCCTCGGCGCCGAGCTGATCGCCGACGGGGTGGAAAACGACGACGCCCTAAGAGAATTCCGCTCGAGAGATGCCATCGGCTTTGCGATCGCGAAGGGGTACGAGGGGAAGATAATTAAGAATTAAGAATTATGAATTAAGAATTAAGAATTATGAATTAAGAATTGTTTTGTAAATATACGTTGGCATATGAAGGAGTTTTGCGGCGAATTGCCGGGATTTTCTTCTTTGTGTTGCTTATGTTTTTCAAAGCTTGCTTCATTGTTTTTGCGTTTGACATCAAATAAAAGGAGGGAGCGTAGGTGCTCGAGAAAAAAGAAACATCGGCAGAGCTTCGACGCGCCGTGAGCGGCGTGATGCGGATCCGACGCTACCGCCGCATCCTCCCGCCGATCATCGGCGCGTCGACATTGCTTCTTGTGATGCTTTATCTTGTGTCCCTGCTGTTTTCGCGGTACGGTAGCTTTACCGTCACGGTGAAGGACTACGAGGACAGAAAATATGCCATTGCCCTCTCGGAGAGTGAGGATTTCCGCCGTTCGACCTCGCATCTGAATGCCGCGGCGGCGACCAATATCACCAACATCGACGGCAACGATCTGCCGAAGGATCTCAACGATACGAGCGGCGTGCACAACGGCGAGAATTATCTCGCGTATACCTTCTATGTGAAAAACACGGGAGAGGTCGCCTGCGCCTATCGGTACAGTCTCATCATTTCACGGGCGACGATGGGAATCGACGCGGCGGCGCGCGTGCGCGTCTACTTCGACGGCGATTATTACAAGGCTGAGACCGATACCTACCGCCACGACGGCTCCTATACCGATTACGCAAAGCCGAAGACGGGCGGAAACGGTCTGCCCGAGGTCGATCCCGACGGTCGCGTCATGACGAATTTCGCGAGCGGAGACGTCATTCTCGAGGCGGAAAAGACCGCCTTCGCCCCCGGGGATATGTCAAAAGTGACCGTCGTGATCTGGCTCGAGGGCAACGACCCCGATTGCACCGACGACGTTCTCGGCGGACAGTTTAAGGTCGATATGGTGTTTGAGATTACGGAAATGTAGAGAATTATGAATTAAGAATTAAGAATTATGAATTGGAAGGGATTTTTTCGCGTCCGATCCGCAAGGGTCTGCGTTCCTGCTGTTCAGAAGCGCACCCTACCTTCATCATTCTTCATTCGAAAAGGTCCTTCACGGCTTTTTCGCGTATCCCCGACAAGGCCTTCCATTCCCTAAGCGGAGAAGGCGGAATGCCGTGAAGGATTTCGCGATCAGACGTTGCTTATAGATTTTTCTTTCGGTATTTCCCATAAAGGGTGCTTTATGGAAATATATATTAACATTTTTCTTGAAAAAGGAGAAAAGCAAATGAAAAAGTTCAGAAAACTCGTCCCCGCATTTGCCATGCTTCTGGTGAGTGCAACCGTTCTCGCTTCCACGACCTTCGCGTGGTTCTCGATGAACAACACCGTTACCGCGACCGGCATGACGGTTCAGGCACAGGCTTCGTCCACTTTGTTGATCGACACCGCGAGCGCCACATCGTCCGCCGGTAAATTGACGGGTGGTGCGGATACAAAGGCGACGACTGCTAACGCTCCCGCCGACGGTATCAGACCGACCTCCACTGTGGATGGAACAAACTGGTTCTCTGCGGAAGCAGCGGCAACCAATGCTGCGACTGCCAAGACCGGTTCTTATGAGGCGGTTGCCGCCGGCAATGTCGGAAATTATCGTTTGGCAAGCACGTTCTATCTTCAGACCTATGACGGAACAAAGTCGATCACCGCCGGATCCCTGGATGCGGCGAACAAAAAGATCGTGATCGACTCGGTGACCGTGGCTTACACCGCCGGTGACGCCCTCGCTTCTTCCTTCCGTGTCATGATCGTTGTCGGCGATACCGTCGTGGTGTGCGCTCCCACCACAACGACTACGCCTTCCAATCAGGGCGTGGCATCCGTAACCACCGGCACTGCTACGAAGAGCGATTTGACGTTCGCAACGGTTTCCGGCATTGACAGCGGAAAAGCAACGTTGTCTGCGAACAACGACCTTGTCGCAGCTGTAAACTACAATCAGGTTTATACCGCGAACGTTTACCTCTTCTTCGATGGCGAAGACTCTGCGTGCTATACCGACAATATCCCTGCAACGCTGAACAATTATACCGTTACCGTTTCGTTCAGCCTTGCCGATGCAAACTAATTTTACATACGCAAATATAATATTCTGACAATTGCGCGGGGCGCGAGAGCGCGCCCCGCACCTTCGCATCTCGGGAGAGAATACCGTGACGGAAGCACCCGCCGCACGTTTTTTCTTCGATCATCTGAAATGAGGAATATGGGAATGGAAAACCGGACGCAAAGCAAAGCGAGGAAGACCGTCGGCATTGTCGTCAACGTAATTCTTTGGCTGTTTGTGATCTTTTCGGTGGGAGTCACCGTGATGGCAGTTTCCGCGAGCGCGAACAAGAAGGGCGTGCCCTGCCTCGGCGGAAACTGCTATCTCAGTGTAAGATCCGACTCCATGAACGCCGAAAAGCCCGCGTGGGTCAGCGATGACGCCCCGTCGGGATTCTCCAAGGGAGATATGCTCATCGCACACTACATCGTCGACGACGAACAGGCGATCGCCGCCTTAAAGGTCGGAGACATCATCACGTTTGAATGGGACATCACGAACGACGGCGTGATCTCCGAAGGCGAATACAATACGCACCGTATCGTCCGCGTCGTGACGCGGGAGGACGGGACCGTCGACTATTTCGAAACACAGGGCGATAACGCCGAATACAGCAGAGGTCTGACCGAAACGGTTCTGCCGAGCCGTATCATTGCGCGCTACGACGGGCAAAAGCTCGCGGGCGTCGGCTCCGTGATGGGCTTCTTGCAGTCCTCGCTCGGCTTCGGACTTTGTATTCTGTTGCCCCTCGCGCTCTTCTTCGTCTATGAGCTCGTCGTCTTTATCCGCGCGGTGCTCGCATTGAAGAACGAAGGGAAAAAGGTCATTACGGCGGAGGACGAAGAGCTGATCAAGCAGCGCGCCGTCGAGGAATACCTCAGAAGACAGCAGGCAGGCTCTGCGGATAAGACCGCGGAGAAGGACGCCTCCGACGCCGAACAAAAACAATAAAACGAAAACAATTCTTTACGAAAATACCACGACGGACGGCAAAAAACGAAAAAGTTTGCCGTCTATCGTTTCTTGCACCTATCGGAAATAGGATAACGGAAAGGAGAAAACATGAACGGATTCTTATACGGCTTTCAGTCTTGGTTTCGCGCGTTCTTCGGCAATATGCTGGACGGAATATTGACGGTGTTCAAGGGACTGTTCTACGGCGTTGTCAAGATCTTCGACCTTCCGTATTATTTCCGCCTGTTCGCGAGTGAGAGTCAGAGCTTCGGCGTACTTGACTGGATCCTCGCGATCCTCGCATTTTTGCTCAGCTTTCTCGTCTGGGTGTTCCTGTTCTTCCTCGCGGGGATCGGCATCCGACGGTACGTCCGCTATAAAAAATCCCTCGCGGTCAGCGAGGACCTCCTCGAGGAGATCGCCGACCTCCACCGCGATGTGGCGCGTCTTTCCGCAGAGAAGGACCGCATCATTCAGCTTAAGGTCACGCAGGCGGGTCTTTCCTACGAGCAGATGAAAAAATCCTTGCAGGAAGAGCTCCGCGCCGCGGCAGACGGCGACGAAGGGGAAGGGAAGCCCGACGAAAAGGCGCTCTCCGCAAGATTTCAGCGTCTTTCGGCGGTGGATGAAAAATATGCCTTCTTCCGCCCGCCCGTTTATCAGAACGATGTCACGCTCGCGGGACTTTGCGAGGAGCTTCGCAACTTTGCCTGTGCGAACCACGGGCTGTATTACGAGCTCCGCACCATCCGACTCATGATCGCGGGCTTTGCCGCGACGAAGCTCGTCGTCTTGCAGGGTATCTCGGGTACGGGTAAGACCTCGCTCCCCTACGTCATGGGCAAATTCTTCGCAAACGATGCGACCATCGCCTCGGTACAGCCCTCGTGGCGCGACCGAAACGAGCTGTTCGGCTACTTCAACGAATTCACGAAGAAATTCAACGAGACCGAGGTGCTCCGCCGCATTTACGAGGCGGGGTACAACGACGATCTCAACCTCATCATCTTAGACGAAATGAACATCGCGCGCGTCGAATACTACTTCGCCGAGATGCTCTCCATCCTCGAAATGCCCGATCCGAACGAGTGGAAGATCGAGCTCGTCCCCTCCACATGGGAGGGCGACCCGAAGCACCTCGTCGGGGGCAATCTGAAAATTCCGCAGAACGTCTGGTACATCGGCACCATCAACAACGACGACTCCACCTTCTCCGTGTCGGATAAGGTGTACGACCGCGCGTTCGTTATCAATCTGGATTCGAAGGGCGTGCCCTTCGAGGCGCCCGTGACGACGACGCGTCGGGTGTCGTACAGTGAGATGGACACCCTCTATGAGCAGGCGATCGCCGAATACCCCGTCGGGGAGGAGATCCTCGAAAAGATCGAAAAGCTCGACCTCTACGTGATCGAGAAATTCCGCATCGCCTTCGGCAACCGTATCATGAAGCAGCTGAAAAAATTCGTTCCCGTCTACGTCGCGTGCGGCGGGGATGAACTCGGCGGCGTCGACTACATCCTCGCGACGAAGGTGTTCCGCAAATTCGAGAGTCTGAACCTTTCGCTGATCCGCGACGAGATCCGCCCGCTTCTGACCTACATGGATACCCTCTTCGGCAAGGGCGTAATGCACGACAGTATCGCTTATTTGCAGATGCTGCAAAAAATGTACTGATAATTAAGAATTAAGAATTATGAATGATGAATTGGGCGGGAGTTTTTACGCCCGATTCGGAAGAACCTGCGTTTTTAACGCTTCGATACGTTTTGCCGCATAGGAAGGCTTGCGGAGCCATCGATCGACACGCTTCCTCCTTCCGACGGGTCGGGCTTGCGTTGCTTGCAAGCCTTCATCCGACTTCGGAACAGGGTGCCCGTAAGGGACTTTTTGCAAATGCGTCACCGCAAGCTTTTCGAGCCAAACGCAAGGCTTTGTTCTTAATTCTGAATTCGTATCCGGTTTCAAAGCAGAGTGCCGACGCGAGAACTTTTGCCAATCAACGACCGAAGGCTTTTCGAGCCAAACGCAAGGCTTTGTTCCTAATTCTGAATTCGTATCCGATTTCAAAGCGGAGTGCCGACGCGGGACTTTTTGTCAATCACGACCGCAAGCTTTTCGAGCCAAACGCAAGGCTTTGTTCTTAATTCTGAATTCGTATCCGACTTCGGAACAGGGTGCCGACGCGAGAACTTTTGCCAATCAACGACCGAAGGCTTTTCGAGCCAACCGCAAGGCTTTGTTCCTAATTCTGAATTCGTATCCGGTTTCAAAGCGGGGTGCCGACGCGGGAACTTTTGCCAATCAACGACCGCAGGCTTTTCGAGCCGAACGCAAGGCTTCGCTCCTAATTCTGAATTCGTATTCGACTTTGGGGCGGGGTGCCGACGCGGGAACTTTTGCCAATCAACGACCGCAGGCTTTTCGAGCCGAACGCAAGGCTTCGCTCCTAATTCTGAATTCGTATTCGACTTTGGGGCGGGGTGCCGACGCGGGAACTTTTGCCAATCAACGACCGCAGGCTTTTCGAGCCGAACGCAAGGCTTCGCTCCTAATTCTGAATTCGTATTCGACTTTGGGGCGGGGTGCCGACGCGGGAACTTTTGCCAATCAACGACCGCAGGCTTTTCGAGCCGAACGCAAGGCTCCGCACCTAATTCTTAATTCATAATTCTTAATTCATAATTTTCGAAAGGAGACGCTTTCATGCAAACGACCGAACCCTTGTCCGCGGGAACGAACCCTCGCGGGAGCGCCTCCGATTGGGGCGAAAAGCTCCGCTTCGACCGTTCCTTTTATGCGAAGCTCATTCTCTCCGAGCCGAAGGTGAAGGAATATTACGCCGCTCTCGCGAGCGAGCTTCTCGGCTACGGGAAGGTGCGCGCCTCGATGAGCTGGGCGGGCGTCGGCTTTTCGGCGGGACGCTCGCGGATCGCCTACATCGCCTTTCGCGGCAAGACGCTCTGTCTCTATCTCGCGCTTGACCCCGACACCCTCACCGAGGGAAGATACAAGGCGCAAAGCGTCGCCGACGTCAAGGCGAGGGAAAAGACGCCCGCCATGTTCAGGATCCGAAGCGACGGCGCCGAGCGGAACGCCCTCCGCAACATTGCCGAGACCGCCACACTCGCGGGACTCACGTCGCGCGGGGAGACGACGCCAGCCGTGTCGGCAAAGGATTTTCCCCCCGACACCTTCGGGAATCTGATCGCCCGCGGACTGATCCGCGTGCTCCGTCACGGAAAGGGTGAGGGCAAGAAGACCTCCTCCTCCGAAGAGGAGAGCACGGAGCGCGTCCCCTCCCCCCTCGGCGTCTATCGCGATACCGTCGAGACGACCGAGGCTCTGCTTTCCCGTCACGCGGTGTACCGCGACCTTTCGCTCGCACTCTCGGAGGGGGGCGGACAGGTGGAATTCACGAAGAAGCACATGCTCCGCGCCATCGACGAGATCTGGGTGCGCGCGGTGGAGGATGCGGTCGGCTCGCTCGACCGTCTGATCCGAAATCCGAATCACTACATCGCCGAGACCGAAGAGATCCTTCCGATCGAAATGACGAAGAAGATCACGGGGCGCTCCATCGCGCACCTGTCGCGGCATACCGACTATCTGAGCAAGAACAACGACGGGGACATCACCCCGACGAAGATGCTGAACGTCTTCCGCGACGACTCTCTTCTGACCTATGAGAATAAATTCCTGAATACGCTTCTGAACCGCCTCTATCTGTTCGTCAACCGCCGCTACACCGTGGCGAAGGAGCGCGGCATCGACGAGACGGTGGAGGCGCTCACCTTTGAGAGCAGCTTCGAGAGCGGACGCGGCAAGGGCAGGGTGCGCATCGAGGTCACCTATTCCGAGCGCCCCGAGGAAGAAGCCGCCAAGCGCGTGCCTCCGACGGGCGGGCTGTATGCCCGCGTCGAGCGCCTGAACGACATCGTTACGGGCTATATCCATTCGGAATTCGCCCGCACGATGGACAAAAACTTCATCCGTCCGCCCGTCATGCGGACGAATGCCATTCTGAAAAACAAATACTTCCGCGAGTGCCTCGCACTCTGGGAATTCATCGAACGCTACGAGGATGCGGGCTACGGCATCACCGTGGAGGAGACGAAAAAAGAGGTGTCCGCGGACTACGTGAAGGAGCTCTATCAGGGCGCCGTCACCCAGTATTTTCTGTTCCGTCACGCCCTCGAAGAAAACTACGGCGAGGAGACCGAGGAGTCCACGCTCTCCCTGCGTCCCGCGTATATCGCGGAGGATGCGGCGCTTTCGGATCCCTTTTCCGAGAGCTTTCGGGAGGAGCGGGAGGCGGAGAGCACGGAGGACGCGGACATCGCCGCCGCACTTCTCGTCGCTCTGCTCGCCGACGAGGCGGAGGAGAAATACGGGGACAGCGGCTTCTCCCACACCTTCCATGCGCGGCTTCGCCTCGCGGAGGATGAGCTCAAGGAGACCTTCGCTCGGCTGTCCCGCGCCCTTCTCTCGTATGAGCGCGTAAGGCTCCGCGAGAGCAACCTTTATGCGAGCTATACCTACGGGCGGCGCACTCTCGCGCGCATTGCCGTTGCGGGGAAGAGTATGCGTCTTTATCTCGCGCTCTCTCCCGAGGAGCTGCCCGAAAAATATCGGGCGGAGGACGTTTCGGACGTCTCCCGCTATGAAGACACGCCGACGCTCGTCCGTGTACGGAGCCGTCGGAGCGTTCGATACGCCATCGAGCTGTTTTCCCGTCTCGCCGAGACCTACGGGCTGAAGCCCGCGAAGCACGCGCCCCCTGCGATCACCGCCGCGGACTATCCCGCTCTTCCCGTTTCGGAGATGATCGCGAGGGGATGGATGACGCCCATCCGCCGACCGAATTTCGGCGCGGAGGGGAGTCGTCCTTCTTCTCTCGGCACGGGGAAGGCACAGGGACTTTCGCGCCTTTCCGAGGAGGGAGAGCGCCTCGCCGTCAAGGAAGGCTCAAAGACCGCCGAGATGATCCGCGAGGGCGCCTTCCTCCCGAAGGCGGAGCCCGAGGGCAAGGCACGCCCGAGTGCCGCCGACGTTATGGATCGGCTGATCCACCCGACGGGCGCGTATGACACGCCGACGGAGTACGGCATCGACGATACCGCGGGATTTATGCGGGACAGCCGCGAGGCGGCGCGAGAGGCGTCTGCCGAGCGCACCGAAGACCCGACGGTCGGGAGGCGGCAGAATGGAGAATAAAGGGAAGGGGCGCGCAAAGCGCCTTCTCGGTATCCTTCTCGCTTTGCTTTTCGTCCTGCTGCTTCTTTTGTTACTCGTGACCTCCTTTCTGTCCAAGAAGGAAGGAAAGCCGATCTTCGTCTTCGGCTACACGCTCCTGTGGGTGAGAACCGAGAGCATGGAGCCGACCATTCCCGCACGCAGTTATATCCTCGTGCGCGCCTCGGACGGAAAGGATCTTCCGACGGGCACGATAGTGACCTATCTTTCGCGCGATGCTTCCTCTCCCGTTTACGGGTGCCTCGTCACGCACAGAATTCTTTCGGTCGAGGCGGACGGATACCGCACAGAGGGCGATCACGCACTCGCACAGCCCGACCCGATTCTCGTGACGCCCGAGGACATCTCGGCGGTCTATGTCACGAATCTTCCGATCCTTTCCGCCGTCGGACGCGTTTTCGCGTCTCCCGTCGGGCTATTCCTTGTTCTTGCGTTTTTTCTGTTTACGACTACCTTTCTTTACATTCCGGAAATTATCGGAGTGCTGAAAGAGGAAAAGGACGGGAGAACGACCGACGCGGAGAAGGAAAAAGAGATTCAGAAAAGAATAGAAGAAGAGATCAAACGCCTCGAAGAGAGTGAGAAGAAAGGAGAGGAAAAGTGAAGCGGATCCGCGCGTTTTTTGCCCGCTACGGCGCCGAGAGCGCCTTTGCCGTGATGGCATTGCTTTGCGCCTTCTTTTTCGTGCACGTCACCTCTCTTTCCGCCGTCTATTCCGAGGGCGTCGGCGAGGAGGCGAGACGTCGCGCGAGCTTTTATTCCGAGGAGACCTCCTTCGGGATCAGAGATCAATACGAAGATCTTTTCAGAGAGGCGGAATTCTTCTCGACCAAGCTTGCCGCCGCGCAGAGCGAGGAAGAGGCGGGCGACGTCATGAAGGAGCTCTACCTCACGGGGAGCCGCGAGTCGCTCTTTCTCGGCATCTGCCGTTTTTCCGGGGGCGAGGTGCTCTCGTGGGACGATACCTCTCTTTCGTCGTACACCGAGCTCGGTGAGCTTTCGGGCGCGGAGGGGACGCTCCTCTCCCGCGTGTTTCAATACGATAACCGACTGATGGCGGTCGCCGCCTCGGCGGCGTGTGAATCCCCCTATGCCGACCGCGTCGCCGTCCTCTATGACAGGGTCGCCGTTTCCCTTGCGGAGGCGGATGGAAATGCGGAGGGCGAGGGACGCTCGGAATTCACGCTGCTCTGTAAGCAGGACGGCAGAATTCTCGATCGCGCCGAGCATACGAAGACCTTTTCGATCGGCGTTTCCCCGATTCGCGAGGGGCTTCTCGTTCCTCTTCTTTCGGATGCCGACCGCGAGGCGGCGGAGGAGGTGCTCCGCGTCGGCGGGGAGGGGGTGTATTCCTTCTCCTACGGCACCGACGAGTACGTCATGACGCTGACCTCCTTCGGACGGGTCGGCGGGTATCTCTCCCTCTTGTCCGTTTATCGGGTCGCCGATATTTACGGGGACGGCTTTGCCATGATGGAGAGCATCCGAGCCTCCCTCGTCGGACTTGCCGTGATGCTCGTGGTGCTGATCTCGGCGATGGTGTATGCGCACAGGGAGTCGAGAAAGCGCTTTTACCGCCTCGAGATGGTGGACGCGGTGCTCGGTTGCGCCACGCCGAAGAAATTCGAGGAGGATGCCGCCGCGATCCTAAAACGGCACAAGAGCACGAATTTTGCCCTTGTCTCTCTGAAGCTAAACAATTTTGTCTACGTCTCCGAGCGCTTCGGCGATACGGCGGGCGAGGAGCTTGCGAAATACGCCGCGGGCGTGATCCGCGGCGCCCTCCTTGTGGAGGAGACCTTCGCCTACGAGGGAGAGGGGTCCTTCCTTCTCTTTCTTCACACCCCTGAGAAACAGGCGCTTGTCGGACGGCTGAACGGGATGTATCTCCGCCTCTCCGCCTTCGACGGGATCGAAGAGGGGAACTATAAGGTCAGCGCCTCCTTCGCCGTCTTCGAGATCGCCGCCGACGCGCGCGAGCCGATGCGCGCCATGATGGAAAAACTGAAGATCACGCGTGAGTCCGCGGTGGTGCAGGTCGGCTCCTTCTCCGTCTGCTTTTACGAGGACATCCTCGGCAAGAATCACCTGCGCAAGGCAGAGATCGAGGGGCGTATGGAGAACGCGCTCGAGAACAGCGAATTCCACCTTTTCTATCAGCCGAAATACAATCTCCGAAGCAAAACGCTCGACGGCTGTGAGATCCTCATCCGTTGGTATGACCCGAAGCTCGGGAACTACCGCACGCCGAACGTCTTCCTTCCCGTGTTCGAGGAGGACGGCTTCATCACGAAGATCGACCACTTCGTCTTCTACCGCGCCTGCGAGAATATCGTCGCGCGCATCGCCGAGGGGGGCATCGCCTATCCCGTGTCGGTGAACGTGTCGCGCGTCACGGCGATCCAGCCCGATTTTACCGATTATTACATCCGCGTCAAGAAAAAATTCGGGATCCGCGACGGCTTCGTCACGCTCGAGTTTACCGAGAGCTTCGCCTACGAGAATTACGACTACCTCTCCCGCACGGTGGCGACCCTGCACGAGAACGGCTTCCTCTGCTCGATCGACGACTTCGGCACGGGGTATTCCTCCTATAACATCCTCAAAACCATTGAAATGGATGAGATCAAGCTCGATAAATTCTTTCTCGACAAGGGCATCAGCCGTGAACGGGACGAGACGTTTCTCCGCAGCGTGATCGAGATGATCAAGAAGCTCGGCATGAAGGTGACGCAGGAGGGCGTCGAGACGGCGGACGATCTTCGCCGCATGGAGGCGCTCGGATGCGACGTCATTCAGGGCTACTGCTTCGCGAAGCCGATGAAGTACGTGGACTACCTCGAATTCATCGAAAAGAATTTCGAAAAGCGCGGGTAACGAAGCGCATCGAAAAGAATTTTGAAAACGCGGATAACGAAAGCGCTATCGAAAAGATCCGAAAACACGGATCACGCAAACACTACGCAAAAATATGCGTCCGTCGCACGAAGCGCATCAAACGAAAGCTCCGAATCCATATGTAAAAATGACCGAGGAATCAAGAAGCTCCTCGGTCATTTTCTCGTTTGTGATGCGGAAAAATGCAGGAATGTAAAAGGTTAATTTGCTATTCTTTGTTTGCAAACTACCTCTTTTTATAATAAAGAAGCTCGGGAGAGGTCCCGTCCACACTATACTCGGCGATCAGAAGGAAGGACGCGTTGCAGACGACGCCGACGGCGACTCCCGCCTCGGGGAGAGCAACCTGCGTGCCGCAAAGTCCTTTTTCGCATGGGTTTTCCATAGGGGCTCCTCACAGTCTTTTTTGATGGTTCGCGGGAATCCGTTTCCCGCGCGGGATTTTCGCCCTCCCGACAAAAATCGAGAAAAGCCGACGATTTTCTTCATTATAACACAGAGCGGGGCGGGATGTAAGCGGGGGAGGAGATTTTCCTTGCATTTCGCGGGCGGATGTGGTATACTGATAAGGAAGAGAACGAAAAAAGGAGAAGCCGCATGTCGGAAATTACCAAGCGGGCGCTCGAGCAGTCCCTCAAAAATCTTCTGCTGAAAAAGCCCTTGACGAAGATCACCATCAACGACATCGCCGCGGATTGCGGGATCAACCGCATGACCTTCTACTATCATTTTAAGGATATTTACGACCTCGTCGAATGGTCGTGCCTTGAGGATGCGCGCCGCGCGCTCGAGGAGAAAAAGACGCACGACACGTGGCAACAGGGCTTTTTGCAGATCTTCGAGGCGGTGCGGGAGAACAAGCCCTTTGTTATGAACGTCTACCGCTGTGTTCCCCGCGAGCAGGTGGAAAAGTATCTGAAGCCCCTTGTCGACAGTCTCCTGCTCGAGGTCATCGGGGAGGAGTCCGGGAAATTACGCGTGCGCGACGAGGACAAGAAATTCATTGCCGACGTCTACGCGTATATCTTTATCGGCTTGATGCTCGACTGGATCAAGGACGATATGAAGGAGGATCCGAAGAAGATCGTCGACCGCCTCGCGACCCTGATCTCGGGCTCGGTGTCCGTCGCGCTCTCGCGCTTTTCCTACTGATTTTTATCAAAACCGCGAAAACGATAAAATTTTTTACACCTTTGCGCCCCGTGATGAAGTTTTTATCACGGGGCGTTTTTTGTCTGTTGAAAGCGTCACGAAATTTGCTATAATGGATTCAGAAAATCAAATTTGGAGGTTTTGAAACCATGTATTATTCTTCCGGAACCTATGAATCGTTTGCCCGTCCCGAAAAGCCGAAGGACGCGGAAAAGAAGTCCGCCTATATCATCGGCACGGGGCTCGCGGGATTGACCGCGGCATTCTACCTTGTCCGTGACGGACAGTTGAAGGGGGAGCACATCCACCTGCTCGAAAAGCTCGAGCTCGCGGGCGGCAGCTGCGACGGCAGACGGGACGTGACCAAGGGCTTCTTCATGCGTGGCGGCCGTGAAATGGACAATCACTTCGAGGTCATGTGGGACATGTTCCGCGACGTTCCCTCGCTCGAGAACCCGGGGCTCTCGGTGCTTGACGAATACTATCGCCTGAATAAGCACGATCCCAACTATTCGCTCTGCCGCGCGACGGTGCACTGCGGCGAGGATGCCCACACCGACAAGCAGTTCGGGCTGGATAAGGAGTCGGCGCTCGCTCTGTCGAAGCTCTTCATCACCCCCGAAAAAGCGCTCGAGGGCAAGAAGATCTCGGACGTTTTGCCCGACAGCTTCTGGAGCACGAATTTTTGGCTCTACTGGCAGACGATGTTTGCCTTCCAGACGTGGTCGAGCGCCCTTGAGATGAAGCGCTATCTTTGCCGCTACGTCCATCACATCGACGGACTTCCCGATTTCAGCGCGCTTCGCTTCACAAAATACAACCAGTACGAGAGCCTGATCCTGCCCCTCGTGAAATACCTCGAGTCGCACGGCGTTACGATCGAGTACGGCATGGACGTCAAGAATGTCATCATCGAGACGGTCGGCGACAAGAAGATCGCGCGGCAGATCGTGTATCAAAAGGGCGGGGAGACGAAGACCATCGATCTCGTCGAGGACGATCTCGTCTTCATTACGAACGGTTGCTGCACCGATTCGACCTGCTACGGCGATCAGACGCACGCCCCCGACCTTTCGGGTCTGAAGGACGGTCGCGGAGAATCGTGGGATATGTGGAAGGCGATCGCCGCACAGGCAACGCACGGCGAGTTCGGCAATCCCGACGCCTTCTGCAACAACATCGAGGCGACCAACTGGATGAGCGCCACCGTCGCCACCGCAAACGAGGAGGTCATCCGCCACATCATCGACGTCTGCAAGCGCGACCCGAGAGAGGGAAAAGTGACCACGGGCGGCATCGTCACGGTCAAGGACAGCGCCGACAACTGGTATCTCTCTTGGACCATCAACCGTCAGCCGCAGTTCAAGTCGCAGGACAAGAACACCGTGCTCGTCTGGCTCTATGCGCTTCATACCGACCGCGAAGGCAACTACGTGAAGAAGGCAATGCGCGACTGCACGGGCGAGGAGGTCTGCCGCGAGTGGCTCTATCACATCGGCGTCCCGACCGAGCGCATCGACGCACTCGCGAAGGAGGCGTGCAACACGACCACCTGCTTCATGCCTTATATCAACGCGTTCTTCCAGCCGAGAAAGAACGAGGACCGTCCCCGCGTCGTTCCCGAGGGAGCTGTCAACTTCGCCTTCCTCGGTCAGTTCACCGAGACGCCCCGCGACACCATCTTCACGATCGAGTATTCGATGCGTACGGGCATGGAGTCGGTGTATACGCTTCTCGACATCGACCGCGGCGTGCCCGAGGTCTTCGGGAGCAAGTACGACGTGCGTGAGCTCGTGCGTGCCTGCTACTACGCGATCGATAAAAAGAAGGTCACCGACTTGAAGCTTTCGTGGAAGGAGAAGTTCCTCCTGAAATTCGCCCTCAAGGCGGCAGAAGGCACCGACATCGAGATCCTCCTGCGTGAAAACGGATTGATCGAATAATGATCAAACTTTCCTAACAAGAAACGGATCCTCGAAAAGGGATCCGTTTCTTGTTTATGAAAAGAAATAAAAGAAACAATTGAAGAAAAAACTATTGTACTGAAGATTGAAAGATAGAAAAAGCCAGTTTCTCATGCTGTGGTGTTGTAGAAAGAGAACTGTATTATAAAAAAGGCTATCGTATTTTTTGCGACAGCCCCTTTCTATTTGTTATGTGAAAACAATTCCATATTTTGTTAAAAGCTGAATTTCTAATCAAAAATTGTTTGATGCGTGACGTTATTTGTTAAATTCGCGCTGAAATCCGCAATTGCCGCAGGCATATAAAACTTTCCTTTTGCCAAGGGCTCCACCGATTAAACCTACGGGACCAAGTAGAAACCCACCCAAAGCCGCTTTTCCTAAGCTAAACCCTTTTTTCTGTTCATCAATACACCGCCACATTGCGATTTCGCCACACACAGGGCATCTTGTTGGCGCAGACATAGTCATCTCCTTTCGTAAAATAGACTTTAATGCGTTTTGTCCCAATTTTCATTTGCATCTATATAGCAATTCCAACATACTTCATATCC
Organism: Coriobacteriaceae bacterium; assembly: GCA_963617165.1. Taxonomy (GTDB): domain Bacteria; phylum Bacillota; class Clostridia; order Oscillospirales; family CAG-272; genus UBA1740. The sequence continues at coordinate 5,065 of CAVEOF010000034.1, read as the reverse complement.
GCCACTGTGTGTGCTTGTTTTACGGCCACAAAAATCGCATTTTCCGTCATGATGGTTTGCCTCTTCAGGACTACAAGAAGACATAGCGAAAAAACATGCTATCATTACTACAGCAACCAAAAATTTTTTCATTTTTTAATTCCTTTCTTAGATTTTTTGTGTCAGTTTTTCATTCCAAAAGATGTGGATGCAGTTTTCACATAAAATAGAAATCTGTTTATTTGATTTTCTTCTTCGCCTATAAAAATGTGTATTTTAGAAAATCTATCTATATTATAACACCATTCGGTGTTAATGTCAACACCTTTCGGTGTTTTTTGTGTAAAATAATACAAAAAGCTCGGAGGTATATATGACTTACAAACGAATAAAAGATTTACGAGAAGATCATGACAAAACACAGGCTGAAGTTGCTTCCGACATCGGACTTTACACAACAACGTATCAGCGTTATGAGCGCGGAGAAAGAGAAGTACCTTTGGACATCGCCATTTGTCTTGCAAAGTATTATAATGTTTCGTTAGATTATCTTGCCGGGCTAATTCAAAATCCTCGTACACTGTTTGATTAAAAAAGTCAACCTTGGGCATATTTTTTGAAATTTGATTGATTTAAAATGGTTTATGAAGGCGGATTCACAAAAATGCGGGCGACGCATGAAAAGGCATCGCATCTGTAAAATTTTGAATCTCCCCTTTCTTTTTTGTCCCTCCTATGATATAATAAAGAAAACAAATCTGCGTCGAAAGGAGACTTTATGCGAAGAAAAAGCGATCTGCCCGAGCTTCTCGCGCCCGCAGGCTCTGCCGAGGCGCTTTATGCCGCCGTGGCGGCAGGGGCGGACGCCGTGTATCTCGGCGGAAAAGCCTTCGGCGCCAGAGCTTACGCGAAGAATTTCGATGCCGACGCGCTCGCCGACGCGGTGCGCTATGCACATCTCCAAGGCGTGCGGGTGTACGTGACCGTCAATGTCCTGATCTATGATCGCGAGAGGGAAGACGCGCTCGCCTATTGTGCCGAGCTTTACCGCATGGGGGTCGATGCCGTAATCATCACGGACATCGGACTGATCCGCAAGGTGCGCGAGCGGATCCCCGACCTCGAGCTTCATGCCTCGACGCAGATGTCCCTCCACAACACCGCAGGCGTGCGTTTTGCCGCCTCGCTCGGCATGACCCGCGCCGTCGTGGCAAGAGAATTGCCCCTTGCCGACATCCGTCGGGTGACCGAGGAGTCTCCTCTCGAGATCGAGGTCTTTTTGCACGGCGCGCTCTGCGTCTCCCACTCGGGGCAGTGCCTCTTTTCCTCTCTTGTCGGCGGACGAAGCGGGAATCGCGGCGAGTGCGCCCAGCCCTGCCGCCTCCCTTACAACGGCGGGAAATACCCCCTCTCCCTTTGCGATCTGTGCCTCGCGGGGCATATCCGCGAGCTTTGCGACGCGGGCGTCGCCTCATTGAAGATCGAGGGGCGCATGAAATCGCCCGATTACGTCTATCGGGTCACGAAAATGTATCGCACCCTCCTTGACGAACACCGTGACGCCACCGAAGGCGAGCTTCGGGAGCTTTCCCGCGTCTTTTCCCGCTCGGGGTCGACGGACGGGTATTTTGTCGGACATCCCGAGCGCCCGATGACCGGCGTGCGCACCGCAGAGGATAAAGAAGCGACCAAAGCCCTCGGCGAAATGACCTTCGCCCCCACCCGCGTCCCCGTGCGCGCGAGCGCAACCTTCCGTCTCGGCATTCCCTCGGAAATGACGATCGTCGGTGAAAAAGGAAGCGTCACCGTATACGGAGAACCCCCCGTAAAGGCGCAAAATTCGCCGCTGAATTCAGCCGATCTGACAACAAGACTTTGCAAATTCGGCAATACCTATCTGAATTTATCGCCAAACGATCTGAATCTCACCGTCGAAGACGGGATCAATCTCCCGCCCTCCGCGATCAATGCTCTTCGCCGCGCGGCGGCGGAAGCGTATGAGAATACCGCAAGGGAATTCTCCCTGTCCGCCCCTATCGCACAGGAATCCTCCCTTTCCACACTTCCCGCGGAGGGATCCTCCTCCGTTTTGCCCGAAAAAGCGGAAGAGTCGCGGGAGAAAAACAAACCCTTCCGAACGGCGCTTTTCTTCTCGGAGAAGACCGCGGAGCACGTCGCGGACGCGCTCGGAGACTTTGACGCGGTGTTTGTCCCCCTCTTCTCCTTTGCCGCAGGGGGCGTCGCGAACGGCGTGTACCTGCCTCCCGTCGTCTTTGAGCACGAGTGGGAGAGCGTGCGCCGCGCGGTGCTTGCCGCCGCGGAAAAAGGAGCGCGTTACGCCCTCGTCGGCAACCCCGGGGCGCTTGAGCTTCTCGAGGGCACGCACCTTCTGCCGATCGGCGACTTCCGCCTGAACATCACCAACCGCGGGAGCGCGCGCTTCTGGCGGGAGCGCGGCATCCTCCGATCGATCCTGTCTCCCGAGCTGACGCTCCCGATGCTCCGCGACATCGGAGGCGGGGCGATCGTCTCGGGGCGGATCCCCCTAATGCTGACCGAGCGTTGCTTCGTCCGCGAGAACGGCGGGTGCGACCATTGCGGGACATTCGCCTTTACCGATCGAATGGGGAAGAAATTTCCCGTCCTGCGGGAATACCCGCACAGAAACCTGATCCTCAATGCGATCCCTACCTACATGGGGGATAAGCGCGGGGAACTTGCCGCCGCGCGGATCTTTCACACCCACTTTCTCTTCACCGTCGAAGGGGAAGAGGAGGTGCGCCGTCTCCTCTCGGACTACCGTCGGGGAGCGCCGCTATCCTGCGAGGTGCGCCGCATCCGCGCAAAATAGTCGGATGGCGGGAACCTCCCGTACTCCCAAAGTCTGCATTCCCCTTCCGCAAAAAGCCCGGAACAGACAAAAACGGAAAAACAAAAAATGACGAAAGAAGAACCCTATGAAACTCATTCTTGCTTCCGGCTCCCCGCGCCGAAAAGAACTGCTCGGCGCGGCGGGCTTTGACTTCACCGTCCGCACCGCGGATGTTGACGAAACGCTTCCGAGCGGGGTGCCCGCAAGAGACGGCGTGCGTCTCCTCGCCGAGCGAAAGGGAGCCGCCGTCCGCGACCTCATCGGGGACGATACGCCGATCCTCTCGGCAGATACGCTGGTAGAGCTCGACGGCGAAAAGCTCGGAAAGCCGAAGGACGCGTCCGACGCCGCGCGGATGCTCCGCGCCCTGTCGGGACGGGCGCACGCGGTACATACGGGCGTCGCGGTGCATTATAAAGGAAAAGCATTTTCCGATGTCGCAACGACCACCGTCTTTTTCCGCCCCCTGACCGAAGAAGAGATCCGCGCCTATGTCGAAAGCGGCGAGCCGATGGATAAGGCGGGCGCCTATGCCATTCAGGGACTCGGCGGCGCCTTGGTCGAACGCTATGACGGCGATCTCGATACCGTCGTCGGACTCTCGATGCGCACAGTGAACGCCCTGCTGGGAGAAGCGCTCGAAGGTGCCGATTCATGAATCGGGAAGAAAAGCGCGTCCGCCTCGCGTCAATCGTCGAGCGAATGAAGGAGCGCTACCCCGCTGCGGTCTGCGCCCTCGAATACGAAGGAGACCCGTGGCGCCTTCTCGTCATGGGACGCCTCTCCGCTCAGTGCACCGACGCACGCGTGAACATCGTTTGCAAAGATTTGTTTGCAAAATATCCGAATGCCGAAGCGATGGCATCGGGAAACCTTGCCGAGATCGAAGAGATCGTCAAGCCGTGCGGGCTCTATCACGTCAAGGCGGAGAATATCCTCGACGCCTCCCGCCTTCTCGTCGAAACCTATCACGGCGCGCTCCCCGATACGATGGAAGAGCTTCTCACCTTCCCGGGCGTCGGGCGAAAGATCGCCAATCTTCTCCTCGGCGACGTGTTCGGAAAGCCTGCGGTCGTCTGCGATACGCACTGCATCCGCATCTGCGGACGGCTCGGCATGTACCCCGAGAAGGAGAAGGATCCCGCAAAGATCGAGAAGATCCTCACCACCCTGATCGCCCCCGAGGAGGGGAGCGACTTCTGCCATCGGATTGTGTGGTTCGGCAGAGAGGTCTGCACCGCCCGCGCGCCGAAGTGCGAGGGCTGTCCCCTCGCGGACCTGTGCGAAAGGCACCGTCGGGAAAGCGGAGACACGGACATATCCGTCTCCGAAAGAAAAAATAAAACCGCCGTCGCCCCCAAACCCGCAAAGAAAGACGAAACACCCCCGTCGGACGGAAAGCGTGAGAGCCGATGAGAGAAAAGCCGCACATTTCGATTCCCATCATCGTGGAAGGAAAATACGATAAAAACACCCTCGCACAGCTCGTGGACGCGCGCATTTTTCCGACCGACGGCTTCGCCATCTTCCACGCGAAGGAGCGGCAGGCATATCTCCGCCGCATCACGCGGGAGCACGGCGCGATCCTGCTCACCGATTCGGACGGCGGCGGGACGCAGATCCGTTCTTTCCTCTCGGGCATCCTCCCGAAGGAAAAGTTATATTCCCTCTACATCCCGAAGATCGCGGGAAAGGAAAAGCGGAAAGCCAAACCGGGAAAGGCAGGCACCCTCGGCGTCGAGGGAATGCCGCCCGAGGTGCTTCTCGACCTGCTCTCTCCCTTCTTTGACGGACAGACAAAAAAAGAGACGCCAAAGATCACGTCCCTCGATCTCTACGAGGACGGCTTGAACGGCGCCTCCGACGCAAAGACAAAGCGCGCCGCCCTCTGCCGCCTCTACGGATTTCCCGACGACCTCGGCACGCACGCCCTGCTCGAGGCCCTGAACCTTTTCTCGGATCGGGAAGAGTATAAGGAAAAGCTTCGGGAAATTCAGAATTCACAATGATGAATTAAGAATTAAGAATTATGAATTATGAATTATGAATTATGAATTATGAACGGGGGCGTGCGTTGGTTTTTCCCGAACGCCACGATCTTCGCGAAGCCCCTCGTGTTTCATAAGACGGGAAGCCAATCGTCGCGTCGCTTCCTTCCGAATCGAGTAGGAGGCTACCCATTAGGTGAGCAGCCGACCTCTCACACCACCGTGC
>CAVEOF010000033.1:15309-21738 GCA_963617165.1 Coriobacteriaceae bacterium | reverse complement strand
ATAGCGTCACGAGCATCGGTGGTTCTGCGTTCTATGGTTGCGCAGGGCTTACGAGCATCACGATTCCGGATAGCGTCACGAGCATCGGCAAGTGGGCGTTCCGCTATTGCTCGGAACTTCAGTCGATCTATTTTGACGGAACTATCGATGAATGGAATGCGATGACTGAAGACCGTGTAATCTATGATACCACAACAGTTACCGTATATTGTTCCAACGGGACGATTTCTCCTCAATAAAGGCGATATACTTCCGGTTGTACATATAATAAAATTTATTTTATTGGAGGATCAAACGCATGAAAATCAAAGTAAAAGCACAAGTGAAAGAGTTGTCCATGACCCGCCATCCCGTGAAGACCGGGAAAAACAAACAGAAACCAAAATATGAATTCTCTTATGAGGTCGTGTTGAATTTCTTAGAAACGAAGAAAACATGTAATATTCAATTTATCGAAGCTCTCGATCTCACCGACGTCAACGCCTCGGGACAAAAGCTTTTCGCATCACTCAAAAATAAGCATTCGGTCTACGAAAAACAGTTTGACTTTTTATCTCAACATTCAAAAGAAGCTTTTCTTGTCACTTTGGAACTCCCGAGCAACGGTCAAAGCGCAGGTGAAAGTCAGGACGCAGACGAAAGTCGGGACACTAATAGCAATCAGAAAAACGCCTTAACTATCGTCGGATTGGAACTGATCTATGGTTAATTCATTCATCGAGTATTGGGAAAGGATCCAAGCGCTTTGCCCTCGTGACAGCGAAGACATCTTATTTTTACGAGGGCAAAGCAATGCCGATTTTTCCCGCGTATTGCCGGGGATCTGCCGTTCGGGCAACATCTGCGAAAACGACGAATATCATCAAATCATGATCGATTACCCCGAAGAATTCAAGAAAAACGATCATCTCAGCAATCTTGTCAAAATGCAGCATTTCGGTTGTAATACGAGACTTTTGGATTTTTCTTTGAACCCGTTGATCGCTTTGTATTTCGCTACGGAATTTGACAGAGAGAAAAACGCGAAAGTATTCGTGGCAAGAGTGCCGAAGAATAACATTTTATTCTTCGACAGTGACAAAGCGATCATGCTGGCTTGCCTGCCAAAATTCTCCCAAAAAGATCGGGACGACATATTGAAGTTTTGCAAAGAGCACCCCGGCAGGATAACGGATCAGGATGTCGCGAGCGACAGTGTGATCAACCGATTTATCCACGAGGTACGTGCCGAACTCCCCGCCTTCAAGACCGAGATCATCGGCGAAGATCTTCTCCGCTATTATTACCTCTGCCCCAAAAAGGACAATGAGCGTATGAAGGCACAGGAAGGGGCTTTCGCGATCTTCGGGCTCGGTGAAGCGGAGCTTGTCGAGCGACTGAACAGAGAGCTCGAGGTGATCGAGATCTCCGCAAGCGCAAAGCCCGAGATTCAACGGGAGCTCGCGCTTATGAGGATCACGACAAGCACCATATATCCCGGCGTTGAACGGCGGGCGATGATCAACAGAGGAAAAATCGCCGGTTGGATCCCGAGAATTTGATTACTCACAAGCAAAAATTAAAATATTTTATTTATATTATTTTCCAAAACCCCTTGACAGGCGGCACGCTTTGTGCTACAATGATAGTACCTCTGTCGGGGGGCTTTTTTTGTGTGCCGTTCTGGGACACGGTGCACGCCCTGACATTGAGGGAGGTATTCAACGGGAGCGATCCCGAATTCTATCAGGAGGTGCCGATAACATGAGAGTCAAAATTACCCTCGCTTGTACCGAATGCAAGCAAAGAAATTATGACACTGAAAAAAACAAGAAGAACGATCCGGACAGACTTGAGCTCAACAAGTATTGCCGTTTCTGCCGCAAACACACTTTGCACAAAGAAACCAAGTGATCGGGAGGAGAAGAAAAGATGGCAGATGAGAATATGAATCTTCCGACGGAAGACCTCGCAGAGGACAAGCCCGTCGAGAAAAAAGCTTCCGCTCCCGCAAAGACCCGGAAAAAAGATCAACAGCAAGAAGAGAAATTCTTCACTCGCGTCGGACATTTCTTCGGTCGCGTTTGGAACAGACTGAAAAAGTTCTGCCGCGATACCTTCCACGAGATGAAAAAAGTCGTGTGGATGCCGAAGACCGAGCTGAAAAAGAGCACTCTTCTCGTCGTTGTCGCCGTCCTCGGCGTTGCCGTGGCGATCGGTATCGTTGACACCGCGTTCTCAAGCCTTATCAACTTCATCGCGGGTCTTATCAGCATATGAGTAATATCAACGAGAAAAACCTCGGTCCCAGATGGTATGTCGCTCACACTTACACAGGCTACGAAAATAAGGTAAAGGTCAGCATCGAGAAGATCGTGGAAAACCGCGGTCTCGGACACCTGATCTACGACGTCAAGATCCCGGTCGAGACCCATACGGAGACGGGAGCCGACGGCGAGGAAAAGGTGACGGAAACAAAGCTCTTTCCGAGCTACGTTCTCGTAAAGATGACCATGACCGACGAGAGCTGGCACGTCGTGCGTAATATCACGGGTGTCACCGGGTTTGTAGGTCCCGGCTCCGAACCTACTCCCCTCACCGACGCCGAAGTCGAGATGTTCAATGTGGAAGTCCACAGCGACGACTTCAAGATGAAGGTCGGTGACAAGGTCGAGGTCGTATCGGGTATCTTCGCAGGATATTCGGGTACACTCAGCGAGATCAGCGAGGACAAAAAGCAACTCGTTATTCTTGCGTCGACCGAACGGCGTGACATCCCCATCATGGTGGAAACCAAGGATGTCCGTCTCGCGGAATAAGTTTGCTTGTTCCCCGCTTCGCCATGAAGCTCTGTGGGAGGGAGAAAAATTTTATCAATTCTCCCGATTCAATCTACCACATTCGGAGGTGTAAATATTATGGCAAAGAAAATTACCGGTTATATTAAGTTACAGCTTCCCGCCGGAAAAGCTACTCCCCAGCCGCCCGTAGGTCCCGCCCTCGGTCAGTACGGTGTATCCATCCCCAACTTCACGAAGGAATTCAACGAGAGAACGAAGAACGACATCGGTCTGATCATTCCCGTCGTTATCACGGTCTACGCCGACCGTTCCTTCACCTTCATCACGAAGACTCCGCCCGCCGCCGTTCTTATCAAGAAGGCTTGCGGTATCGAGACCGCGTCCGCAACCCCCAACAAGACGAAGGTTGCTTCCCTGACGAAAGAACAGGTCCGCAAGATCGCCGAGACGAAGATGCCCGACCTCAACGCCGCTTCCGTGGAAGCCGCGATGAGCATGGTCGCCGGCACCGCTCGCAGCATGGGCATTACGGTAGAAGAGTAAGGAGGAGAACACAATGGCTAACTACGGTAAGAAGTATAAAGCAAGCGCGGAGCTGATCGAGAAATCGAAGCTCTACGACGTCGATGAAGCAATTGCTCTCCTTTGCCGGACCGCAAAGGCGAAATTTGACGAGACGGTGGAGATCCACATTCGTCTCGGTGTCGACTCCCGTCACGCCGACCAGCAGGTCAGAGGCGCGATCGTCCTCCCCAACGGAACCGGTAAGACCGTCCGTACCCTTGTTTTCGCAAGAGGCGACAAGGCGGACGCCGCCCGTGCCGCAGGTGCCGACTACGTCGGAGCCGAGGACTTCGTTCAGAAGATCCAGACCGAGAACTGGTTTGAATTCGATGTTGTTATCGCTTCTCCCGACATGATGGGCGTTATCGGCCGTCTCGGTAAGGTGCTCGGTCCTAAGGGACTCATGCCCAACCCGAAGGCAGGTACCGTTACTCCCGATGTTGCCAAAGCGGTTGCGGAAGCAAAAGCAGGTAAGATCGAGTATCGTCTCGACAAGACCAACATCATCCACTGCCCGATCGGCAAGGCATCCTTCGGTGCCGAGAAGCTGGCTGAAAACTTCAACACGCTCGTGGGCGCCGTCATCAAGGCAAAGCCCGCCGCCGCGAAGGGTCAGTACATTAAGAGCTGCGTCATCGCTACCACGATGGGCCCCGGCATCAAAGTCAACTACGCAAAACTCGGTTAATTTCAACCACAAAAAACACGGTATCTTCGGATGCCGTGTTTTTTGTGTGTGGTTATTTTAATTGATTGATCGAGACAATACGCTTTCGTTTGTTTTAGCAGATCCGCCATGAATTCCCGCCCCGTTGCTCACACACCGCAGATCAAGTATATTGTTTCGAATCGTAGATGTCGCTCGTTCAGATCAAAAATCTGTTACAAGCTTTAATTGATCGGCCGGGGTAGTAAGAACATCAACGGTTCTGCCCTTTGAATCGACAAATTCGACTTCAAAATATTCCCCATTATATTCCAAGACAATTGTTCCCCTTGTGCCCTTCGCGAGTCCTTGAAAATCATTTTTTAACTCAACGACATCTAATTCTTTCACACTGCATCCTCCTTTCAATCCGGATATACCGTGAGTTCTATTCGAACATACCCTTTGTGGCTTCATACGGCATCATAACCTCTCCTGCGATTGCCATAACAGCCCACTCCGAGCGACGGTAAGGTGGAATATTCGGTGTTAACCGATGCGTATGTTCAATCTTTGCTACCGATTTTGATTTTTTCTTTTAGCTCGGCATTCGGCGAGACCTCAAGCGTTTCGCTGTATTCCACCGTATCGATCTTGCATTCGTCGCCGATCTTCACGACGCGACCGATCACGCGAGGCGTCGCCACCCCCTCGAGCGAGATCTCATCTCCTTCGATGCCCTCCGCGACCGTGACCGTCGGATTCTGACCGAACAGCTTCGAGAGAAGAGGCAGTTTTCGGATCTTCTTGTCGACACCGCCGCGGCGAACGACGATATGGCTTCCGCCGATCGAGCCGATGGTGGAATTTCCGTGCCCGAGCCCGTTGCCGACGGCACCGTATACGATCTCGATCTCATCCGCGTTCAGCAGCCCGCCGATTACGACCGCACCGCGCGCGGTAAACTTTTCCGCCTCGATCCCGTCTCCCGATTCCGTCTGACCCGAAATGAAAATTTCGCCGCCCTTGATATCATTTTCTACCGACAGCTTCCCCGCGATTTTTGCATGTTTCCCGAGGCTTGCCGCACCGCCGATTTTGAGCGTACCGCTGACGTTCAGCGAATCGGCGCTGAAATTGCCGTCCGTCTTGAAAGCACCCGATATCGTTGCTTCGCCCTTGCACAGCATGGCGGAATCCGTCTTCATGCTGCCCGCGACGGAAAGCGCGTCGGTGCGGATCTCTCCGCTTGCGCTCGCGCTACCGCTGACCTTGACGGCATCATATTCGCCGCCGGAAATTTTACCCGCACCCGCAATCTTGATTTCCATGTCGTTATCCCTTCTTTCCTGTCGTGTGATCGATCTTGTCAAAATACTTACCGAGGAGCATCATCACATCCTCGCGAATGTTTCCGTCCGTGATATACACGTCACGCAGATCCTCGCGCCGGTAGCGCTTTTCTCCGAACACCGTGTCGAGTGTCAGGTAGGTGTCCGCCTTCTGCGCTCCCGTAAACTCTGCCGCAAGCTCTTCAAGCGATGCCGTATCTTTAGAGGCAAGAATCTTTTCTACCCGCTCCGTAATCAATTTTTTGGGGAAAAAGGTCTCCTGCCCCGTCGCCGACGCCTGTTTCATAAACCATTCCTCGGGAATCAATCCCATGCGCTTCCAACGGTATAGCGCCCCGTAAGAAATGCCGTAGCGTGACAGAAGCTCACGCTTCGATATCAACGCCGTCTCTTTTTCTCTTCTTCCGAATAGCATATCGAATCCTTTCCGCCGACCTCCGTCGACTCTGTAACATTGTTACGCTACGAAAGCATTATAGCATAACAATGTTACGCTGTCAATGGGTTTGCGGAAAAAATTTCAAATTATTTTTTGCTCCCCTCTTTTCAGCCGTGAGCTAAGATCCGATCATGAGTTTTTTCGGAATGAATTCTTCATCTATATAATATTATCACGCTTATATTATATTTTCACGTGAAAGACCACGTTTTTCTTTTCTTCCACATGATCGGAACTCCGTTGTGATCCTCTATGCACACGCGTTTTCGCACTGACATTCGTTATCTTCTATCCCGACACAATCAGAGCCGACACACACTTTTTGCCCGAAGTAAACTTTTTATGTAACGCCTTGCCGACAAATAAGCCCGTGATCTTCATACATCGAAAGGCGCAAAAGTGTCCGCCACCCGAATACAAAAAAGTCAAACCGCGCTTTCCATACATACACAAAAAACACGGCATCCCGAAAGATACCGTGTTTTTGTGTATTAACCGCGAGGATCGCGATCGTTTTTGTCCGACGGATGGAAGAAGTCATAGAGATCGTCGTTGCCCTCTTCCGCGCGACGCTTTTCCTCCGCCTCGGCTTCGGCTTTGGCTCTCGCCTCTTCTTCCGCCTTGGCATTGTTTTCGTGAGCGGTCTTG
>CAVEOF010000033.1:0-15299 GCA_963617165.1 Coriobacteriaceae bacterium | reverse complement strand
CTTGTTTTCTTCTTCGCTCTTGCGCTTCTTCTCCGTGACAATATTTTCGATCTGCTCTTCGGTGGGATTCTCCGTCCCCATTGCCGCGAGGAACTGCTCCTCGTCCATGGATTCATGCTTGAAGAGGAAGCCCGCGACAAAGTGTAGCTTGTCGATATGCTCCGTCAGATATTTTTTGCAGGTCGCATACGCGTCCGCAATGATCGAGCGAACCTCGTCGTCGATCTCCGCGGCAGTCTTCTCGGAGTAATTCTTCCCCGCGGAAAAGTCTCTGCCGAGGAACACTTCGTCTTCCGAATGTTCGGACCCGTAAAGCACCGTTCCGAGTTTTGACATACCGTATCTCGTCACCATGTTGCGCGCGATGGAGGTCGCCTGCTGAATGTCGTTGGATGCTCCCGTCGAAATATCGTCGAGGATGATCTCCTCCGCCACTCTTCCGCCGAGCGAAAGAATGATCTGATCGATCATCTGATTCTTCGACATCGTCATGCGGTCCTTGGTCGGTACGCTGATGGTAACGCCGCCCGCGCTACCCGCGGGAATGATCGTGATATGCTTTACGGGGTCGGTATGCTTACAATAATAGGAAGCCACCGCGTGACCCGCTTCATGATAGGCACAAAGCTTGTTGTCCTCGGGCGTTCTGACCTTGCTCTTCTTCTGAGGACCGAGGAGGAGCTTCATATACGATTCCTCGATATCGTCCATGCCGATCAACGCCTTGTTCTTCTTCGCCGCCCGAAGCGCCGCCTCGTTCATAAGGTTTGCGAGCTCCGCACCCGTAAAGCCGATGGTCGTCTCCGCGATCTTGTGAAGGTTGACGGATTCCTCAAGCGGTTTGTTTCTGCAATGCACCTTGAGGATCTCTTCTCTGCCCTTCATATCGGGATAATTGACCGTTACGCGGCGGTCAAAGCGTCCGGGACGAAGAAGTGCGGGGTCGAGAATGTCGGGACGGTTCGTCGCCGCCATGACAATGACACCCGAATTCGTGCCGAAGCCGTCCATCTCGACAAGCAGCTGGTTCAGTGTCTGCTCACGTTCATCGTGACCGCCGCCGAGACCCGCGCCTCTGTGTCTGCCGACCGCATCGATCTCATCGATGAAGATGATGCTCGCAGGAGTGCGCCGTGCGCTCTCGAAGAGGTCGCGCACACGCGACGCGCCGACACCGACATACATTTCCACAAAGTCGGAGCCCGAGATGGAGAAGAACGGAACGCCCGCCTCACCCGCGACTGCCTTTGCAAGCAGGGTCTTACCCGTGCCGGGAGGGCCGACAAGCAGAACGCCGCGAGGAATTCTGGCGCCGAGTTTGACAAATTTCGCGGGATCCTTCAGGAATTCCACGACCTCTTCGAGCTCTGCCTTTTCTTCATCCGCACCCGCAACGTCGGCAAATTTCACCGCGTTCTTATCGTTGACCGCGACCTTCGCGCGGGACTTCGAGAAGGAGTTGAGCTTCCCGCCGCCCATCGCGGAGCTTTGCTTCACGACGAAGATCCAAAGTCCGATGAAGACAATGACAATGATGATATAAGGAAGGTATACCTGATACCACGGCGTCGATGCCGCCGCCTTGTAGTTATAATTCGTTAAATGCGTCCCCGGGCGGTTGTATGCCTCATACGCGGTCTTGTTGATGTCCTCAAGCTGGAACGTGTAGCTGATCTGATAGGTGTAGACCTGAAAAACGTAGTCCCCTTTTTCGTCGGTCACAAAAACGTACGAGCCGTCCTCGTTTTTCAGCGCGTTGCCGCTCTCGTCCGTCTTGATCTTATACACCTTTAATGTCATTTTGAGGTTTTCGTCCACCTCGAACGACTGAACGATGTCGTCGTCGAACATCTTCTTCAAATCGCTGTACGAGAAGGTCTCCGTCTTGTTCATCCCTCCCGAGAGGAAGGAGACCATGAGGATCGCCGCAAGTACCATCGCGAGCATCACGAGTATGTTCTTAAAGTTAGCCTTCATTCAAACTATTCCATACCTTTCTGTCATTTCACCGTTCGGTGGACGGTCGGTCCTTCGGTTTTTGCCGTCGGGAGAGAAAGAGATCTCCGTCCTCCGACACGGAAGCGAAGGTGAGATGCGGACCGTGCGAGTTCCCGCCGTCATCCCTGACGCCGAAGCCCGGGACATACACGATGCCGCGGTCGTCGACGACGATCGGAACTCTGTTTCGGAGTCGTGCGGAGATCTTCGCGGACGCAAGAAGCTTTTTCAGCTTATGCACCCTGCCACCGTAAAAATACGCGTCTCCGTCGCGTCTTTCGCGAACACACAATTCACCATGTATTATAGCAGAACCGAGGTCCGCTTGTGTGTAAAATTTGTAAACATTTGAAAAAGAAACATTCTGCGCGCGCGAATCGGAAAGAAACGCGAAAAATCCGTAGGGAGAAAGATCGTTTTCTCCGAAGGAAAGCGGAATTTCGGGAAGCCCCTCCGCGTCCTTTCCCGTGACAAAGCACCCGTCGCCGTCGAAGACAAAAGCAGTCCTTCCGGGCAGATCCAGACGGAACGGACGCCCGGTCGCAAGACATGCCTCGATCGCCTCGACATGCACCCGTTCGGTCGCTTCCCCTCCCGCCGCTTGGTTTAATCGGGTAAGAACACGCGCGCGAAGGGCGGGATGCAGAGCCGAAAACGCCGCAACGGGACAATATCCGCCCGCGTATGCGGAAAGAAATTCCTCCGTCTTCTCGCAAAGATAAGAATCGTCCGTCATTAGGTTTTGCGAAAAGCGGCGCACCGATACCTCGGGGGACGGACAAATTTTCGAAAGCTTCGGAAGGATCTCATGCCGAATGTAATTGCGAGAAAATTCCGTGTCAGAATTGGTGCTGTCCGTCACGAACGGGATGCCCGCTTTTTCAAGCGCCCCGACGATATCCGCCTTTGATACGTAAAGAAGCGGGCGTACGTATTCGTCACGCACGGGCAAGATCCCGATCCCGCCGTGCGTTCCCGCACCGCGCAGGATCCGAAAGAGCACCGTCTCGAGATTGTCGGTCGCATTGTGTGCAAGCGCCACCGTCTTGTACTCATTTCTGCCCGATATTAAATCGCGAAAAGCAGAATATCTTGCATTTCTCGCGGCGGTTTCCAAGCTCTCGCCGCTCTCTGTTGCAAGGCGCCTTACATCGACATGCCGGGAAAAGAAAGGCACGCCCTCTTTTGCCGCAAAGGCGCGGGAGAACGCCTCGTCGGCGTCCGCCTCCGCCCCGCGAAGTCCGTGATGGACATGAAGCGCGGCGAGCGGGAATTCACCCATCGTCTCTCTGAGCTTTTCGAGAACGAGAAGGAGCATCACCGAGTCGGCACCGCCCGAAAAACCGACGACCGTACCGCGGCGAAGCATGTCCTCCATGCCGTTCGCCCGTATCGCGTCCGTCGAAAGATGCAAGATCTCGCGTCCCTCCGCCGTCGCGAAAAGTCTGTCAACGCGGTGGCTGTCCGAACTTGTTATCATCTTCCAACGTCCTGAACTTCGTAAACTGTCCGATCCAACCCATCTTGACCATACCGACCTCTCCGTGACGGTTCTTTGCCAAAATGACCTCGGCGGTGTTGGCGGCGTCGGCGGCTTCCCCGTCCGACTTCGCTCCGATGTCTTTGTAGTATTCTTCGCGGTAAAGGAACATGACCACGTCGGCATCCTGCTCGATAGAGCCCGAATCACGAAGATCGGCGAGCGTCGGACGGCGATCGCCCGCTCCGCGCGATTCGGTTCCGCGGTTCAGCTGTGCGCAACAGATAATCGGGATCCCGAAATCCTTCGCCATGATTTTCAGATTACGCGAGATCTCTCCGACCTGCACCGCGCGGTTATCGTTGGTCATCGTGGACTGCATCAAACCGATGTAGTCGATCACCACCAGCCCGAGATTCGGAATTCTTCTGAGCTTCGCCTTCATGTCCGTCGCGCTGATGGCGGAGGTATCGTCAATGTAAATATCGCATCCCGAAAGGGAGGAGATCACGCCCGCGACATTGTCCCAGTCCTCGGGCTTCAGCTGCCCCGAGCGGAGACTGTTCGATTCGATCATGGCTTCGCTCGAAAGAATACGGGTGACAAGCTGTTCGCCCGACATCTCGAGGGAGAAGATACAGACCGATTTGTGCGAGTTTTTCGCCACGTTGACGGCGATATTCATCGCGAACGAGGTCTTTCCCATACCGGGACGCGCACCGACGATGATGAAGTCGCCGGGACTCATTTCGATGAGCTTCCGGTCAAGTCCGGAAAAGCCCGTCTTCGTCCCTGTCGGCGAATCCTTCTGCTCGCACTTCAATTCGAGCGCCTGATACACATTCTGCATGATGTCGCGAATGTGGCGGAAATCGCGGCTCTCGTTGTTGTGAGAAATATCGAAGATCTTCTGCTCCGCGCTGTCCACGATCTCGCGGACGGGCGAGGACTCGTCATACGCGTCGGTATTGATCTCATCGCAGACGGTGATCAGACGTCTTAAGGTGGACTTGTCCTTCACGATGCGGGCATAGTCCTTGATGTTCGACGCCGAGGGCACCGATTGCGAGATCAGGGATATATATTGAATTCCTCCCGCCTCGTCGCGATCCCCCTGCTCGACCAAGGCGTTGACTAAGGTTACGGGGTCGATCACCTTGCTCTGCATGAACATTTTCACGATCGCGGCGTAAATATGACGATGCTCGGGAAGATAGAAATCCTCGGGAGCGATCATGCCGCCGATCTTGTCAAATGCCTCGGGCTTGATGATGATCGAACCGAGCAGCGCCTGCTCCGCTTCCACGGAGACCGGCATTTGTTTGATATCCATCGGATGCTCCTGCCGTTTTATTCCTTGACCGAAACCGCAAAGGATGCGGTGATGTCGCCGAGGATCTTCAGCTCCGCCGCGTAATTTCCGTATGCGCGGATGTTTTCTTTTACGACGATCTTTCTCTTGTCGATCTCGACGCCGAGCGTCTTTGCAAGCTCTTCGGCGATATCCTTTCCCGTAACGGAGCCGTAAAGCCGTCCGTCGGCACCGTGTCCCATGCGAATGGTCACGACCGTCCCTTTGACGCGCTCGGCGAGCGCACGGGCGGCTTTTCTCTCCTCTTCCTCACGGAACGCACGGGATTCCTCTTTGCTCTTCAGCTCACTCGTCGATTTCGCATCGGCGGGCACCGCCTTTTTCTGCGGGAACAGAAAGTTGCGTGCATATCCGTCGGATACGTTCACGATCTGATCCTTTTTCCCTTGTCCCTTCACGTCGCAAAGCAAAATTACTTTCATGGTTTTCTCCTCTTTTCCTCATATATTCTGTCAAAAAACGAATTTCCGATCCTGCGGAAAACGGCAGTGCCGCCCGATGAGATCAGCTTTCCAGATAATCGTCGATCGCGGATTTCAGCGTCTCGAGCACCGAGAGCACCGAATTCGATACCACCTGTGCCCCCGCCACGTCAAAGTGTCCGCCGCCGTTCAGCTTCTCGAGGATCAATTGTACGTTGATCTTTCCGTTCGAGCGTCCCGAGATGTGGATCTGATCTCCGATGCGGACGAGCGTGAACGCCGCCTCGATCCCGCGGAGCGTCAGCATCTTATCCGCCGCCTTGGAGGCGATCACGCGATAACTTTCGTCGGTCTCCCCGTCACAGGCGGAGATCGCAATGTTGCCGCGATAGATCGTGATGTTGGTGTGGAAGCGCGACTCCTTCGACAGATCCTTCGGATCGGTCTTGAAGAGCGCGTATACGTCGGACGGACTCGCACCCGCGCCGCGCAGGTATTGTGCCGCACCGAATGTGCGGATGCCCGTATTTCTCGTAAACTGCTTCGTATCGAGCAGGATGCCCGAAAGCAAAATGTCCGCCTCTTCCTTCAACAGGTTCTGCGAGTTAATGGCATTCTGGATCATCTCGGTAACAAGCTCGCACGCGCTCGAAGCCGACGGCTCTACATAAGCGAGCTTGACCGCCTCGGGGAAACGGTCGACCTTTCTGTGGTGGTCGACGACGGCAATGGTGCCGACCTTCGCGGCAATATCGGGAAACTGCGAGCGCTCAAGCGCGTTGACATCGGCGATCACGAGCAGAGTGTCGGGCGTAACGAGGTCGAGCCCCTCCGCGTTGTCGACAAAGGTCTGCGCATACGAAGGCTGTGACTGCATCATGCGGATGCAAGCGTCAAGGTTCTTATCACGCATATCGACGGCGATGTTGGTCTTCGTCCCGCAAAGCGCCGAAAGGCGTGCAAGTCCGACCGCTGCGCCGAACGAATCGAAGTCCCCGTACCGATGTCCCATGATGATCACGTTATCGGCGCGCGCCATCATGGCGGTCAGCTGATTCGTGAAGGTACGGGAGCGCACGTTCGAACGCTTATAAACGGATTTCGTCCGTCCGCCGTAGTAGGTGATCCCCTCCTCCGACTTATAGACCGCCTGGTCGCCCCCGCGCTGGAGCGCAAGGTCGATCGCCTCTCTTGCCGCCGCTTCTCTGTCCGCGAGCGTACCGGGAATACGAGACACACCGATGGAAACGGTGATCGATACCCCGTCGCCGAGACGGGTGTCGCGGATCTCGTCGAGAATGTCGAATCGGTTTTCAATCAGCACGTCGAGATATTTCGACTCGAAGAACATAAGGTATTTATCGTTTTCGTACGACTTAATGACCCCGTGCAGATCCTGCGCCCATTTTTTCAGCCTGTCGTCCACCGCGGCGACCGCATCCTTGAATTTTTCGTGCACGTATTGGAGAATGTCCTCCACGTTGTCGATCGCGATATACGCGACGGCGACGCGCTCGTCCGCGTACTTTTTCTCCGCTTCGGCAAGCAGGGTCGCGTCCGACAGCATAAGGATCAGAAGAGGCAGATCCTCTCCGACACGGAAAGTCTCGGCGCGATAGATACGCCCGCCGAGCGTGACGGTCGTCTCCCCGTCCTCCGTGCCGTCCTCCGCCTGTGAGAGGGTGATCACGTCGGACATCATGCGCGAAATAAAGTTTTCGTCGGGCGGCAGAACGCTTCTCGCCGCATCGTTATACCACAGGATCTTCTCTCCCGCGTTGAAGATGAACACGGGGTAGTGTGTATTTTTCAATACGGTGATCCCTCGCTCCTCGAGCAGGCGTGAAATGCCCTCCTCGGGTGCCACGCGGGCATAGATCTTCTTGCGGAAACCGAGCAGAGCGATCTCGAGAAGATAGAGCGCCACCGCCGCCGGCGCGGAAAAATAAAGCGGCACGTCGCTGAACGCCGTTAGGACGGCAAGCAACAGCATATTGAAGCAACCGAGGAAGACCGCGAGGGAGATCTCCGTTCGGGAAGCGGAAGACTCGTTGTTCATGTGTTTACCTCCTATGTCAGGCTCCCTTGACGGGCGGCTCTCTGCGGCTCATGACCGTATAGAAGACGCCGAGAAAGGAAAGCACCTCGAACGCGATCACACCGCCGAACAGGCAGAAGAGCACGAAAATGACAATGCCGACCCCGCGGTGGCGCATCCGATGAACGAGGAACACGGCAAACTTGAAGCCTACGTATGCGAATACCGCGAGGAAGATATAAAACAGATTGGTCAGCGCGACGGCAAAATTGTTCTCCGAGCTCGAAAGGAAGAGAGAGAAGAAGAACAACAGAATGTAGAAGTACGCGAAGAGCGTCGGCGGCAGGAAGGTGAAGCGTCTGACACCCGACGGCTCCGCATCGACGCGGCGCACGACCGCACAAAAGAGCTTATAAGAAATTCCGCAAAGACAAAAACCGATCACGACCGCAAGCGCGATCAAAAGACGGGATGCGGAAAGGAAAAGTGCCTCCGCCTCCTCCGAGGTCAGAACGAACACGGGCGTCCCGTCGGGCATCGTGGTCGAGATCGAGGTGAGCGCCCGGATGAATTCCGCCTTCTGCTCTTCCATATAATCGGTATAGAACCCGAACACGGCATCGAGCGAAGCCGAGCCGACCTCCGTCGCGGCGATCGTGAAAAGAAGCAAAAGCAGATACAGCACGTAAAGGAGCGTCACGCAGAGTGCCCCCTGCACCTTCGTCAGCCCGACGCGGTAAAGCTGTGCGACGGTCGCACCGATCACGAAGGTGAAGGCGGCGGCAAGCACCGCCGCATAGCCGAGGAACGCCGATGCCCCGATACAGAGAACGAGAAGCACAAGTGAGCAGATCTTCTTTTTCTCGTAAAGGAAAAGCACCGCGTAAAGCGCCGCCGCAAACGGAAGAAAAATATCCGACGCCAAAAGGACGAGCAGACAGAAGATCGCCGTGAGCGCGGCTATGAGAAGCGTAAAGCTTCGCGAATTGATCGAGGGTTTGAGTTCGGCTTGCATGACGAACCGCCTTTCAGCATACTTTATTCACATATTATATCATAATTTTAATTATTTGTAAAGGACAAACCCGAAAATAATTAAAAACGAAGTGTAAATTCATGAAAATCCGCGAAATTTACAAAAATTTATTGCAATGCGAAGGAAAATGATGTACAATACTTTTATAAAAGAACAAGGAGGCAGGTATGAAAGAAACCGTCTTTTGCGAGAGCACCTCGGTGACGGCGCTCGACGGCGTCGGTGAACGCCGCGCGGCAATGCTCGAGAAGCTCGGCATCCGAACGCTCGGCGACCTCGTCTCCTACTATCCGCGCGCTTACGAAAAGCGGGGGGACGTCAGACTTCTCGGCACGGCACCGAGCGATACGCCCGCCGCCTTTCTTCTCACCGTTGCGACCGAGGTCTCCGTCGTGATGATCCGCCGCGGACTCACCATCGCGAAGTTCCGCGCGTTCGACGAGAGCGGTTCGGTCTCCGTCGTCTTTTTCAACGCGCCGTACATCAAAGACATTTTTCACACAGGCTCCGTCTTTCGTTTTTACGGCGCTCTGACCTATCAGAAAAAGCTCGCACAGCTTGTCAATCCGAAGTACGAGCCCTATCTCGAAGGGGTTCCCCTTCCCGATTTCGTTCCGATCTATTCCCTGACCGCGGGGATCTCCTCAAAGATCCTTGCTTCTCTCGTCCGCTCGGCGTTCGATAAGCTCCTCCCGAGCTTCCGCGACCCGCTTCCCGAGGACATTCGCCTTGCCCACGCCCTGCCGACGCTCACTTACGCGATCGAAAACGCGCATTTCCCGAGCACCGAAGACGCTCTGACCCGCGCCGTGCGCCGCCTCGCCTTCGATGAAATGTTCCTATTCGCGCTCGGCATCGCCCGCACCGCGAAGGAACGCACCGCCCGCGTCGGCATCACCTTCTCAACCTGTCGGGTCGACCCGTTCCTTGCTCTTCTGCCCTACGAGCTGACCGCTTCGCAAAAGGCGGCGGTCAACGACATCTACCGCGATCTGACGCGCAAAAACGAAGAAGGCGTCACTCCGCCGATGTCCCGCGTGCTGGTCGGCGACGTCGGCTCGGGAAAAACGGTCTGCGCCGCGCTCGCCGCCTACTTCGCCGCGAAGGCGGGATACCAGACGGCTCTCATGGCGCCGACGGAGATCCTCGCACGCCAACATGCGGAAGACCTGACGCCCCTTTTCGAAAAGCTCGGATTTCAAACGGAACTTCTTCTCGGTTCCACGACCGCAAAGGAAAAACGACGAATCTACGAGGCGGCGGCAAACGGGGAGGCGACTCTCCTCATCGGCACGCACGCCCTCCTGTCGGACAAGCTGAATTTTTCCGACCTCGGGCTCGTCATTACCGATGAACAACATCGCTTCGGTGTTCTCCAGCGCGCCGCTCTGCGCGGAAAATCCGAGGCGCCCCACCTTCTCGTCATGAGTGCAACACCGATCCCCCGCACGCTCGCGCTCGCCATGTACGGAGACCTCGACGTCTCCCGCATCACCGAGCTGCCGAAGGGCAGACAGCGGGTCGATACCTTCGTCGTGAACGAGGGCTATCGCGATCGGCTGAACGTCTTTATTCAAAAACAGGCGGAGTCGGGCGGGCAGTGCTATATCGTCTGCCCTTCCATCGAACCCTCCGAAGAGGAAGAGGATGCCGTAAGGCTTGAACGGATCGGCGACGGCATGATCCCCGAACGCGAGTTGCACCTAAAGAACGTCGTCGAATACACCGCCGAGTTAAAAAAGGCGCTTCCCCCCCTCACCGTCGAGACCCTGCACGGAAAAATGCGTCCCGCCGAAAAGGACGAGATCATGCTCCGTTTTTCGAAGGGCGAGATCGACGTTCTCGTCTCCACCACCGTTATCGAGGTCGGCGTCAACGTACCGAATGCCTCGCTTATGATCGTCGAGAACGCGGAGCGCTTCGGGCTTTCCCAGCTTCATCAGCTTCGCGGACGCGTCGGCAGGGGCACGAGAAAGTCCTATTGCGTTCTCGTCTCCGATGCGAAGGGCGAAGCGGCATGGGAACGCCTCGAAACCATGCGCACCACCTACGACGGCTTTGCCATTGCGGAAAAGGATCTGATGCTTCGTGGACCCGGCGACTTTTTTTCTTCAAATCAAACGGATAATTTCAGGCAGAGCGGAGGATTTTCTTTCCGATTCGCCAACCTGTCGGGTGACTCCTCACTCTTTGCCGAGGCGTTTTCCGCGGCGAAGGAGCTGCTCTCGCGCGACGCGGCACTCACCTCTCCCGACAACGCACTGCTCGCCGAGCTTTTGAACAAACGCATTCTGAGCGCCGCCGATACCATCTCTTAATACAGAAAGGACGGACATTTCCGCCATACCGATATGAACAGACAACCGTTAGCCGACCGTATGCGGCCGAAAAGCTTTGACGAGATCGCTGGACAGACGCATCTCGTCGGAAAGAACGGCGTCCTCCGCCGTCTGACGGAAAGCCGCCGCTTTCCGAACATGATTTTCTTCGGCCCTCCCGGGACGGGAAAGACCACCATTGCGAATATCATTGCCGAAGCGTCGGGGATGCAACTTTATAAGCTGAACGCCACAACAGCGAGCATTGCCGACATCAAGGACGTGATCTCCTCCACCGACAGCCTGTTTTCTTCGGAGGGGACCCTGCTTTACCTTGACGAGATCCAGTATTTTAACCGCAAGCAACAGCAGTCCCTGCTCGAATTTCTCGAGAACGGCAAGATCACCCTGATCGCCTCCACGACGGAAAATCCGTACTATTACATCTATAACGCGCTTCTCTCCCGTTCCTCCGTCTTTCAGTTCAAGCCCGTGACGCCAGAGGACTGCATTCCCTCCCTCACTCGCGCACTCGCCCTTCTGAACGAGGATTTCGGAACGAAGAAGCAGGCGGAGGGCGAGGTACTCTTCCGCATCGCCTCCACCGCGGCGGGAGATGTCCGCATGAGCATCAATATACTCGAGAACCTGTTCTATCTCTCGGGGGACACGCTCGATATGCAGACACTTACCGACCTTTTGCCGGCGGTCTCGGGGCATTTCGACCGAAACGGGGATGTACACTACGACCTGCTTTCCTGCCTGCAAAAATCCATACGCGGCTCCGACCCCGACGCCGCCATTTTCTGGCTCGCAAAAATTCTCGCGGGAGGCGATCTGATCTCCGCCTGCCGCCGCCTTCAGGTCATCGCCTCCGAGGACATCGGGCTCGCCTATCCGATGGCGGCGGTCATCACGCGCGCCGCCGCGGAAAGTGCCAAGGAGCTCGGGCTTCCCGAGGCGGCTATCCCCCTCGCGAACGCGACCATCGTCCTCGCCACGGCGCCGAAATCCAATTCCGCCTACGCGGCGCTCGCCGCCGCCCGCGCCGACCTCGACGCAGGGCTCGGCGTCAATGTTCCCGAGCATTTGCAAAGTCCCCTTTTCAAAGGGTATAAATACCCGCACGATTATGAAAATTCTTACGTCGAACAGCAGTATCTGCCGAGTGACATCAAGGACAAAAAGTATTATACCTTCGGAAAGAATAAGACAGAACAGGCGGCGCGGGCGTATTACGAGATGATCCGTCGTAAAACGGGAGCCGACTGATCCTGTATATTTACGCAGAACTTCGCGGATCTTCGCACTTTTTCACGCGGATTTTCGCGTTTTTCGTACTTTTTTATTGCAACTTTCGCACTTTTTCACAAAAACTTGACAAAACGGATTTTGTCTGCTATAATAGAGCCGTTGCCTATTTATCGGGCGAAGATCTTCTTTTGTTTTGGTGAGAGAATATTGCTTTCGCCTAAAACTCGGAAAATTCCTTTTGTTTGGCGTGAGGGAACATGGCTCTTCGCTTTGACACGGAGAATATTACCTTTTGAGCTTTTGCACGAAAACAACCTTTTCGTGCTTTAGCACGGGAGAACGATTCATGATCTATCATTTTATTCTGAATCCGAAATCGGGAAAAAAACGCAAGGACGAGCGGTTTGAAAATACCATCAAGACGGCATGTCAGTCGCGGCATCTGAATTATCATATTTATTATACGACGAGCATCGGCGACGCGACGGAATACGTCCGTTCTATGGTCAAAATGTCGACCGAGCGTCAGCGCTTTATCTGCGCGGGCGGTGACGGCACCATCAACGAGATCGTCAACAGTGCACCCGAAAATCCGAATGTCGAATTCGGCGTGATCCCGAACGGGTCGGGCAACGATTTTTCGCGTAATTTCACCCATACGGAGCTTTTCCGCGACATCGACGCACAGATCGACGGCGATACCGTGTCCCTCGACCTCATCAAGTGCAACAACTCCTATTGCGTCAATATGGTGAACATCGGCTTTGACTGTGCCGTCGTGCAGGAAGCCGCGAGACTTAAGCGGCTGAAGCTCGTTACCCCCTCCGCCTCCTACATTTTCGGTGTTGTCGTCGTTCTCTTCAAAAAATACGGAACAAAAATGAAGCTTGTCTTCGACGACGGCGAGGTCATCGAGCAGGAGCTGCTTCTCACCGCGATCGCGAACGGTCAGTATTGCGGCGGCGGCTTCGATGCCGCGCCCCGCGCGCTTCTGAACGACGGATTGATGGACGTCTGCATCATCGACAAGGTTCCGCGCACGCGCTTTCTTCGCTTGGTCGGCTCCTACAAAAAAGGGACTTATCTCGAAAGTCCCGCGGCGATGAAGATCATTCGTTACCGTCAGGTTCCGCACTTCCGCATGGAGTTTGAGGCTCCCCTGCCCGTCTGCATCGACGGCGAGATCACGGGCGCGAAATCCATCGAGTTTACCGTGATCAAAAACGGCTTCAATTTCGTCATTCCGAAAGGCTCGGATATGAAATACCGGACCGTCGACGACTGTCTGAAAAAATAACTCTCCGACAGGACTATGCTTTATGGGAATTTTCCGTAAACGGCCGCTGTGCATGATACTTTGTATGATGCTCGGCGGCTTCGCACTTTTCTGGAAGCTCGAGGGGATTTGGACGCTTTTGCTGTTTCTTCTCGTCTTCGTCGCGGGCGTCGTCGCCTTTCTTCTCCGACACAAGACGGGCGTCTTCCTCTCGGTCCTTCTCGCGTGTCTTTTGCTATCCTTTCTCTGCTCTCACCTCTACTTCGATCTTTGGTATTTTGCCGACAGGCGGGTATCGGGCGAGCGGGAGATCGAAGCGACCGTCGTTGAGATTGGATACGCGAAGACCTACGGCGCGACCTTCCTTGTGAAGACCGAGCCGATCGACGGCATCCCGTTTTCCCGCTACCGTCTCACCGTACATACCGACTCCAACGCCGCCGACCTGACTCTCGGCGAACGGATTCGCTTTCGCGCCGAAATTCTTCCCGCAGAATCGTCGGACGGAGCGGCAGACGATCTGTCGATTTTCGGGGACGGGATCTCCGGGCGTGTCGAAATTGACAACTATACTTCACTTTCAAAGAATGAGTCGCATCCGTTGCGCCTGCTTTCGCGTCTTCGTGCCGATGTGTACGGATTGCTCGAGCGGGTCGGCGGTGAGAGCGTCTGGCTCCTCGCCGCGCTCTTTCTCGGTGACAAAACGGGGCTTTCGGGAACGGCAAAGCTCGACTTTCGGCGCATCGGAATTTCTCATCTTTTAGCTGTCAGCGGTATGCATCTCGCGATCCTCTCCGCCTTTCTTCACCGTCTGCTTTCACTACTCGGTGTCGGGAAGAAATTCCGCATCGGCGCGGTCTCTCTGTTCGTCCTTTTCTATATGGCGCTGACGGGATTTTCTTCTTCGGTCCTCCGAGCGGGGATCATGCTTCTGATCGCGTCCCTGCTCTTTCTTCTCGCGGGAACCTCGGATCCTCTGACGACACTATCCCTCGCGGTCTTTCTCCTTTGTCTTATCACGCCCTATTCGATCTTTGATGTCTCGCTTCTCCTTTCGGCACTGGCGACTCTCGGCATTCTTGTCGCGCCGAAGCCGAAGGAAGAAGGAAAACGGCATCCCGTCCGACATCTGATTTTATCCTCCGTGATCTCCGTCCTTCTCTCCTTCTTTGCCGTCGGCGCGACCCTTGCCGTCACGGTCTTCGTTTTCGGAAGGCTTTCTCTGCTCTCCGCGTTTTCTACCCTGATCTTCGGCTTTTTGGTCGAAATTTTTATGATCCTCGGCATCCTGTCCTTGCCCTTCGGTACTTTTCTTCCGACCGAGGTGCCGCTCTCCTTTCTGTCGAAGATCATCTTGCGCCTTGCGGGCATCCTCTCCGATCTTCCCTCGGTCTATCTTGCCGCGGACTTCCCGATCACGGAGCTTCTGACCCTCCTCTTCTCGATCGCCTTCTTCCTCTTTCTTGTCCTTGCGGTGAAGCGCCGCCGTGCTGCACTTCTCCTGCTTCTTTTGCTTTCTCTCTCCGTCTATGTGAGCGCGGGCGTCTCGTCCCGACTCGCTCTGTCCGAGGACGGCTCCGAATATCGCTCCGACACGGCGGGCGACTGTATCGTTACACTTTCAGATGCCGAGGTCTCGATGCTCCTCACACCGAGCACCGCGGGAGAGTTGCCGATCGACACCGCCCGCGAGCATCACGTCAACGAGATCGACCTCTTGTTTATCCCTTCCTATTCGGCAAAGCTGCCGACACTGCTTCGTAAGCTCTCCGCCTCCGTCAAGCTCCGCTGCGTCGTTCTCCCGATGCCGAGTGACAACGAGGAACGCTTTCTTCTCCACGGGATCGAAAGTACCTTGGCAGAATCCCGCACCGAATGCCGCCTCATCCCCGCAAGCGGCGAGATCGACTGCGGCAGCGCGACCTATCGGCTCCTTGTACGGGACGGAAAGCGGGTCATTCTCAACCTTACCGCAAAAGGAGAAAAGATCGCTTACCTTTCCCGCGGCGCCGCGAAGGAGGATGCCGAAACGAAGCGCGCGTTTTACGGTGCGGGATCGATCATTTTCGGCAGTGACGGTACGCGCTATCGCACGCCCTACACCC
>CAVEOF010000032.1:0-21850 GCA_963617165.1 Coriobacteriaceae bacterium | reverse complement strand
GCACGGTGGTGTGAGAGGTCGGCTGCTCACCTAATGGGTAGCCTCCTACTCGATTGGTCGTTTTCATTTTTTGATGGCATCGACAAACCGCTTGGTAATATTTTGCGGACGCGTGATCGCCCCACCGATCACGGCGGCATACGCACCCGAAGAAAGCGCGAGAGAAAGCTGCGCGGGTTCCCGGATTCCGCCCTCCGCAATGATCGGCGTGTGAAGCTCTCTTGCCGCCCTTTGGATCAGATCGAAGTCGGGGATCCCGACGCCCCGCGTGTCCTCGGTATATCCGCGCATCGTCGTACCGATGAAGTCGAAGCCGAGCGCCTCCGCCTCCTTCATTTCCTCAAAGCCCGAGGTGTCCGCCATTAAGAGGAGGGCAGGATATTTCTTTCGGATCTCCCGTACAAGCCCCGCGAGCGTCAGCCCCTCGGGACGCGTTCTCTTCGTCGCGTCGAGTGCGCAGATCTCCGCGCCCCCGCGCACTACCTCGTCCACTTCCTTCATGGTCGGCGTGATATAGACCTCCGAGCCGGGGTAGTCCCGCTTCACGATCCCGATGACGGGAAGGGAAACGACCCGCTTGATCTCTGCAATGTCTTCTTCCGTGTTCGCACGGATTCCGACGGCGCCGCCCATCTCTGCCGCCTTGGCAAAGCGTCCCATGATAAAGGAGCTGTGCATCGGCTCGTTCTCGAGCGCCTGACAGGAAACGATCAGCCCGCCCTTGATCTGTTCTTTTACATCCATTGTTATGAAATCTCCTTTGCGCAAACCGCGCCTGTGATTTGAAATGCTTTCTTTCCGACCCGAAGTTTTTTCGCACCGCATGGTTCTTCCGAACGCGCGTTGTTCCTTGACGGAGATCTTTCGCGGAAGTTTTCCTTTCGCCAAAGACGACCTTCTCGCGTCGGAACCCGTGTCTTTATTAAAATGTTCCGCCGGGAAAGCGCGCGCTCACGGCATTTTCTTCCCGCGAACGTCTGATCGTCAGCTTTCCTCGTTCCGGCGACGCAGGGCATAAACCGCCGCGCCGAGCACGCCGGAGCGACCGCCCCGCGCCGCGACCTCGAGTCGGAATTTTCCGCGGTAGGGAAGAGGAAGCACCTCCTCCTCGCGAAGAAGCGCCGAGAGAAGTCTCTCCCCCTGACGGCTGATCCCGCCGCCGATCACGATACACTCGGGGTCGTAAAATCCGACGATCAGAGAGAGCACGTGCATGACCTCTTTTGCCCAAGCGGAGAGAACCTCCCGCGCGCCGTTCTCTCCCGCCGCGGCGGCGTCGAAGAGCGCCCGCGTATCTCCTCCGCGGCGGCAGAGCGCCGAGGTCGACGCCGCACGGTCAATGCATCCCGCGCCGTCAAGGGAGGGAAGATACCCGATCTGCCCCGCGATCCCGTTCTCTCCGACGAGCGGCATCCCGTCCTTCACCATGATCCCGCCGACGCCCGTCCCGAGCGAGAGATAATAGAAATCCCGCCGCTCGTCCGTCACCTCGGCGATCGCGCCCGCCGCGATGTCGTTTTCTGCATATACGGGCACGCCGTACCGCTCCGCGAGCACGTGGGAGAGCGGGTAGCCCGTGTAGTCGGGAATGTTCTCGTTGGCGTAGGTAACGCTGCCGTCCCGACCGATCATCCCCGCGCTCGAAACGCCGAGAAGGTCAAAGTCCTGCATGTCGCAGACCGAGAAGACCTGCGCCATGAGCGCGGCGGCTCCCTCTTTTGCGAAGGAGTCGACCTCTCCGTCGGAGCATTCGACGAGCTCGCCCGTCTCTCCGAGGGTAAACATCCCGTATTTGAGCCGTGTCCCCCCGATGTCGAGGGCAAAGATCCGCATATCGCGTCCCTCCCGCATCCTCGCGGGAGCTTTCATTTCGTTTTTCATACCAAGTATAGAAGCGGACTGCGCATCACCCGTTCGATGACACTGTCCTTATCCTCCGAAGGATTCCAAAGCATCTCCGACGCGAGGAGCATGGGCAAAAACAGTCCCTTTTCCAAAGCGCCGTATTCGCAAAGCAGCTGGATCGTGGTGTCTCCTCCCGTCTCTTCGGCGAGCGCCGCGGTCTCCCGTCTCACGTAGTCCGCGTTTCGGATCCATTCCGCTTGGCAGTATTTCCACGCCTCCCGCCGCTCGGCAAGAAGTGCATCCACCTTCGCATCTCCCGCCTCGCCGAGCAGAAAGGGCTCGGTGATATGGTGGAACACGCTTTCCTTTTCTCCCGAGGGCAGAAGACGACACCAGTAAAGCGTCGGCATTCCCTTGTAAATACAGCCGTACCGTCCCTCGCCGCAAAGCTTCACGGCGCGCGCCGCAAAGTCCCGCGTCGCATCGAAGTCTTCGATGCGCGTCGGGTCGTAAGCATAGGGGAACGCCCCGCAGTCCTCGAACACGATCTTCATCCGTCGGTCGAGGGAGGCAAACCGCTCGAGAGAATTCGCCACCGAGGTCGCGTGCAGACCGAAGCGGATCTCGAGCGTCGGGAACTCGCGATACAGCCGCGCGGAGATCCCCGAGACCCAGAGCACCACCGCCTCGGCAATGCTCACGCCCGTGATCTCGCTCTCGTACGTCTCGGTGAAGGATTGGAAGTAGATCCCGTCCGCTCCGACGGGCAGAATTTTCTCACGATAGAACGCCGCCACCCCTTCGGCAAAGTCGGCGACCTTCGCCGCGTCAAAGCAGTCGGCGATCCGAAATTCGGTACAGCGCAGTCCCCAGCCCCAAGAAAATCCGATGAATACCCGGATCCCGAGCGCGTGTGCGAAGGCAATGACCTCCGCCGCGTTCGTCGGCATCTCGTCCACCCAGAGCGTCACCTCGTTCAGCTTCAGAAGGGACATGTTCGTGAAGAATCTCCGATAGTCGAGAATGCAGTGCGCCCACGTCCATACGCCGCGATGGCGGATCGCGGGACGGCGCGTATAGAAGACCTTCGGCAAAGGACGGTCAAACGCGTCGGTGAACAGATTCTGTATGTTGAAATCCTTCGATGCCGAAAAGGGAAGGGTAGGAAGGTAAAAGGAGATCAGATCCACCACTCCGTAATAAAGCGCGGCGGCGCTCCTTCCCGAGAGGGAGATCACCTGTCGTCCCCCCTCCTCGTAAACGTTCAGAGAGTATTCCTCCGCGTCGGCAGTCTCCGCCCCGTCGTGTTCCGCATCGGAAACGCGAAGCAGAACGAGGACTCCCGCGTCCGATCTTTGCGCCTCGTCGCCCGTCAGGATCGGAACCGTCTGTCCGAGCCGCTCTTCGAGCACGCGGGAAAGAAGCGTCGCCGCCTCTGCCCCGAGCCCGTCGGAGTGGTCGCAAACAATATGCCACGTAGTCATTCGCATGACCTCCCGTCTTTTCTTCTTCTCTCATTATAAACGAGATCCGCGCGGGATTCCATATCCGACGACACCTTTTCTCATATCATTTTATGTCAGAGCGATTTTGAGAGAAAATTTGAAAATTCTCTTGACATTCCGCCCGTCTTGCCGTAAAATAATCTTGTCGAAGGAGGGGAAGCATGAAAAAAATGACATACGGCGACTCGATGATTTTCGATAACACGTTCTTCAACGTTACCGACGGAAAGATCATCGATCCCTTGGAAACCGAAGAATTTTCCGTCATTCAGGCGGTGGATTCCCGTTACTTTTACCGTCTGAAAATTCCCGAGCACGTTCAGTGCCCCGACATCGAGCTGACTGCGGTGGTGGACGGCAGTCTCGTGAATTTTGCCGACGGCGTGTCCGTCCCCTTGCAGAAGGGGGAGTGTGCTCTCTCCTTCCGAGGAGAAAAGCACGCGCTCACCGCACATAGCACCTGCCGCTTTCTTACCATCGCTTTCAATCTGAAAAATCCGTTGGATTCCCCGACTCTCGACCGTCTGAAAGAAAAGTATTGCAAACAAAAGTTTTCAAAAGGAAGAACATTTACCGAAACCTTGCAAACTGCCATCAATGAATTCTATACCATCGACGAATACACCGACCGCCATTTGAATGCCCTCATCACCGAGCTTCTCGTTCGGATGTTAAGGGAGCGGGGAGGGAAGACCGAGCCGTCCATAGAGGGGCAACGCGACCTTCTGGCGGTCGCCGTCGGCTACATGGATACGCACGCCGCCGATATGGTCACGGTGCGTGAGGCGGCGGATTATATCCATCTTTCCTATTCCGCGTTTTTCCGCCTGTTCAAGTCCTGCCTCGGGCTTTCTCCCGTCGCCTACCTGACCGACAAGAAGATGCAGTGCGCGAAGGAGCTTCTCGATACCACCGACCTCTCCCTTTCCGAGATCGCCGACCGCCTCGGCTACTCGAACCCCTACAATTTCAGCCGCGCCTTCCGACAGAACGCGGGCTGCGCCCCGACGGAATGGAAGAAGAGAAACCAAGACCGATAAAAACGAACCTATAAAAAATTGGGATAAGCTCAAAAAATAACAAAAAACGCCCCCGTGCCCCGATATACACTCAAAACAAGGTTTGAGGTCATATCAAAGCGCGGAGGGCGTTTTTATACTCCGAGGGGCGGGGCATTTTTTCGTATTAAAAATGAAAAATGACCGAAGAATCAAGACGACTCTCGGTCATTTTCGCATTTATTCAGGATGAAAGAACCGGATCGCCCCTTCCTTGCGAACCTTATCCTTACAGATCTTCGCAAAGCTTTGCGACCAATTCATAATTCTTAATTCATAATTCTGAATTCTCAAACTCCCGAGTATGCCGAGAATCCGCCGTCCACGGGCAGAATGACGCCCGTCACGAAGGACGCCGCCTCGGAAAGGAGGAAGAGGAGCGCCCCGTGAAGCTCCTTCGCCTCGCCGAAGCGATGCATCGGCGTTGCCGCAAGGATCTTTTCGGTTCTCGCCGTCGGCGTGCCGTCGTCGTGGAAGAGAAGCGCGCGGTTCTGATTCGAGACAAAGAATCCGGGCGCGATCGCGTTGACGCGGATGCCCGCTCCCGCAAAGTGCACGGCGAGCCATTCGGTCAGGTTGGAGACCGCCGCCTTCGCCGCACTGTAAGCAGGGATCTTCGTCAGCGGACGGTAGGCATTCATCGAGGAAATGTTGATGATGTTGCCTCCCTTGCCCGAGGTCGCCATATCGCGGGCAAAGACCTGCGTCGTCAGCACCGCCGCCGTCACGTTCAGATCAAAGACGAAGCGGAAGCCCTCGGGCGAAAGGTCAAAGAAACTCTTGCCACCTCCGCTCTCGAGCATCTCGGGGTCGAATACCTCGGTGTCGGTCGTCGCACGCGGATTGTTTCCGCCGGCGCCGTTGATGAGGATGTCGGCACTGCCGAAAGCGCCTGCCACCGTTTCCCGCGCCGCCTCGAGGCTCTCGCGCGAAAGACAGTCGGCACGCACGGCGATCGCGTCGCCACCCGCGGCGCGGATCCTCTCGGCAACCTTGCCTGCGGCTTCTTCATTGATGTCGAGCAGTGCCACACGGGCACCAGCCGAAGCGAGCACCTCGGCAAACGCGGAGCAGAGCACACCGCCCGCCCCCGTAATGACGGCAACCTTCCCCGTCAGATTGACGGGGAGGGGCAATTGATTTTCCTTCATAGCATGTCCTTTCTGCCGAGTATCGGCTCCGACTGTCAAAAAGCGACAGTCAGCATAGGTCGGGTCTTACCCGCCATGGGTCAGTGTTTTGTTTTTTCGATTCCTTCCATCAGACCGAGAAGGTAGGTCGCGCCGAGCGCACGGTCGTATAACCCGTACCCCGGGCGTCCCGCCTCGCCCCAAATGTTTCTGCCATGGTCGGGGCGGACATACCCGTCAAAGCCCTCGTCCGAGAGCGCCCGCAGGATCCCGTACATATCGAGGGAACCGCAGTCGGTCGGATGCGCGCTCTCCGCGAAGAAGAGGTCGCCCGTCTCGGGGGGAGCAAAACGGATGTTGCGCGCGTGCAGGAAGTGGATGCGTCCCGCCGCCGCATATTTTTTCGCCATTTTCACAAGGTCGTTGTCGGGATTCGCGCCGAGCGACCCCGTGCAGAAGGTCAGACCGTTCGCCATAGAGGGGACCTCACGGAAGAGACGGTCGAGATGCGCCTCGTCGCGGATGATGCGCGGCAGACCGAACAGGCTCCACGGCGGATCGTCGGGGTGTACCGCCATCGCGATCCCGCTCTCCTCGCAGACGGGCGTGATCGCACGGAGAAAGTACACCATGTTCCGAAAGAGCGCCTCCTCGTCGATGCTCTCGTAACGGGCGAGCAGGGAAGCGAGCTCTTCCTTCGTGTAGCTCTCGTCCCAACCGGGAAGAGAGAGCGCGCTCTTCTTCGGATCCATCGCGTCGATCGTCCTCTGATCGTATGCGAGAGAGGTCGATCCGTCCGCGTTCCGATAAGAGAGCTCCGAGCGCACCCAGTCAAACACGGGCATGAAGTTGTAGCAGATGACCTTCACTCCCGCGGCGCCAAGCGCACGGATGGTCTTCTGATAGTTTTCGATGAGAGCGTCCCGCATCGGGGAGCCGAGCTTGATCTCCTCGTGCACGGGCACACTCTCGATGACCTCCATCGAAAGCCCCGCGGCGCGCACCTTCTCGCGCCGTGCGAGGATGTCCCGCTCTTCCCACGCCCCGCCGACGGGCACGTTGTAAAGCGCGGTGACGACCCCGTTCATCCCGGGGATCTGTCGGATATTTTCCAAGGTAACGGGGTCACTGTCCCCGTACCAACGAAACGTCATTTTCACGGCATTTCCTCATTTCTAAATAAAAATGTAAATAATTCTGCTCAAAAGACACACTTCACATCCGTGGACGCAAAGATAACTCATAATTCATAATTCATAATTCATAATTCTTAATTCTGAATTCGTAATTCCGAATTCCGAATTTCCTAAACCTCAACGCTCTCGTCCCCCGACCGATACACCGCGAGCAGAACGCGGAGCGCGTATTGCGCCTCGCTCGGCGGGATCGGTGCGTCCTCTCCCGACGCGATCGCCTCATAGAAACGATGGATCAGGTAGGTGTGTCCCGCACCGTAGCATTCCTTGCCGACGGGGGCGTGGAGCGTCTTCGGAAGGTCGACCTTCACACCGTCGAGGTACAGGTCGGGCGTGCGGATCTCGAGACGGTGATGCGCCGTTTCGAGGAGCACGGTCGTCTCGCACCCGCCGAGATAGGAGGTCGTCGCGTAGAAGCCCGCGTGCTTACCGCCGTCGAACTCGATGATGCCCTCCGCGCTGTCCTCCACGTCGATGATCCCCTTCAGATGGTGGTTCGCCGTCGTCGCCGTCACGCGGCGGGGCGTGCCGAGAAAGAGGCAGAGCAGGTCGAGCGTATGGATCGCCTGATTGATGAGCACGCCGCCCCCCTCCGTCTCGCGCTTGCCGCGCCAGCCGCTCTCGGTGTAATATTTCTCGCCGCGATCCCAAAAGAGCGTGCCGTACCCGCGCAGGGCGCCGCCGTCCTCCTCCGCGATCTTCAGCGCGGCGAGGGTCGTCGGATTCAGACGGTTCTGAAAGGAGACCGTGATCTTTGCCGAGCTCGCCTTCGCCGCCTCGAGGAGCAGAGGGATCTCCTCCGCAGTGCGGCACATGGGCTTTTCAAGGTAGACGTGGATCCCCGCCGAGAGCGCGCGCATCGCCATCGACGCGTGCAGATAGTGCGGAGTGCAGATATGAACGACGTCGGGGCGGATCTCTTCGAGCATGGTCTCATAGTCGGAGAAGAGCTTCGCCTCGGGCGCGTATTTTGCCCGCATTGCCTCCGCCCGCTCGAGCCGAGGGTCGACCAGTGCGCACACGCGTACCTCGGGCATCGCGGAAAGGGCAAACAGGTGATTCGGCGCAATGGTGCCGCAACCGACCACCGCGACGCGGAACGGTCGTTTTTCCATCGGAAACCTTCCTCGCTTTCGAAGTTACTGGGTCGTGATCTTGGAGTCGTTCGTCTGACGGTGCGGCTTCGAGATCGCGATGCGCTTTTTCAATTCCTCGTAGAAGAGCGTATCGTCGATCGGAAGGTCGACCTCCCGTCCGAGCCATGTCGAAAGATGCATCGCGTTCGCAAGCTCCACGCCGCAAAGACCGTCCTCCGCGGGCGCGTACAGGGGCTCAAGCCCCAAGATCGCGTTCGCCACGTTGTTGACGATGCCGACGTGCTGACTGTTTTCTCCCTCGAGAGGGACCTCGACCGTCGGACGGCAGGGCGGCTTCTGGAAGCCCTTGTTCGTCGCGAAGCAGTATTCCCGCTCGTCGATCTCGAGCTCCTTGAAGTAGAGCTTGTCGTTCTCGAAGATCAGCGTGCCCTTCGTGCCCGTGATCTCGAAACGGTTGGTACCGGGCGCGTCCGCCGTCGTCGTGATGAAAATGCCCGTCGCTCCGTTCGGATACTCGACGTAGCAGGTCACGTCGTCCTCCACCTCGATGTCATGCCATTTTCCGAAGTGGCAGAAGGCGCGCACTCTCGACGGCATCATGCCGACGATCCATTGGAAGAGGTCGAGCTGATGGGGCGCCTGATTGTAAAGTACGCCGCCTCCTTCGCCCTTCCACGTCGCACGCCACGAGCCGCTGTCGTAGTATTCCTGCGAGCGATACCAGTCGGTAATGATCCAGTTTGTACGCTTAACTTTACCGATCGATCCGTTATGTACCATTTCCCGCATCTTGCGGAAGGCGGGATTGGTTCTCTGGTTGAACATGATGCCGAGGATCCTGTCGGAATGCTTGACGTGCTCGAGCATCTCCTTGACTTGGAGCGTATACACGCCCGCGGGCTTTTCCACAATGCAGTGGAGTCCCGCGTCGACGGCAGCCGTCGCGAGCGTCGGATGCAGATAGTGCGGCGTGCAGATCATCACCGCGTCGCATTTTCCCGAGGCAAAGAGCGTCTCGGTGTTCTCGAAATATTCCACCTCGTCGCCGAAGATCTCCTTCGCCGCCGCAAGCTTCGCGGGGTTGATGTCGCAGATCGCCGTGAGGACGCCGTTTTCGATCTTTCCTTCCTTGAAGTGCTTTGCGTGTCCCGAACCCATGTTGCCGTAGCCGACAATGCCGAATCTTACTTTTTCCATGTTCCCGTATCTCCTTTTCGATAGCCCCGCTCGGTGAGAACGCCCTCCAAGGCACGGACGGCGAAAGCGAAGGACTCGCGGTTATTGTTGAAGGTGTGCTTGCCCCGTAACGAACGTGCGTCGATCTTTCCGAACGCGTCGAAGAGACGCAGATGCGGCTCCATCGTCAGCATGACGGGCGCGTCCGTGTGACGGTCCACGAGGTCGAGCACCTCGCCGATGTGACCGTCTCCCTCGCCCGCGGGCAGGATCGTCCCGTCCGCAAGAGAGGCATCCTTGATGTGGAGGTAGGCGAGAGAGGGAAGCGTCGCGGCAAGTCCCTCGAGCGCGTCCGCCCCGTTCACCACATAGTTTGCGGGGTCAAAGACGCCGCGAAGCCCCGGCAGGGAGGTGAGGAGATCCGAGACCTCACGCGGCATCTGACCGTAAATGCGGGACTCGTTCTCGTGACAGAGCGTCACGCCGACCTCCTCCGCACGCGTCAGCATGTAGGAAAGTCTCGCGAGTACCTCCTCGCGCTTTTCGGCAAGCTTTGCCTGATCGACGAAAAAGCTGAACATCCGCATCTTCGTCGTCCCGAGAAGGGAGCAGGCGACAAGCGCCTTTTCGAAGGTCACCTTGTAGCTCTCGAAGTCCCCGTCGATGTCGTATTTTCCGATCGGAGAGCCGAGGGAGCCGACGCGGATGCCCGCCCGATCGAGCTTTGCTCTGACCTCCTTTAATTCCTCTTCCGAGAGGTCAAGGATCCCGCGCTTGTCGATGCTGCGCGGCTCGATGTAGCGAATGCCCGCCTCGTGTAGCGCCGCGATCTGACCGTCGAGATCGTCCGCCGCCTCGTCCGCGAAGGCGGAAAGATAAAATTCTGCCATAACTTCTCCTTAAAATAACGGCTTTAAGTGCCGATAGCTGTATGCCATCTGCTCGAACTCGTCACCGAGCGCGGGCGCGTTGTCCTGCTCGACGAGCGCGGTCTCGATGCCGAGACTGTCGCAGAGGGTGACAAGGGGCGCAAAGTCGATGACGCCCGCACCGCAGGGGCAGATATCCCCCTTCGGCGAGCTTTTCATATCCTTGAAATGAATGTTCGTCATTCTCTTCTTGCCGAAAAGACGGATGAACTCTGCGGGATCCTTTCCCGCATAGACGCACCAATAGGTGTCGAGAATGAAATTCAGGGAGGGAAGCTCCTCGATGAGCAGGGAATAGGTGTCGGTTCCTCCGAGCGAGTCAAACTCGAACGCGTGATTGTGATACGCGAAGCGAAGTCCCGCGTCCTCAATCTGTGCGAGCGGCTTCTTCACCGCCGCGATGAAGGCGCGTACCCCCTCGAGCGAGCCGCGGTATTCGTTCGGCATCGAGCCGAGACCGATGACGGGACAGCCGTAGATCCTGTGCTCGCGGATGACCTCCTTCGTCTCCTCCGTAATGCGGGAAAAGGGCGTGTGCGTGCAGGTGATCGGAAGAGAAAATTCCTCCGCGAGGGCGCGGAACTCTTCGGGCGCCACCTGACAGACGGCGGACATCTGCGCGGCTTCGTAGCCGATGTCGTGCATGGCGGAAAAGCAGGAGCGAAGCCCCTCGGGCGTCTTCGCCCGCTCTCTCAGCGTGTAAAACTGTGCACCGAGTTTCATAAAAAGACTACCTCTCTTTGTACTCTGCGGCATCGCCGCAGAGCTTCGAACTTGCGGAAAACTCCGCTCTGTTTTTATTGTAGCACGTCAATTTTTGCATTGCAATAAAAATATGTTTGTTACTGTTGCAAAAACTATTGCAAAAATTGCTCGTTTGTGATAGAATAGAGAAAAACGGCACAAAAAGGAAAAAGGAGATGCCAATGCACAGAACGCAACGCATCACGGCGGGCGGGATCGACTTCTGTACGACCTACGACGACCCTGTTCCGCGCAACTTCGGGCAGAACCATTGCCACGACGGCTACGAGATCCTTTACGTCGCGGAAGGAAAGGGCAGATATATCATTGAAGGAAGCGAATATGCCATGCGCCCCGGCACCCTGATGGTCATTCAGCCCGCGACCTATCATTTCGTCGACATCTCCCGCGAGGGCGCCTACGAGCGCTTCGTGGTGAATTTTCCCGAGACATCTCTCGTCGAGGCGGCGCGCCCCCTGCTCGGCGGGCTCTGCACGGCGGAGGGGTGCGGCTTTTATTCCGCCGCCGCCCTGCGCCCGAGCCTTCTTTCCGCCTTTGAGCGCTTTACCCTCGCCGCGGGACTCACGGAGGAAAAGCGCACGACCTATATGCAGATGCTTCTCTCCGAGATCGTCATTCTCCTTTCCTCGGTGCGCCCCGACGACGTGGCGGACAACGCCGAGCTCGGCGCGCGGGTGATCCGCTATCTCAATGCGAACATCGAGGGCGGGAGCCTCTCCCTCGACCGCATCGCCCGCCACTTCTTCGTCAGCAAATACTATCTTTGCCGCGCGTTCAAAAAACACAACGGCATATCGATCCACGGCTACCTGACGCAAAAGCGCGTTTTGCGTGCAAAGCAGCTGATGGAGACGGGAGAGACCGCCGCGAGCTCCGCTTACCGCGTGGGCTTCGGCGATTATTCCGCGTTTTACCGTGCCTATGTGAAGGTCACGGGAGAATCCCCCGCAGGGGGCAGGAAGGGAGGTACGGACAGTGAAAAAGCAGAAGACAAACAAGAGCCCGAAGCCGTCGGACGTGACACGGAAGGAGGAGAACCGAATGCATGACGCCCCATCGGGAAAATACGAGGTCCTCGACCGCGTGCGTGAGCCGAAGGACGTAAAGGCGCTTTCCGCAGCCGAGATCCCCGCGCTCTGTCGGGACATCCGCGCCTTTCTCGTCGACCACGTGACGCGCACGGGCGGACACCTCGCCTCGAATCTCGGCGTCGTGGAGCTCTCCGTCGCGCTTCACCGCGTCTTCGACTCTCCGCACGATCATATCCTTTTCGACGTCGGGCATCAGAGCTATGTGCATAAGATCCTCACGGGACGAAAGGAGCGCTTCGATACCCTCCGCACGACGGGCGGGCTCTCGGGCTTTACCTCGAGGCGGGAGAGCGAGCACGACCCCTTCGGCGCGGGGCATTCCTCCACGTCGGTGTCCGCCGCCATCGGTCTTGCCGAGGCGGACAGACTTTCGGGGAGCGATGCCTATACCGTCGCCGTCCTCGGGGACGGCGCCTATACGGGCGGCATGGTGCACGAGGCGCTGAACAACGTGCACGACGGGCTTCGTCTCGTCCTCGTCCTGAACGAGAACCGCATGTCCATCTCCCGCAACAAGGGCGCCTTCGCCTCCTACCTCGCACGCGTCCGTATCTCGGAGGGCTACCGCAACTGGAAGCGCCGCACAAAGTCCGTTCTTCAGCATATTCCCCTCATCGGAAAGCCTCTCGAAAACCTTTTTGCCGCCCTGAAGGACGGCATCAAGCGGCGCTTTTATACCCTCAACTATTTCGAGGCGCTCGGACTCTACTATCTCGGACCCGTCGACGGCAACAACGAGGCGGCGGTCGAGCGCGCCCTCTCGGAGGCGAAGCGCTCGGGAAAGAACGTTCTGGTGCACGTCATCACCAAAAAAGGGAAGGGCTACGAGCCCGCCGAGCGTGCGCCCGAGGCATATCATAACCTCCCGTGCGCCGAGCCGCCGAAGGATACCTTCCATTCCGTCTTCGTAGAGGAGCTTTGCCGCGAGGCGGAGGAGGACCCCCGCATCGTTGCCATCACCGCCGCGATGAGCGCGGGGACGGGACTTTGCAAATTCGGCGCCCGCTATCCCGACCGCTATTTCGACGTCGGCATCGCCGAGGAGCACGCGCTCACCTTCGCGGCGGGACTCGCCGCGGGAGGGATGCGCCCCTATCCCGTCATTTATTCCACCTTTTTACAGCGTGCCTACGATAACATCCTCCACGACGTCGCCTTACAGGGGCTCCCCGTCCGCATGATCGTCGACCGCGCGGGTCTCGCCGTCGCCGACGGCGCCACCCATCACGGCATCTTCGACGTCGCCTTCCTCTCCGAGATTCCGGGCGTGCGCATCCTCGCCCCCGTCACCTACGGCTCCCTGATCGCCGCCCTCCGCGAAATCGAGAAGGCGGAGTCCCCCGTCGCCCTCCGCTATCCGAACGCCTCGGAGGACGCCGCCGTGCGCGCGGCATTCTACCCGAAGGAGGATTACGAGAGCTTCGGCGTGAGAGCCGATTTTAATCCCGAGACCGAGACCGACATCGTCTTCGTGAGCTACGGGCAGGAGATCTCCCGCGTCCTCGACGCCGAGGCGGATCTCAAAGAGCGGGGCATCCGCGCGGGCGCCGTCCTCCTCGAGGAGCTCGCACCCTACGAGAAAACGGCGAAGGCGCTCTTGCCCTACCTCTCCCGCGCCTCCCTTGTCCTCCTTGCGGAGGAGGGCATCGAGAACGGCGGCGCCGCCATGATCTTAAAAGAGAAGCTCACGTCCCTCGGACTTCCCGCGGAGCGCATCGTCCTCCGCGCGATCGCCGATACCTTCGCCACCCCCGAGACGCCCGTCGATCTTTACGACAGTCTCGGACTGTCTGCGCGGGCTCTTGCCGACACCGCACGGCGCCTGCTTGCCGCACGGTCGGAAAAGGACGGAAAGTCGGGAAAAACCGAAGAAAACGATTGACTTTTCCTCCCCCGCGGTGATATAATATCTCTGTTATGAAAAAATAAAAGGAATAACGAATGAACCTGACCGAAAGCACGGCGCGCGCCCGCGCCGTCGAAGCTGTCCGTCGGTATAACGACGGAAAATCGAGAAAATACTATGTCGTGACCCTCGGCTGTCAGCAGAACGAGGCGGACGGCGAGAAGATCCGCGGGATGGCGGAGGAGATGGGCTATCTGCCCGCCGAGCGTCCCGAGGACGCCTCCCTCATCGTGGTGAACACCTGCGCGGTGAGACGCCATGCGGAACTGAAGGCGCTCTCCCTCATCGGCACCTATAAGCATGTCAGAGAGGGAAATTCCGAGACGCTCATCGGCGTCTGCGGCTGTATGGCGGCGGAGCCCGAGATCGTCGAAAAGCTCAAGCGCGAATTTCACTACGTCTCCTTCACTCTCGAGCCGAACCGTCTGTTCCGTCTGCCCGAGCTTGTCGAGCGCGCGATCGCCGAGCACCGTCGCACCTTCCTTCTCGGAGAGGACGACGGCACCGTCTGCGAGGGACTTCCGACCGTCCGCTCCTCCCGCCACCGCGCGTGGGTGTCGATCATGTACGGGTGCAACAACTTCTGCTCCTATTGCATCGTCCCCTACGTGAGAGGAAGGGAGAGGAGCCGCGAGAGCCGCGAGATCCTCGCCGAGTGTGCCGCCCTCGTCGCGGACGGCGTGAAGGAGATCACCCTCCTCGGACAGAACGTCAATTCCTATCGGGCGGACATCACCTTTCCCGAGCTGCTGCGGAGAGTCACGGACATCCCGGGGGACTTCCTCGTCCGCTTCATGACGAGCCATCCGAAGGACGTCTCGGACGACCTCATCCGCGTCATGAGTGAAAAGAGAGAGAAGGTCGCGCCCGCCTTCCACCTTCCCCTGCAATCGGGAAGCGATCGGATCCTTCGCGCGATGAACCGCACCTACACCTCCGCGCACTATCTCGGCATCGTGGACAAGCTCCGCGCGGCGATCCCCGACATTACCTTGACGAGCGACATCATCGTCGCCTTCCCGGGGGAGGAGGAGTCCGACTTTTTCGATACCCTCCGCGTGATGGAGCGCGTCCGCTACGACGCCGTTTATTCCTTCATCTTCTCGCCGAGAGAGGGCACCCGCGCCGCCTCGATGGAGAACCCCGCGACCAAGGAGGAGAAGAACGACCGCATGGCGCGCCTTCTCGCTCTGCAACGGGAGATCTCCCTTGAAAAGAACCTTGCCGAGGTCGGTCGCACCGTGCGCGTCCTCTGCGACGGCGAGGCACGCGAGGGAGGCTATCTCGGACGTACCCCGGGAGGGAAGCTCGTGCGCTTTACCGCCGATGCCGATCCCACGGGCACCTTCGTGAAGGTGAAGCTCGAGCGCGCCACCCCCTTCGACCTTTTCGGCACCGCCGAACCCTCTACATAAAATCTAAAAGAAAGAAGAAATACCATGACACCCGTTATCGAACTTGCTCATAAGCTCGGCGAGACCATTGCCGAAAGCGACGAGATCCGCGCCCTCGAGAAGGCGAAGATCGCCTACGAGGCGGACAGCGACCTTCAGGCGAAGCTGAACGAATACGAGGCAGAGCGCCGCGTCCTCGCCGACGAATTTTCCAAGGCGGAGGAGGCGGACGAGAAGACGATCTCCTCTCTCCGCACCCGTCTCGAGGAGCTCGGTGCCGTCATTTTGGCGAACCCGCATTACACCGATTACCACGCGGCGCAAAAGGCGTTAAACGACCTTATGGCAGAGGTCAACGCCGAGATCAAATTCTGCATCACGGGTGAGCGTCCCGCCTCCTGCACGCACGACTGCTCCACCTGTGGCGGCTGTCATCACTGATCCGGGCGGAGTCCGCGGCATCCCGCACCCGCTTTCTCGGTGCCGCCCGACGGTACGAAAGTACGTACCCGTGCTTTAGCATCGCATATCGCCGCAGGAATTTTTCGCACGACTTTCATTTCATCAACCCATCCGAATTTCCCGAAACGAGGTGAACCCCATGGCGGATAGCTATGTCGCGAGAAGCGAACTGACCAAAGAACCGACCTCCATGATGCGACAGTATCTGGAGGTGCGTGCGCAATACGAAGGATATATCCTCTTTTACCGCCTCGGAGACTTTTACGAGTGCTTTTTCGAGGATGCCGTCACCGTCTCCCGCGAGGAGGAGCTTACCCTGACGGGCAGGGATTGCGGACTCGATAAGCGCGCCGCCATGTGCGGCGTCCCCTTCCACCGCGCGGACGAATACATCGGCAGGCTCGTTGCCAAGGGCTATAAGGTCGCCATCTGCGAGCAGACCGAGGATCCGAAGAAGGCGACGGGACTCGTGAAGCGCGAGGTCATCCGCGTCGTCACCCCGGGTACGGTCACCGACGCCGGACTCCTCACCGAGAACAAGAACAACTATCTCGCCGCTCTCGCCATCGGAGAGGGAGGAGTCGGACTCGGCTTCGCCGACATTTCGACGGGCGAGGTCTCCGTCACTCACATCGCGGGGGAGGGCATTGCCGCCCGCGTCGAGCGTGAGCTTTCGGTCTATCGCCCCGCGGAGCTGATCCTGAACGTTCCGCGCAAGGACGTTGCCGAGATCTCGGATTTTGCTTCCGATCGCTTCCATACCCTCGTGAACGACGACGTGCGCGGGCTCTTCTCCTACGCCGACGCCGTGAAGCAACTTCCCACCGCGTTCGGTGAGGAAGCGAAAAAGCTCACCACCCCCGAGACGATGATGGCGACGGGCGCCCTCCTCGCCTATATCCGACAGACGCAGAAGACGGACATCGCCTTCGTGCGCGATCTGAACGTCTACGGCGAGGGACAATACCTCGATATGGACATCAATACCCGCCGCAACCTCGAGCTGACCGAGACCATGCGGGCAAAGGAAAAGTCGGGGAGTCTCCTCGGCGTCCTCGATAAGACCAAGACCGCCATGGGCGGCAGACTTCTCTATACGTGGGTGACAAAGCCCCTTCTTGACCCGGGACAGATCACCCACCGTCAGGGCGCCGTCGGCGAGCTCGTCAAAAACCGCGAGCTCCGCGAAGAGCTGACCGAGACCCTGACCTCCTTCCTCGACATCGAGCGCCTGACGGCAAAGGCGGTCTACGGCACCGCGAACGCAAAGGATCTGCGCGCCATCTATACGAGCATCGTCCGCCTTCCCGCCATCCGCACCCTTCTTTCCGAAGTGAAGAGCGATTCGCTCGCCCGCCTTCGCGACAGTCTCGACCCCCTCACCGACATCGCCGACACGCTGGGGCGCGCCCTCGTCGAGAACCCGCCCTACACCGTAAGAGAGGGCGGCATGATCGCGGGCGGCTATAACGCCGACGTCGACTATTACCGCGACATCCGCTCCCACGGACGCGAGATCATGGAGTCGATCGCCGAGCGCGAGAGGGAAGAGACGGGCATCCGCACCCTCAAGGTCGATTATAACAAGGTCTTCGGCTACTATATCGAGATCTCGAAGTCCCTCTCGGATAAGGTCCCCGACCGCTACATAAGAAAACAGACGCTCGTCAACTGCGAGCGCTATATTACCCAAGAGCTGAAGGAAATGGAGACCACCATTTTCAGCGCGGACGAGAAGCTCTGCGAGCTCGAATTCAATCTCTTCTGCGAGCTTCGCGCGCTCATCACCGAGAACAGCGAGCGCATCCGCGCCTCGGGTGCCGCCGTCGCCGAGCTCGACGTCTTCCGCTCGCTCGCCGAGGTCGCCTCGAAGAACAATTATACCTGCCCCGAGGTCGACATCTCCACCGATCTCGTCATTAAGGACGGCAGGCATCCCGTCGTCGAGAAATTCGTCAAGGACACCTACTTTGTCCCGAACGATACCACCCTCGACACGGGCGCGAACCGCGTGATGATGATCACGGGTCCCAACATGG
This sequence comes from Coriobacteriaceae bacterium, assembly GCA_963617165.1. Classification (GTDB taxonomy): domain Bacteria; phylum Bacillota; class Clostridia; order Oscillospirales; family CAG-272; genus UBA1740. The sequence continues at coordinate 4,257 of CAVEOF010000032.1, read as the reverse complement.
CGGGTAAATCCACCTATATGCGGCAGGTCGCCCTCATCACCGTCATGACGCAGATCGGCTCCTTCGTCCCCGCGAGAGAGGCGAGGATCGGCATCGTCGATAAGGTCTTTACCCGCGTCGGTGCCTCCGACGACCTCGCGTCGGGACAGTCCACCTTCATGCTCGAGATGACCGAGGTCGCCTCGATCCTGAAGCACGCGACCAAGCGCTCCCTCATCATCTACGACGAGGTCGGACGCGGAACCAGTACCTACGACGGTATGGCGATCGCCCGCGCCGTCGTCGAGTATACGTGGTCGAAGAAGATCGGGGCAAAGACCCTCTTCGCCACCCACTATCACGAGCTGATCGCCATGGAGGACAGCTTCCCCGGTATCGTCAACTATAACGTCGCCGCCAAAAAACGCGGGGAAGGGGTTACCTTCCTCCGCAAGATCGTGCGCGGCGGCACCGACGATTCCTACGGCATCGAGGTCGCAAAGCTCGCGGGTGTCCCAAGCGAGGTCATCCGCCGTGCGAGGGAGATCCTCGCCGAGATCGAGAGCGACGCCCCGACACGGTCGAAAAAGGCGGAAACCGCCGACACCCCGCACGATCTCTTCGCCGTCATGGCAAACGATAAGAACGCCGAGGTCGCCGACAAACTCAGAGAAGCCGACCTTAATACCATGACCCCCATCGAGGCGATGAATCTCCTCTATTCTCTGAAACGCACCCTCTCCGACGGAGAGTGACCGAAAAAGAGGAAGAGCCTTCCCGAAAATCGGGAAGAAATTCTCACCCCCACCGAAAAGAGGAAAAAACTCCCCGAACGATCGGGAAGAGATCCTCACCCACCGAAAAAAAGAAATCTTCGAAAGGAACGCCATGGGAAAGATCAATGTTCTGAGCTTCGAGGTCGCGAACCTCATCGCCGCGGGCGAGGTGGTCGAGCGCCCCTCTTCCGTCTTAAAGGAGCTCATCGAGAATTCCATCGACGCGGGCGCCACCGAGATCGTCGCGGAGATCAAGCGGGGCGGCGTCGCCCTGATCCGCGTCTCGGACAACGGCTGCGGCATGGAGAAGGAGGACCTTCCCGTCGCCCTGAAACGACACGCCACGAGTAAGATCCACGGCAAGGAGGATCTCGCCTCCATCATGACCCTCGGCTTCCGCGGGGAGGCGCTCGCCGCCATCAGCTCGGTGTCCGAGGTCACCGTCATTACTAAGACCAAGGAGGCAGAGACCGCCTCCATGCTCACCTCCGAGGGAGGGCGCGTCATCGACATCACCGACGTCGGCGCCGCCGACGGTACCACCGTCGTGGTCGAGAACCTCTTCTATAACGTCCCCGCAAGACGGAAGTTTTTGAAGAAGGATTCCACCGAGGCGATGAATGTCGCCGCCCTCGTCGAGCGCGTCGCCCTCTCCCGTCCCGACATCTCGATTCAGCTTCTGATCGACGGGGAAGAGAAGTTCAAGACCCCGGGCGACGGCAACCTCATAGGCGCCATATCTGCCGTCCTCGGACGCGATTTTGCAAAGAAAACGTTACATATTGACGGAGAAGCGAACGGAATTCACGTCTCGGGCTACATCGGGACGAGTGAAAACGTCCGCAAGAACCGCAACCTTGAAAACTTCTTTATCAACGGAAGATACGTCAAGAGTCTCACCGCCGCGGCGGCACTCGAAAAGGCGTATACCTCCTACATCGCCCCCGAGTGCTTTCCCGCCTGCGTCATTTCTCTTTCCATGAGCCCGTCGTCGGTGGATGTCAACGTCCACCCCGCGAAGCTCGAGGTCAAATTCTCGGACGAGCGCCCCGTTTTCGAGGCGGTCTATCACACCGTTCGCCGCGCGCTCGAGAGTGCCGCCTACCGTCCCGAAATGACGCTCGGACGGGATTCCCTCAAGGATGCGAAGACCGCCGGTGCCTTTGTTCCCCTCGGCGAGAAGCCGAAGGGGGAGCAGATCACCCTCGGCACCGTCCCTCCGCCCGTCAGGCAGCCGCACTCGGAGACGTCCGCCTGCTCCCCCTTCGACGCTCCCGTGAGCGCGCCGCGCACCTCTTTTCCCTACTCTCCCGCCACGAAGGGCGCTCCCTCCGAGCGTGACCCCTTGCCCTCCCGCCTCTCGGTGTCGAGCGGCGCGGGACATACGGGGATCCCCGAGATGACGCCGAAAGCGTCGCTCGACCTTCTGCGCACCTATCACGATACGCCTCCCGCACCGACCCCCGCCCCCGCACCGACGGTCGCATCGACATCCGCTCCTTCATCGGCTTCCGCGCCGACGTTCGGCTCCGCTCCGAGGACGCAGGAGGTCCCCGCGGGAGGGGTGGAATCCGCGACCCCGATCTCCGACCACCCCCCGTATCGCTACGTCGGGGAAGCCTTTGACTGCTATCTCATGGTCGAGCGTGACGACGAGCTTCTAGTGATCGATAAGCACGCCGCGCACGAGCGCATCCTCTTCAAGGAGATCAAGCGCTCGCGGGAGCGGGACGGCAGAGTCGCCGCGCAGAGCCTGCTTCTGCCGCTCCCCGTCTCTCTCACACCCGAGGAGCTTTCTGCCGCGACCGAATATCGGGAGGAGCTCGAGTCGGTCGGCTTTATCTACGATCTCACCACGGAAGGCGTCGCGCTTACCGCCATTCCCGACGCCATCGGCGCGTCGGACGCCGCCGATCTCTTCGTCTCCATGACCGCCGAGATCGCCGCGGGCAGGGGCACCCCCGCCAATACCGAGGCGATCCGCCGCGAAAAGGCGCTCTATCAGATCGCCTGTAAGGCGGCGATCAAGGGCGGACGCCATTACGAGCGCCCCGTCATCGATTGGCTGATCGCCAAGGTGCTTTCCATGCCCGACATCATCGTCTGTCCGCACGGCAGACCGATCGCCTACCGTCTTTCGAAGCGGGAGCTTGACCGCCGCTTCGACCGTATCAAATAAGGAGTACCCTCAAATATCATGGCAAAATTCGAACTTCTGAAAACCGAAGGAAAAGCAAGACGTGCCCGTTTCGAGACCGTTCACGGCACCATCGAGACCCCTGTATTCATGAACGTCGGCACCTCCGCCGCCATCAAGGGGGGCATCTCCACCGACGACCTCCGTGAGGTCGGCTGTCAGGTAGAGCTGTCCAATACCTATCACCTCCACATCCGTCCGGGAGACGACGTGATCTACCGTATGGGCGGATTGCATCGTTTTTTCAACTGGGATCGCCCCATTCTCACCGACTCGGGCGGATTTCAGGTCTTCTCGCTTGCGAAGCTTCGGAAGATCACCGAGGAGGGCGTCTCCTTCAATTCCCACGTCGACGGCAAACGCATCTTCATGGGACCCGAGGAGTCCATGCGCATCCAGTCGCACATCGGCTCCACCATCGCGATGGCGTTCGACGAGTGCATCGAGAACCCTTCGCCCTACGCCTATGTCAAGGCATCCGAGGAGCGCACGGTCCGTTGGCTGAAGCGTTGCCGCGCCGAGCTCGACCGCCTGAACGCCGAGGAGGGCACGGTCAACCCGCATCAGCTTCTCTTCGGGATCAATCAGGGCGGCACCTATGAAGACCTGCGCATCGAGAATATGATCGAAACGGCAAAGGTGCCCTGCGACGGCTACGCCATCGGCGGACTCGCCGTCGGGGAGGATGCCGAGACCATGTATCATATCATCGAGACGGTAGAACCCTATATGCCGAAGGACAAGCCCCGTTACCTCATGGGCGTCGGCACCCCGCAGAACATCGTCGAGGCGGTCTACCGCGGCGTCGATTTCTTCGATTGCGTCATGCCGAGCCGAAACGCGAGACACGGCAATCTCTTTACGTGGCAGGGAAAGATCAATATCAACAACGAAGCCTATAAGACCGATCCCCGTCCGATCTCGGAGGGGTGCGGATGCCCCGCCTGCCGCCGCTATTCCCGCGCCTATATCCGTCATCTCTTCAAGGCGAAGGAAATGCTCGGGATGCGCCTCGCCGTGCTGCATAATCTCTTCTTCTATAACGAGCTCATGCAGAAGATCCGCGACGCCCTCGACGCGGGCGAGTACGAGTCCTTCTACCGTACATGGAAGGATAAACTTGCCACCCCGGTAGAACGATAAGCTTGTCGCCCCGTAGAACGATAACGCCGCCGCGTCGGCAAAAATACCGTCTCCCGCAAGCTCCGAACAAAAACACAACATCCACCGCCTTACCGCAGTTCCCATAGGGAATTTCAGGTAAAGGCGCAAGGTTCAGAGTCAGGCGTGGCGTTATGCCACGCC
>CAVEOF010000031.1:0-22814 GCA_963617165.1 Coriobacteriaceae bacterium | reverse complement strand
TCATACTGCTTCTTTCTCGCCGTGAGTTCCGCCGTGAGTTCCGCCGTGAGTTCCGCCGTGAGTTCCGTAAAACTATCCAGCATGCGGACAATTTCTTCCTGCACCGGAATCGGCGGGACGGGGATTTGCAGATCTAATACCTTAGCCATATCAGGGTGCTTTATTCCAGACCCGCGATAAAACGAATCAACCACACGTCCAACTGACATAAACCAATAATATAAGTATTTATTTAATAGTTTCTCTGTGTTACTGGAAGTCATAATGCGATTATCGGCTGTAACAAATTTACCTTTGTAGTATTTGATGCAATCAGTAACCGCTCTGGACTTTCCCCAAGGCATAGTTACAACTTCCCCTTCACACATATTACATCCGGCTTTTTCTTCTGTTGTCCAACCAGTTTGTTCTCCGGTGGAAAGTAGAAATACATTTCCGGTATTTTCCTCAAGGGCAAACAAATCTGCCGCTAATAAATACGGGTAACTTATAACCTTTGGTTGCTTATACTTTTCAACTGCATTAAATCTTTTATCCCAAATAGTCAGCGACCATAAGGGGGCTGTCTCTACTCCGTCCGGGCAAAGCTCTTTTATCAATTCTTCAAGTTTGCTCATCCCTCAATCTCCCCGATGATCTTCCGGATTTCCTCTCTCAGCACATTTTCCCGCTTGACGATCTCCTCAATCTCGGCATTGAGCTTGACAATGTCGATCTTCTCCCGCTTGTCCTCTTGCTCCACATAGGTGGAGACCGAAAGGTTGAAGTCATTTGCTTCGATCTCCTCAAACGCGGCAAGGTGTGCGAAGTGCGCGATCTCCGCGCGGTTTGCGTAGGTGCCTACGATACGGTCGATGTTTTCGGGGGTCAGCTTGTTGTTATTCGTGACCTTTATGCACTCATTCGACGCATCAATAAAAAGCGTTTTGTTGTCGCTTTTGCCTTTCTTCATCACCATAATGCAGGTGGCGATGGAAGTGCCGAAAAAGAGGTTGGCGGGCAGCTGAATGATGCAATCCACAAAGTTGTTTTCCACGAGATACCGCCGTATCTTCTGCTCCGCTCCCCCGCGGTACAGAATACCGGGGAAACAGACGATAGCTGCCGTGCCGTTTGCCGCAAGCCACGAAAGGCTGTGCATGATAAACGCCATGTCCGCCTTGCTTTTCGGCGCGAGCACACCCGCAGGAGAAAAGCGCGGATCGTTGATAAGCAGCGGGTTATCATCGCCCTCCCATTTAATAGCGTAAGGCGGATTGGAGACGATCAGTTCAAACGGCTCGTCGTCCCAATGCGCGGGGTTGGTCAGCGTATTCTCGCAGGCAATATCGAATTTGTCAAATCCGATGTCATGCAGAAACATATTGATGCGGCAGAGGTTGTAGGTCGTGATGTTGATCTCCTGTCCGTAAAAGCCGTTGCGGATGGCATCCTTGCCAAGCACCTTTTCGGCTTTGAGCAGTAGCGAACCGGAGCCGCACGCGGGGTCATAGACCTTGTTGATCTCGGTTTTCCCGACCGTGCCGAGCCGCGTCAAAAGCTCGGACACATCGGCAGGCGTGAAAAATTCGCCGCCCGACTTTCCCGCATGGGAGGCGTACATCGTTGTAAGATATTCGTAAGCGTCGCCGAAGGCGTCAATGTCGTGATCCTTCACATCGCCGAGGTTCATATCCGCCACGCCGACGAGCAGTTTGCAAAGCTTTTCGTTCCGCTTTGCCACCGTTGCGCCCAGCTTGTTGCTATTGACATCGAAGTCGTCAAACAGTCCCTCAAACTGTCCTTCGGATTCGGAGCCTTTCGCGGATTCCTCGATATGGCGGAAAACGGTCTCCAGCGTTTCGTTGAGGTTTTCGTCCGACTGACAACGGGCAAGAACATTGCAAAACAGCTCGCTCGGCAGGATGAAAAAGCCCTTTTCCTGCACCAAGCCCTCCCGCGCCGACTCCGCTTCTGCGTCGGACATTTTGGCATAGTCAAAGCCGGTATTGCCCGCTTTGATCTCGCCTTCATTGATGTAATTGGCAAGGTTTTCGGAGATGTAACGATAGAACATCGTACCGAGGACGTAATTTTTGAAGTCCCATCCGTCAACGGCACCGCGCAATTCATCCGCGATCGCCCAAATTGCACGGTGAAGCTCGTCCCGTTCCTGTTCTTTCTTTGTATCAATCATCTTTCTCTTCTCCTTTTTCTTCCACGATCTCCATAATATCATCCACTCCGCAATGAAGCGCTTCACATATGCGCACCAAAACGTCCGAATTCACAGATACCCCGTCCTTTCCCATCTTAGTAATGGTGGCAAGGCTGATCCCTGCGAGCGCGGCAAGGTCTTTTTTCTTCATATTGCGATCGATCAACAGTTTGAATAGCGGTTTATAACTCGCAGCCATAAAGCACCTCACACATAAAATATTTTATTTTAGTATAGCAGATTTTTCCGCACAATACAAGTATTTTTCGTATTTTTGCGCGAAAATTCCTGTTTTCTCACGAATTTTATAAAAATTGAATATTAAAAAACGAGAGCACACCGCTATGCTCTCGTTTTGCGTTTACGAATTCTTTGCGAAGTAGTGCTCCTTTGCGTAGAGGAAGTGCTCCTCGAAGCGGCGGGCGGCGAGCTTACTTGCCTTTCGCCACGGTGTCAGCATATCGAAGGCGTGATACAGTCCTTCGTAGATATCGATCTCTGCCTCGACGCCTGCGGCGCGCAAGCCCTCGATGTAGGCGACCGTCTCGGCGTAGAAGGGCTCGGCGGTCGCTACGAAGGTATATGCGGGCGGCAAGCCCGAAAGGTCCTTTCGCCTTGCCGCCGCGGCATAGCAGGGGACCTCGCCCGTCAGGTTCGCGAGGTATTTTTTCCAGCCGTAGTGATTGCGCCGCGTGTTCCAGACGGGGGCGTGATTGTCCCTTGAGGTCTCGGTGTCCTCGTTATCGATCATCGGGTAGAGGGGCATCTGATAGGCAATGTTCACGCCGCCGACGTCCTTCTCGTAAAGGCACAGCGCCGCCGCGAGTCCGCCGCCCGCGCTCTCACCTCCGACCATGATGCGGTCGCTCCTCACGCCGAGCTCTGCCGCGTGCTCCTTCAGATAGAGGAGTGCCGCATGGCAGTCCTCGAGCGCCGCGGGATAGGGCGCCTGCCCCGCGAGGCGGTAGGCGGGCGAGATCACGACCGCGCCGTACTTTTTCACGAGATTCTTCGCGCGGGACATATGCACCATGCCCGCCATGCCCGTGATATACCCGCCGCCGTGGATCCAGAGCACCCCGACGCGTCCGCGCGTGTCGTCTGCGGCGGGCGCTGTCGTTTGCTTTTCCCGCGGGGTGAGGATCAGAAGCTTCAGACGTCCGCCCCCCGAGGGAATCTTCACTTTTTTCGTTCGGTAGCTCATAGATTCCTCCGTTGCTCCTGCGGTGTCTTTCGCGGGGTGCGAAAGGCTTTTTTCGTGCTTCTTGCCTTTCGCTTTCTTTTTATATCTTCTTATATTTCTATATCTTCCTTACGTCCCGCCCTTATATTATCCTTATGTCTGATCTTGTATCGTCCCTATATCCCGAGAAGCCCTCCCCTGTGCCGGGGGCGGGGTGTGGGCGGCGCTTATTTTAGGAGCTTGCGGATGAGCGCGCACTGCATTCTCTTCGGGAGGAGGGAGAGAAGGAGAAGCCCGGGATTCCGATTGACGGTGTAGGCGAAGGCGGGGTGCTTTTTCGAGAGGATGCGAAGGGTCTTGCGCCCGATCACGTCGGGGGAGACGCTCTTCGCCTCCACGCGGTTCACGATCTCGTGAAAGCGCGCGGCGTTGTAGCGGTAGTGCGCCGTTTTTTCACAAAAGGCGTCGAGTGCCTCGACCGACGCGCCGAGCATTCCCGTCTTTACCGCGCCTGCGCGGAGCACCGAGACCGAGATTCCGAGGAGCTGTAGCTCCATGCGGAGAGAATAGGCGTATTTATCGAGCGCCGCCTTTGTGACCGCGTAAATTCCCGTGAAGGGGAGCGGATCGAGAGGGGCGAGCTCACTTGTCGTCATCAGGACTTTCGTTCCCGATCTCATGAGCGGAAGAAACGTTTTGTTTACATAATAGGCGGAATACAGATTGACATGCAGGATCTTATCAAAGGCTTCGCTCTCCATTTCCACGAGGGAATCGAGCATATAGATGCCCGCAAAATGGAGGACGGCATCGAGCCTTTCCGTCCGCTTCGCCACTTGTGCGAAGGCGCCGCGCACGCTCTCCTCGTCCGTCAGATCTGCCGCGAGGGGGAGGACGTTCTCTTCCCCGCCGTCGTCGGGGATCTTCTTATCCAGTGCGAAGACGAGATACCCGTCCGCGACGAGGGCGCGCGTCACCGCGCGTCCCATCCCGCCATAGGCGCCCGTAACCAATGCGTATTTCATATCAGAGATGCGAGAGGATGTGGCGTGCGGCGTTCATGCCGACGATGCTGCCGACCTCGCCGCTTTCCATACCCTCAAACTCGACCGAGACGTAGCCGTCGTAGCCGCTGTCGCGGATGACTTTCAGCGTCTTCCAAACGTCGAGATCGCCCTGCGCGAGGATCGAGCCGCGGAGCATATACTCGCCCGAGTTTGTCGAGAACCACGAGCCCGCGTCGCAACGGAAGAGTCCGCCGACGCCCGTCAGACGGTCGGCGGGGCGGATGTAAAAGTCTTTGAGATGCACCATCTTCGCATAGGGGGCGCACTTTTTCACCGCGACGAGGGGATCCTCGTCCACGCAGGCAAAATTGCCCGTATCGAGGAGCAGACCGTAATTGTCCCGTCCGACGGCATCGACGAGCCGCAGAACGCGGTCGGATCCGTTGACGAAGAAGCCGTGATTTTCGAGCAGGGTCACGATCCCGTACTCTGCCGCGTAGTCGGCGAGCTCTCTCGCCCCTTCGACGGCATAGGGAAAATATTTTTCAAACGCGAGGGGCGTATTGAGCTCGAGGGGGCGGCGGAAGGAGGAGATGTCATGCCGCATCATCGGTACGCCGAGCTTATGCGCGACGTCGATATGGCGTTTCAGGCGCTCGACCTCGTGCCGCCGCTCGTCCGCGTCGTCCGACAGCAGGTTTGCGAGAACGGCATAGTTCGAGAGCGGGAGGGAAAGCGCCGCGGACAGCTCACGGATCTCGCCGATCAACGGCTCGTTGAATTCCCCCGTTTTATCGTCGTGGAGGGTGAAGCCGAAGGGCACGATCTCCATATGCTCCGCGCCGTTCTCCGCCGCGAAGCGCATCGCGTCCAAAATCGACTTCTTCCCCGTCGTGATGTCCTCATTCAGGCTATAGCTTGTCAATCCGATCTTCATGTTTTCTACTCCCCCGCCCTGCGGGATTCCTTTCCTTAAAGTATAAAATATAAAGTATAAAATAAAATCAAAAATAAGGGGTCGCGTGCGGGCGTCAGCGCGCGGTGATGTCCGCCGTGCGGTACGGGAGAAGGGTCAGGAGCGCGGCGGGAGACATCTCGACCTGAAAGCCGATCTTCCCCGCGCTGAAGAAAAAGCGATCGAGCGTCGTCACGCTCTCGTCAATGACGGTCGGAAAGGTCTTCTTCATCCCGAGCGGAGAGCAACCGCCGTGAATATAGCCCGTCAGGGGCAAGAGCTCCTTCGACTTGATCATCTCGATGCTTTTCTCACCGACGGCGACGGCGGCGCGCTTCGGATCCAATTCGCAAAGGACGGGGACGAGAAAGACGTAATGTGCGCCGCTCTTGCCGACTGTGACCAAAGTTTTGAACACCTTCTCGGGCGGCTCTCCGAGTGCTTTCGCGACGTCGACGCCAGAAATTGCTCCAGATTGTAAATAATTGTGTGCGACATACTCGATCTTTTTCTGATCGAGCAGGCGCATGACGTTGGTTTTTTCTTCTTTTTGCATGGCTGACTCCGTAATTTTTCGACTTTTTCTCCGCCCGTTCGGGGGGCGTTTTTCTTTTCTTTTGGGGACGGTCATTCTCCCGTTTTTTCTCCGTTTCAGTATAGCACAAATTTCCGAAAAAGGCAAGTAAAAAATTTTTTTGAAAAACCGATTGACAAACGCCCCCTGCTTGTGTATAATCGACTTGATGAAAGCAGGGGGCTTCGGTATGACAAAAACAAACATGCACACGGCGCTTCACCGCGTCGAGCCGACGGATCTGACCGTCGGTTCTTCCGCGGGTACCATTTTCCGCTTTTCTCTTCCTGTCATTCTTTCTTATTTTCTGCAACAGATCTATACTCTCAGCGACGCGGTGATCGTCGGCCAGACGCTGACCGCCGACGAGGTGGCGGGCGTCAACGATACGGGCGCGCTGATCTTTATCTTTTTGCAATTCGCCTTCGGCGTCAGCGCGGGCTTTTGCGTGGTGACGGGGTGTCGGGTCGGTGCGCGGGACGAGGCGGGCGTCCGCCGCTCTCTCGTGACGCAGATCTACCTTTCCGCCGCGTTGACGGTGCTTCTGACCGCCACGGCGCTTCTGCTCCTCAACCCCTTGCTCGCGTGGATCCACGTCACGCCCGAGAATCCCTCGGTCTACCGTGCGGCATACACCTATTGCGCGTTGATCTTCGCGGGGATCGGGGCACAGCTCTTCTATAATTTTATTTGCTCCTTCCTCCGCAGTCTCGGGGATTCGATCACGCCCCTTCTCTTCCTGCTCTTCTCGACGGTGCTGAACATCGGGCTTGACCTTTGCTTCATCCTCGTCTTTCGCATGGGGGTGGCGGGCGCCGCAATCGCGACGGTGCTTGCACAGCTCATCAGCACGATCGCGTGCTTTATCTACATGTTTATCCGCTACCCGCAGGTGCGGCTCCGCCGCGAGGACTTCCGCGTGACGTGGGAGGACATCACCTCACATCTGACGCGGGGCATCCCTCTCGGGCTGCAATTTTCGGTACTCGCGATCGGCATCATCACCATGCAGGCGGGGGTCGTAAAATTCGACATGTCCTCGGACGGGGTGATGGTATCGAACGCGGCGCAGAACGGCTTCGGCGCCGCCAATAAGATGGTGAATCTGATCTGCACGCCGATCTCGGGACTCGGGACAGCGATGACGAGTTTCGCCGCGCAGAACCTCGGGGCGGGAAAATTCGACAGGATCCGCCGCGGAACCATTCAGGCGCTCGGCATCATGGCGGTGACTGTCGCCGTTTCGGTCGCTATCGGGTTCCTCTGCACGATCAACGGGGCGTATCTCTACCTCTTCTTGAGTGCCGATAAGGTGACGGCGGAAACAATCCGCTACGGGAATACGCTCCTTACCGTCGATTTTGCGATGTTCCTCTTCCTCGGCTTTATTTTCGTCGTGCGGAACGCGGTACAGGGCATCGGAAAGTCGGGCTTCGTCCTTGCCGCGGGCGGTGCGGAGCTTGTCGCGCGGATCCTCGTCTGCACGTTTTTGCCTGCCGCCTTCGCGGGGGGTGAGGTCAGCGCCGCGGCGCCCGCCATCGCGTTTTACGCCTTGTGCGCCGCCGACCCGTGCGCGTGGATCGCCTCCGATCTTGTACTCTCGATCCCCTTCGTGCGGAACATTTGCCGCATGAATTATCGGTATGCGATGAAAAAATAAAGTGATTTTCCTCTCGACGGGCAAAGGAAAAATTTTGTAGATACACGGTATATCTATTTATCACATTTCCCGCGGTTTTTCCTGTAAAATGGAGACATCTTACAGCAAGAGTGAAGTGAAAACCGTGGCAATTAAGAGTGTATCGATACGCATAGATGAAAAAATGCTCTCCGAGCTCGGCTTCGTCGCGACATATGAGGGGCGGTCTGTCAACAGCCATATTTTGGTTTTGATACGGGAAAACATCAAAAACTTCGAATTGCAGAACGGACAGATCGCCTGTGACATCATTCCTCCCGAAAAATCGGTAAAACCGACACGGAAAAAGAAGAATTGACAGAGCTATGTATACTGTCAGTTTTTTCGGGCATCGAAGGATGGACAGTTTTTCCCCGACAGAGGAAAAGCTTTTGTCTCTTCTCCGTCGATTATCGGACAGAGAAGATCATGTGGAATTCCTTGTCGGGCGTGACGGTGATTTCGACCAGTTGGTTGCGTCTTCCGTCCTTCGTACAAGGAAAGGGCGAAGCGTTCAAAACAGCAGTTTGATTTGGGTGATGGCATATCCGAAAGCCGAGTATTTGCACGATCCCGATGCGTATGCGCATTATTATGATGAAACAGAAATTTGCGAAGCCTCGGAAAAGGCTTACCCGAAGGCGGCGATCTCTCTTCGCAATCATGCGATGATCGATCGGTCGGATCTATGCGTTTTCTATGTCGAACGAGCATCCGGCGGTGCTTTCCAAGCACTGCAATACGCCAAAAAACAAGGAAAAACAATCGTCAATTTAGCAGAAAGCCGTTAACGCATCAATGTATGCGCAACGGCTTTTTTTGCAATTTCGAACGGAAAGACTTGACGCGGGGAAAAACTTATGCTATAATATGCGGTGAAAAGGGTTCTATACGAAATATTACCGCAAACGGAGGGTAAAAATGGACAGAAAGCGATACCTCGAGCAATTGATCGCCAAAAAAGAAAACGGCTTGATCAAGGTGATTACGGGAATCCGCAGATGCGGAAAGTCTTACCTTCTTTTTGAGCTTTACCACAAGTATCTGAATTCTATCGGCGTGGACGACGGGCACATCATCGAGCTTGCCTTGGACGACGACGAAAACATTCGGTATCGGAATCCGATCGAGCTCGGAAAATATATCCGCGACCTGCTCACGGACAAGGACAAGATGTATTATATCTTCCTCGACGAGATACAGAAGGTGAAGTCGGTCAAGAATCCGTATCTCGAGGACGAGGGGGAGACGGTCGGTTTCGTTGACGTTCTGCTCGGTCTGATGAAGAAAAAGAATGCCGATGTCTATGTGACGGGCTCGAATTCCAAAATGCTTTCCTCGGACATTCTGACCGAATTCCGCGGGCGGGGGGACGAGATCCGCGTGCATCCGCTCTCCTACTCGGAGTTTTACGAGGCTTACGAGGGAGACAAACGCGACGCATGGCAGGAATATTACACCTATGGCGGGATGCCGTATCTTTCTACCCTCACCGACCCGTCGGCGAAGGCAAAGTACCTTGCGGGACTGTTTGAAAACATTTATCTTTCGGACATTCTCGAACGGCATGAGATCCGCGACAGGGCGGTGCTCGACGAGCTGTTGAACGTGGTGTCTTCCTCGGTCGGCTCACTGACCAATCCGCAAAAAATCGCGGACACCTTCCGCAGTACGGGGCGGGTGTCGGTCAGCGCCGATTCGATCTCGCGCTATCTCGACTATTTCATCGACGCGTTTTTACTCTCCAAAGCGCAACGCTATGACATCAAGGGAAGAAAATATATCGGCTCTCCGCAGAAGTATTACTTCTCCGACATCGGGCTTCGCAACGCGCGACTGAACTTCCGACAGACCGAAGAAAATCACATAATGGAAAATATTATTTACAATGAGCTTGTTATTCGCGGCTTTTCGGTGGATGTCGGTGTCGTTGAATACAATCACAAGGACGAGTCGGGAGAAAGCAAAAAGAAAAATTTAGAGGTGGATTTCGTCGCGAGCGAGGGCACGAGGCGGTATTATATTCAATCTGCGCTCACGGTGGGGGAAGAGTCGAAACGCCTTCAGGAGATACGCCCCTATACGAGGATCCCCGATTCCTTCAAAAAGATCGTTGTCGTGAAGGAGCGCGCACTCCCGTGGCATGACGAAAACGGCATCCTGTATCTCGACATCGAGCGCTTTTTGCTGGACGAGCGCTCCCTTGAGCTTTGATAGATTTTCCTTGTCGCACGGCGGATATTGCCGTGCAGTGATGTTCCGTGCGTTTCCTTTTGAATTTTCAATCCGCTGCTCTTTTGTAGCGGTTGTCTATTCTTAAGATCTCGCCCTTGCCTTCCCGCAGGAGGCGGATCAGGTCTGCGGGGGTGCGGAGCTTCTCCTCAAACGCCATGCCCGAGAGCACTGCCTGCGTCGGGAGGTGCAGGTCGGAGCCGCCCGTTCGGATCTTTCCGTAGGCGTCGGCGTAGACGGAGGCGAGGTCGTTCGTCCGTTTATCGCGTCCCGCGTTCAGCACTTCGACGCCCTCGGCGTTCGGAAACAGGCGGATGTGGTCAATATAATGCGCGGTGCGGAAGGGATGCGCCTGCACCGCGAGGGCACCGTGCGACGCGCAGAAATCGCAATACTCCCGCATCGGCATCCGAAGGATCTCGGGATAGGAGGCGAGGGCTTCTTCATTCCATCCGTAGGTCAGGACATCGGTGCCCTTATAGGAATACTCGAATCCGAAGAAAACGTCGAGACGGTCTCCCGCCTCTTCTTTGACCTCGCGATAACCTTCGGTAAAGCGTTCGACCGCCTCGCGGTAGGGCAAGGTCTTATCTACGGTGGTATTCCCGTTCAGAAAGTGGTCGGTGACAAAGATTCCGTCGTAGCCGTTCGCGAGATAGAGCTCCACGAGCTCCTGCGCGGACAGGCGACTGCATGCACTGGTTCTCGCCGTGTGGCAATGAAGCTCATAACGATACATGATACGGTCCCTCCTTCTTGTTCTTCCTTGATTTTTTTCGTAGTTATTATAGCACACCGCCCTCGCGTTGTCAAGAAAACCGCGAGAGGAGAATTCTTCCGTGCGAGAGAATTTTGCCGTAGTGAATTCCCAAAGTAAACTATACTGTTGCATTTACTTTGAGAATTTACTTCCGCGAAAGAAGGTGAAAGAATCGGTAAAAACCCCTTGACTTTGCCGTTTTGATATGATAAAATAGAAAGGTAAAAGAATTTCCGTCCAAAGTGAGGGTTTACCTATGGGAAAATGCAAGGAATGGTTTGACAAGGCGAAAGCTGCCTGCGTGCGCGCATGGCAGGCGACGAAGACCTTCTGCGTCAATCTGTGGCACAAGGTCGCCGATTTCTTTCGGCGTGCGGTTCCCGCCGTCGGTCACTTCTTCCGTGATCTTCCCCGCAATACGGTGAGCTTCTTTCGGCGTGCGATCCCCGCGACCGGTCGTTTCTTCCGCGATCTTCCCCACAACACGGTGAAGTTCTTCAAGGAATTCAAGCTACCCGACAAGAAGGGTTGGCAACGCATCTGGGACAAGGCAACGACGGGTCTTCTGATCCTGCTCTTCGCTTCCCCGCTTCTGATCCTCGCCTATATTCTGATCTGGTTTATGGTGAAATAAGTCTTACTACGTCAACAACACGGGTTGCCTTGCGGCAGCCCGTGTTGTTTGTTATAAGGTGTATTTAAGAGGAAGGGTTCGCCGTGCGCCGCTTCTTTTGAAGGGAAAGACTGTCGTGTGTGCCCGTTGCCGAAGGCGCCGAGATTCTTTGTGCCGATGAGGACGGGGGCGGTGGAGGCTTTCGCGCGTTTTTGTTCTGCTTGCGAGTTTTCTTCCCTTGTCTGCTCTTCTTTGCGCGAGCGACAAAAAGCTTGATTGTCTGCTCCTCTTTGCGCAGGCGTCAAAAAAGCTTGATTTTTCGCTTTTCTCCTATTTCTTTCTCTTTCCCGCCGTGAATTTTCTTTTGTTTTTCGTTTCTTTTTGAAGTTCTATTGACAAATACCGCCTTTGCGTGTATGAAAATAAGCGGAAAATCGTAACATCCGTTCAGGAGGCAATTTTATGGAGCATATTATCGAGATCGAACACTTGACAAAATCCTTCGGCGATGTCAAGGCGGTGCGCGACCTTTCCTTCCACGTCCGCCGCGGCGAGCTGTTCGCCTTCCTCGGCGTCAACGGTGCGGGAAAGTCCACGACCATCTCCATCCTCTCGGTTCAGCTCGAAAAGGAGGGGGGCTCAGTCAAGATCTGCGGCGAAGATATCGAACATTCAATGGCACACATCACACGGAAGCTCGGCGTCGTTTTTCAGAATTCCGTGCTCGATCACCACTTTCTGTAAAGGATAATTTACAAAGCCGCGCCGCTTTGTACGGAATCGTCGGCGAAGCGTTTGAAAAGCGGCTCGCGGAGCTCGCGAAACTTCTCGACTTCGAAGACCTTCTCGATCGGACGATCGGAAAGCTCTCGGGCGGTCAGCGTCGACGCATCGACATTGCGCGCGCCCTGCTTCACCGCCCGGAGATCCTGATCCTCGACGAGCCGACGACGGGACTCGACCCGCAGACGCGCCGCTTGCTCCGGGAGGTGGTGTCCTCTCTTCGTAAAACGGAGGGCATGACCGTCTTTCTGACGACGCACTACATGGAAGAGGCGGCGGACGCCGACTATGTGATCATTCTCGACGCGGGCAAGATCGTCGCGGAGGGGACGCCCCTCGAACTCAAGAACACCTATACGGGGGATTTCATCATCTTCTACGGCTTGAGCGATGCGCAGATCGACTCGCTCGGTGTCCCCTACGAGAAGATCCGCGACGCGGTGCGCGTCCCCGTGCGCGACACGGCGGCGGCGACCGCGATGATCCTCGCACGTCCCGAGCTGTTTGCCGATTACGAGATCACCAAGGGCAAGATGGACGACGTTTTCCTCGCCGTGACGGGAAAATCCCTCTCCGACGGCAAATCCCTGTAAGACAGAAAGGCGGTATCGGATATGACAGGACTTTACCCTCTTATCAAACGGAATACAAAGCTCTTTTTCAAGGATCGCGGGATGTTTTTCTCCTCCTTAATCACGCCGATGATCCTTCTCGTGCTGTACGTGACCTTCCTTGCGCGGGTGTACCGCGACAGCTTCACCTCCGCGCTCCCTGCGGGCATGGCGATCCCCGACAGCCTGATCGATGCGACGGTGGGCGGTCAGCTCGTCTCCTCCCTGCTCGCCGTGGCGTGCGTGACGGTGGCGTTCTGCTCTAACCTCCTCATGATCAACGACAAGGTGAGCGGGGCGATCCGCGATCTGACGGTCACGCCGCTGAAGCGCTCGACCCTCGCGCTCTCCTACTTCCTCTCCTCCGCGCTCTCGACGCTCATCATCACCTTCGCGGCGCTCGCGGTATGTCTTCTCTATCTTGCCGTCGTCGGTTTTTACATGTCGTTTGCCGACGTGCTGCTCGTGGCGCTCGACGTATTTCTTCTGACGCTGTTCGGCACGGCGCTGTCCTCCTGCGTGAATTTCCCGCTTTCGACGAACGGGCAGGCATCCGCCGTCGGCACCATTGTCAGCGCGGGGTACGGCTTCCTTTGCGGTGCTTATATGCCGATCTCGAATTTCTCGGGCGGGCTCCAAAAGGTACTCTCCTTCCTTCCCGGCACTTACGGGACCTCCCTTCTCCGCAACCATGCGCTCGCGGGCGTGTATCGTGAGATGGAGGAGATCTTCCCCGCCGAGGTGGTGGAGGGGATCCGCGATTCCATCGACTGCAACATCTATTTCTTCGGTAACAAGGTGGGGATCGGCGCGATGTATGCGATCCTTGCGCTCTCCGTGTTGCTCTGCGTCGGCATTTATGTCGCGCTGAACGTTCTTTGCAAAAAGAAGCGCAAATGACGAGGGTTCGCCCGAATTCTTTGCCGCTTATGAGGTAACACCATGAAAAAAACACTGTCGGCTCTTCTTCTCGTCTCTCTTCTCTTCGCCCTCGTCGGTTGCCGTCCGCAATGCGTCGGCAACGCCTATACGACAGGCACGGGCTATCACATGGATTTCTCCGTTCTGAACCGCACCGAAAAGGCGGAGCTCAGCCTGAAGGACGGGGAGCCCCTCCGCATTATCATCTCCCTCACCGAGGGGAGCGTCGCGCTCACGATCTCGGGCGACGAGGGAGAAGCCTACCGCGGAAACGATTTGAAAAACGAAGCCTTCACCGTCGGCATCCCTGCGGGCGGGCGCTATCACATCACTGTGACGGGAAGCGACGCCGCGGGCAAGGTGGAGATCTTGAAACGGGATGCCGCAAATTGATTTTGATTTTCTTCGCTTTTTTTTCGATACAGAGACCCCCGAGGGCGTGCCCTCGGGGGTCTCTGTATCGATTTTTATAAAAAGGCGGAAGGGACTTTCGAAAGAAATCCGCCCTTTTTCTTGCCGATCTGTGAGCCGGTTTTATGGCTTTTCGGTCGTGCGAGTCCGTTTCATGGCGTTTTGTCGCTGCGAGTCGGTTTTATGACTTTTCTCCGCGTGACCCTGTTTTACGGCTTTACGATCGTGCGAGCGGTTACGGCTTTCGGTCGTGCGAGCCGTTCCTCAAAGAAGAGGATAGTCGGGATGGCGGCGGATGACCTCCGCAAGGGCGGCGCGGTCGGCACAAACGGTGACGTGCGCGGAGAATTGAAGGATCGAGGCGGGGATATGGGGGGTGACATCTCCGAAGAGCGCACGCTCGAGGATCTCGGCTTTGCCCGCGCCCATGGCGAGGAGGAGGATCCGCTTCGCCGCGACGATCTGTCCGACGCCCATCGAGATCGCGCGGGTGGGCACTTCGTTGCGATTCTCAAAGAAGCGCGCGTTCGCGTCGATGGTGGAGGCGGTGAGGTTGACGATGCCCGTGCCCTTCGAGAAGGACTCCGACGGCTCGTTGAAGCCGATGTGTCCGTTGTTGCCGATGCCGAGCACCTGAATATCGATGCCTCCCATCGAGGCGATCACGCCGTCATAGCGAAGGCACTCCGCCGCAAGGTCGGGGGCAAGCCCGCTCGGCAGGTTGGTATTTTTCTTATCGATGTCGATATGGTCGAAGAAGTTTTTCGCCATAAAGTAGGCATAGCTCTGGTCATGCTCGGGCGCGAGACCCACGTACTCGTCGAGGTTGACGCTCTTGCACTTTGCAAAGGAGATCTCCCCGCACCGATTCATCTCGGCGAGCGCCTTGTACATGCCGACGGGAGAGGAGCCCGTCGCGAGTCCGAGCACGGCGTCGGGCTTCGCCTTTACGACATCGCGAATGACCTCTGCCGCTCTCTCGGATGCCGCCGCGTAATCTTCACCAAGCAAAATTTTCATGATAGTAATCCTCCGGATGTAAATGATTGTTTCTATATTTTATGTTTTTCGGTCTGCCGTTTCTTTTGCGGCAGGGATCAAGCCACTTTGAGGAGGTGTGAGGTTCCTCCGCGTTCGGCGGGTATCGAGCTTACGCCTTCGCGTACTTTTTCACGATGGCGCGCATCTCGTCCGTCACCTTCTCCATATCGGCGACGAGCTTGAACTGGTTTCTCGCGCGGTCGAGGTTCTGCTTCGGGCGCGAGGTCTTGAAGTAGGTATCGCCCGCGAGGTAATCGGCGAGGAAGCGCATCCCGCATTCGAGCGTCATCATCTTGGCGGCGTCGGGGAGGAAGGAAAGCTCCGCCTCGGTGAGTCCGCCCTTTGCGCCCTCGATAAAGCCCTTGACGTACAGCTCGTAGAGCGAGATGTCGAAATTCACGCGCGAGAGATCCGCCTCATCCTCGAGCGCGGTGGTGGCGCCGAAGCGGATGGAATCGCCGAAGTCGTTTACCGAATATCCCGGCATGATGGTATCGAGGTCGATGATGCAGATCGGCTCGCCGCTCTCACGGTCGAAGAGAATGTTATTGAGCTTGGTATCGTTGTGTGTCACGCGCAGGGGAAGAAGTCCCGCGGCGTGCGCACGCTCAAAGGTACCGATGAAGTCGAGGCGCTCCTTCGCAAAGGCAAGCTCCGCCTCCACCTCCGCACGTCTGCCCATCACGTCGGCGTCCGCGGCGGCGGTCAGCTGCCGATAGCGCTCGGGCGTGTTGTGGAAATCCTTGATGGTCTCGCCGAGCGTGTCGGCGGGAAAGCCCGCGAGGAGGTACTGGAAGTTTCCGAAGGCGACGGCGCTCTTGTAGAACTGTTCGGGGCGTTCCACCTTATCGTAGCTCACGCTGTTCTTAACGAAGAGTATGAGGCGCCACGCGTCCCCGTTCTCCGCAAGGTGGAAGGTCTCCCCCTTCTTCGTCGGGATGAGGTTGATGGTCTCGCGCTCGGTATCACCACCGCGCGCCGCGATCGTACCGCGAAGGTACTCGGTCACGCTCGCGAAATTGTGCATCAAGAGGGCGGGATCGCGGAAGATCGCGGTATTGATGCGCTGGAGGATGTACTTCTCTTTTCCCTCCTTGTCTCTGACGAGGTAGGTATCGTTGATGTGTCCGTTTCCGTAGGGGGTCACGTCTCCGTGCTCTCCTTCGGTCGCGAAGAGAGTCACCATGGCTTCGGGATGTCTTTCCGTCATGATGGTTTTTCCTTTCGTATCTTACATTCGGTTTCCGAATTTGTTTTTCAGAAGTTCTGGAGTCCGAGCAGTGCGGCACCGATGATGCCCGCGTCGTTGCGGAACTTCGCCGCCTCGACACGCGCCTTTCCCTGCTTCAAACCGAAGGACATGCGCTCGACGCGGTCGTGAAGGGGCTTCATCAAGCGGTCGCCCTCACGGGAGATACCGCCGCCGATGCAAACGACGTGCGGCTGAAAGATGTTGATGATATTGGAGACACCGACGGCGAGCGCGTCGATGTAATCCTCGATCACGAGCCGTGCGGCGAAATCGTCCTCTCTCGCGGCTTCGAACGCCGTCTTGCCGCTCACGCCGTCGAGGGAGCCTCCCGCCTTCTGCCACATCAGGCTGTCGGGGTACAGGTTCATGATCCGCTTCGACTCCTTGATGAGGGCGGTGGCGGAGCAATACGCCTCGAGGCATCCGCGCTTTCCGCATCCGCACTCTCTGCCTCCGCGGGAAATGATCATATGTCCGATCTCGGCGGCGAAGCCGTTGAAGCCGTCCCAAATCGCGCCGTCGATGACGATACCGCCGCCGACGCCCGTGCCGAGCGTCAGCATGACAAGGGAGCTGACTCCCTCGCCGACGCCCCACAGTGCCTCGGCGTATGCCGCGGCGTTCGCGTCGTTTGCGACGTAGGTCGGGCGCTCGGTCAGGCGGGCGACGTCCTCCGCCAAGGGGGCATCCTGCCATCCGAGGTTCACGGCGGAAAGGACGACGCCTTCCTTCACGATGCCGGGCGTCGCAACGCCGATCCACGAGACGTCGGACATGGCGATCCCCTCCGCCTCACAAAGTCCGCGGGAGAGTGCCGCGATGTCCGCCGCGATCTCCTCACAGGGGCGGGGGGCACGTGTCTTCGTGCTCGCCGTGCGCAGGATGGTCTTGCTCTCTCCGTCCACAAGTCCCGCGGCGATATTCGTACCGCCGAGGTCAATGCCTATCGCGTATTTCATCTCCGTACCTTCTTTCTTTTCATCGGACGGTCAGGCACCCCGATGCGATCGGCGCCCCGCGTCCGCGTTTTCCGTTTTCTTACTTTAATTATATCGCACCCCCTTGACAAAAGCAAGCGAAAATAGTATAATATTTTGGTAAAATCGAACATTTTTCGAGCTTTATCACACGTTTTGAACGGAGGAACGGCATGAATACGGAAGAAGTCAGAGACGTCCTCGCGGAGCTGCACCGCATCTCGGGATTCCGCGTTTCGCTTCACAACATTCATTTCGAAGAGATCGTCGCCTACCCCGACACGCACATTCCCTTCTGCACCTTCGTGCACGAGAACGCGGCGGAATACGAGCGCTGTCGCACCTGCGACCGTCTCGGCGCCACGGCGGCGCTCCGCACGGGGCAGACCAACATTTATAAATGCCGCTACGGTCTGATCGAGGCGGTGAGCCCCCTCTACAATTTCGGCATTCTGACGGGATATCTGATGATGGGGCAGATCCGCCCCGACACGGAGGAATCGGCGCGGGACTGCGACCTTCTGACCCGCACGCTGATCCCCGACGAGGCGCGGCGCACGGAGCTGCTTTCCTCCGTCCCCGCGGTAAAAGAAGATCTGATCTCCTCCTATGCGAAGATCATGCGCATCTGCGCCGAATATCTGACGCTGTCGAACGCCGTCCCCGCGCAGAACCCGGGGATCGCCATTCTCGCGAAGAAGTACCTCTACGAGAATTTCCGCGAGAAGGTCGTGCTTGGCGACGTATGCCGTGCGCTCTGCTGCTCGAAATCCACCCTGCTCACCGCCTTCCGCAAGGCGTACGACACCACGGTGAACGCGTACCTTTGCGACCTCCGTCTGCGGGAGGCGAAGCGTCTTCTCTACGTCAAGGGAAAGAGCCTCGGAGAGATCGCGGCGGCGGTCGGCTTCGGCGATCAGTCCTACTTTACCAAGGTCTTCACGCAAAAGTACGGAAAGTCCCCGAGCGAGTACCGCAGAGAGAAGGAAAAAGAACATGAAGATCCTTCACTGCGCTGATCTGCACCTCGGCTCTCCCCTCACCTCCCGTCTTTCGGGTGAGAAGCTCGCGTCGCGGCGGGCGGAGCTGACCGCCTCCTTCTATCGTCTCATGGAGGTGGCAAAGAAAGAGGGCGTCGCCATGGTCCTCCTCGCCGGCGACATCTTTGACGACGAGTGCGTGACCGAGGTCCACATTGCCGATTTTCTCTCCGAGATCGAGAAAAATCCGCAAATCGATTTCTATTATATCTCGGGAAACCATGAAAAAGATCTGGTAAAAAGGCGAAAATTGCCTACTAATCTTTACATATTCGGCGACGATTGGCGGTATTACAAGAAAAACGGCGTTACCGTAGCGGGGCGTGACGTTCTTTCCTCCGACATGTTTTCCACCCTTTCTCTTCCGCGGGAGACGGTGAATTTCGTGCTTCTTCACGGTGCCGTCTCCGAGGGGAACAGCGGGGAGATCCCTCTTGCCCTCGCGGCGGGACGGGGCATCGATTATCTCGCGCTCGGGCACTATCATACCTATCATGCCCTGCCGATCGACGCGCGCGGGGTTGCCGTTTACGCGGGGGCGCCCGAGGGGCGCGGCTTTGACGAGCTCGGCGCACGCGGTTGCGTTCTCATCGACACGGCGGGCGGACGAGTGACCTACCGCTTCGTCGAAACGGCGAAACGGCTCTATCTCGCCCCCGAGGTATCGGTCGACGGCGCCGAGAGCACGGTCGAGCTCGAGCGGCGCGCGGATGCGGTGCTTGCGGGGATATCGCGTGAGTCTGCGGTTCGTCTGACCTTTGTCGGGACGGATGCGGGCATTCCTCTGCCGATCTCCTCCCTGACCTATCGCTACGGCGAAGAATTTTTTCTTTTTGAGATCAAGGACAAAACGGCGCCCGACCTCCGTCGTGCCGCGCTCGAAAGTCCGCTTGCCCGCGCTTTCGTGACCTGTTGCGAGGCGGACGCTACGCTCTCCGAGGAGGAGCGGCGCACCGTTTTGCGCATGGGGCTTGACGCGCTGGCGGGAATGACGAATTAAGAATGATGAATTAAGAATTATGAATTAAGAATTATGAATTATGAATTGAAAGTTTACGATGAGGTCCCGAAGGCTTCTTCGTCGGAAAGGAGAACACCGTGAAGATCGAGGTCTGTCACATCGCCGGATTCGGCGCTTTGCAAAACCGCACATTTTCCTTTGAGGACGGGCTGAACGTCCTCTGCCTGCCGAACGGCGCGGGGAAATCCACGCTTGCGGGCTTTATCAAATGTATGCTCTACGGGCTCTCCGACACGAAAAAACAGAACGTCGCGGAGAACGAGCGCAAGCGCTTTGCCCCGCTCGGCGGGGGTGCGTTCGGCGGGTCGATGACCTTCTCCTCTACCGACGGGCGCTTTACGATCGAGCGCACCTTCGGGAAGCGGTCGTCGGACGACACCTTTGCGCTCACGGACGCGGCGACGGGGCGGTGCTCGACGCGCTACCCGAATTCCGTCGGGGAGGCGCTCTTCGGGCTGGATGCCGAGGCGTTCGAGCGGGTCTTCTTCCTCTCCGAGCGGGAGCTCACGGGGAAGAACGAATCGGTCGCCGAGCGTCTTTCCTCCCCTGCCGAGCGGGCGGGGTTATCCGAAGGGCTCACGCGTGCGCTCGACCGTCTGGAAGCCGAGCGGCGCCGTCTCGCAAAGCGCGGCGGCAGCGGCGACATCGAGGACACCGAGCGACAGATCGCCGCCCTCTCGGCAGAGCTTCCAACACTCCGCGCGCAGGCAAACGACGCGGCAGAGGCGAAGCGTGCCATCGCCGACATCGAAGAAGCGCTCCGCGACCCGAGCGGTGCGGCAGAGCTCCGCGCGGCGGCGAAGGAAGAGCGCGACCGCGCGCTCGCATCCTTGAAGGCGGAGGAAGCGGAGCTTCTCGCCTTCTTCCGTGCGGGGATCCCGTCCTCGGAGGAGCTCCGCGCGGCGGAGCACGCCTATTTTGAGGAA
This sequence comes from Coriobacteriaceae bacterium, assembly GCA_963617165.1. Taxonomy (GTDB): domain Bacteria; phylum Bacillota; class Clostridia; order Oscillospirales; family CAG-272; genus UBA1740. The sequence continues at coordinate 2,632 of CAVEOF010000031.1, read as the reverse complement.
AAGGAAGCCAAAAAGAAAGCGCCCGCCCCCCGTCCGCGTGCGGATGGGAAGCTCTCGCCTTCTGCCGCCTTTTTGAAAAAGCTCCGCGTTCCCCTCTTTCTTCTGACACTCGCGCTCGGTGCGCTCGGGGTGGCGATCGGACTTTCTTCGAGTGCTTTTGGCTATCTGCTTTTGCTTCCCGCTACGATTTGGATCTTCCGCTTCTTTGTCGGGAAATTTCGGAAAAAAGACAAGAATTCTTTACATATTATCGGATCTGCGGCAGAATTTCTCTCAAAATATCCTTGTCAAACTGACGATCCCTTTGACGAGATACGCAAGAAGATCTATCGCATCGAAGAAGTGCGCCGTGCCATCGGCGCCCGTGAAAACGAGGATTACGAGCGAGTCACCTCTCCCCCGAGTACCCGCCCGACGTCCGTCTCCGAAGATCTTGCAAAGGTCGGGCAGACGGGTGCCGCGCCCTCCCTCGCTACGCTCTATCGGGAGCGAGCGGCGGCGGAAGATCGGCTCAAGCGTGCCGAAGAAGCGGCAGTTCTGCTCGAAGAAAAGGAAGGAATGCGCGCGGCGCTGTCCGAAAAGCTCGCGCGAGACAAGGCGCGTCTTGCCCTCCTTCTTAAAACGAAGGAGCTTCTTCTCCGCGCGGACGAATCGCTCGCGGATGCCTACCTTTCGCGCGTTGCCGACGGGCTTTCGCGGTACGGGGACGCCCTCGGAATCGCGGAGGAGCTTGCGGCGGACGGCGATCTGCATCTCTCGGAGAAGAGAAACGGGCTTTCCCTCCCGCTCGAGCTTATGAGCCGCGGAGAGCGGGCGCTTTCAAAGCTCGCGTTGCGCTTTTCCCTTGCGGACGCGATCGGCGGCGAGCCGTCCTTTTTGCTGCTCGACGACCCGTTTCTCGCCGTTGACGACGAGAAGATCGGGCGCGCGCTCGGAATGCTTTCCGCGCTCTCGAAGGGGCGGCAGGTCCTCTATCTCACCTGCTCCGCCTCCCGCGTACCGTAAGTCGTGCCGTGCCGAGGGCTTCCGCTTTACGAGCGGTTTGAATCTTCACGGTGAAAAAATAAAAGTCCAACGGAAACCGACACGCATACGAGTTTTCGAAGACGAATCGGAGCTTATGCACATACGAAAATAAGAATATTATCGTGCCCGAGGGCAGACGGCGGAAAAAGCTTTCCCTCCGATGCGGTTCGGGATATAGAATGAAAGGTTATCTATGAAATACATCAAACATTTTTTTAAGAATACGGACCCCTTTACTTTGATCTTACGCATCGCCGCCCTGCTTACAACGGTGGCGACGCTTGTCCTTCTGACCGTCGGCATCTGCCGCGTCAACGCGCCCGTCGGCGAGTATCTTCGGGACGGGGAGGCGACGTTTGTCCGCGCCTATACCGTGAGTGACGACTACGAAGAGGAAGAATACGACGACACGGAGACCCGCTGTACCGTCCTGTACCTTTCGGAGGACGGCGAGGTCGAGATGAACGTCATTTACTCCTACGAGGAATTCGAGGTGCTCGACGACACGCCGATCGTCGGTTATCTCTACCGCGAGGCGGACGGAGATCGGATCCTTGCCTTCCCTACCCTCGCGACCGACGACATGATCACCGAGGCGGTACATGACCTGTATGCCGACGACGCGTCCGTCCTCTTCGGCGTGGCGCTGTCGGTCGGGCTCCTCTGCATCGGGCTTTGGGTGATGGGGATCTTCCGCCGCTTCTTCTCTCTTTATGAGACGATCTGGTTCCTCTCGATCTTGGTGCTTGCCTCGGTATTCGCCGTGATCTTCCCCGAGGACTCCTGCAACGGCGTCAACGGCATTGTCATCATGGGACTGTATCTTGCCGATACCTTCCTCAATATTCTTTGCGAGCTGCTCATCTCGAAGCAATCAAAGTGGAATTTCATCGTTTCGGTCTTCGTGGAGATCACGGAGATTCTCATTTGCGTCGTGCTCGCCTACCGCTTCGCCACGATGGCGACGACGCTCCTCTTCTGGCTTCCCTGCGACATCATCAGCTTTATCAACTGGAACCGCAAGCCGGACAGTGAGAACGACGAGATCACCAAGGTGCGCACGCTGAAAGGCTGGCAGGAGGTGCTGATCATCCTCGGCATCGTCGCATGGACGATCGGCATCGGCTACCTGCTCTCGGGCCTTGATCTTGCGACCGATCTCTTCGGCGGGAACCGCACGCTCGCGGTGATCGTGTGCTATCTCGACGCGTGCGTGAGCGCGGTCGGCGTGGTGAACGGTCTCGCGATCCTCTTCCGCTTCCGCGAGCAATGGATCGCATGGTACATCTCCGCCATCGGAGAGGCAGTCATCAACATTCTTTCGGGGCAGTTCGTCCTCCTGATCCTCAAGATCGGATACCTGACGAATACGACCTACGGCTACATCCAATGGACAAAATACATCAAGGCGCACCCCGAAGCCGTCGAGGAGCACAGCTTCTTTTAAGCGGATTTTGCGTCTTTTCCCCCGCGGGACTTCGACCACTCGAAGTCCCGCGATTTTTATGCGGAGGCGGAACGATGCGGCATTTTCCGCGGTGGTCCGCAACGGTTTTTCGGAATCTTCGGAAGTATCTTTAGAATCTTCTTCGACGGTATTGACAAA
>CAVEOF010000030.1:18518-22910 GCA_963617165.1 Coriobacteriaceae bacterium | reverse complement strand
CGCCTCACGACGGACGCCCTTGCCCTCTGCTAACAGTTCCTACTGCCATGCCTGTTGTGGACTTTCACCACCATGTTGTATCGCATGCCGAGCGCACTAAACAGAAAACCTCCGAGGCGGTTGGTCTCGGAGGTTTTCTGTTTTTTTGCCCCTAAACGGGCTTTTTTGTTTGTTGCGCTTGAAATAACAAAATCACACGCTTCATGATAAAAGGCTGTCGCAAATAGGTCTTTGAAAAGCCTATTTGCGACAGCCCCACTTTCTTTTCAGGCAACACCGCGCCATCAGGCTTGCGGCGGTCTTTTATCGGCAACGGGAGCTTTCTCTACACTGTCTTTTTTCTTTTCTTCGTTCCGTTTGTGATCCGCCTCGTTGACCGATATTCTTTCCCGCAGAACACTGCTCTGCTCGGACACGGATTCCGATTCGGATACCATGCTCCTTTCCGCTTCGTCTTTCTGCTTCTGCGCCGAAATCAGCTTTTCGCGGCTCTTTTCGATTCCGGCTCTCAGCGTTTCGATGTCCTCATTCGGTCTGACCGCAGTCAGCAGGTCAAAGTCGCGGTCACCCAAACCCAGTTTTTCCATCGCGAGATTCCGGAATTCCGCAATTGCCGCCTTTTCCCGGCTGTTCTTTCTCCAGCTCCACAGTTTGGAGAAACCGGATCTGCTGCTGTTGTAATCCTTCATCGCTTTGTACATCTGCGCCGCCTTCAGTTTATCCTCCGGTGTATTGGCGGACGCATCGTTCAGCTTTTCCGCTTCATCGCTAACCATATCGGTGAACGCGGTAAAGCCAAGACCCTTTTTCCATTGTGCGGAAGCGAAATTATAACCCCGCGTGTCCGCTTGAATTGTTCTCAGCGCAAGTTCTGTTGAGTCTTTCGGTACAAAGTTATCGACAAAGTAGTTCTGGATTGTTCTGAGGTTGTCCGGCTGAATTCCGCCGTTGACAATTACTTCCGGATACCCGATATTTTTGGCTGCCGTGCGCATCATTTTGTCCACTCCGCGCAGAGCGCCCATCATCTGCTCGGCAGTAATCGTTTTTCCCTCGCGACAGCAGACTCGGTTTGCGGCATGAAGCGTTTGCATATACAAATCGCCGAACAACAGCTTGTACTGTTTCTCAAATACGACCGCATTCACGGATTCGAAGTCGTCGCCGCTATTCTGCAGGGCAAAATTGCCGAGAACGGAATCCAGATCCGTCTGATCGATTCGGATACCGTATTTGGAGGCCAGTTCATCCGAGCCCTTTCTTTCTTCATTCAGATCGTACTGTTTGGACTGTAGCTCAACATATCTCTCGGGGCTGTCGTCCTCCGGCATTATTCCACCGAAGAACGGTGCAAGCGTCCGCAGTTCTCCCCTTGTCACGACCGCGTAAGCCGAATTCGGATTCTTCTGTTCGGAATATCTACCTGCCATGAAAGTGCGGAAATCGATTTGCACGGCGTTTTTCCGATTGGTCTCGGGAATTCCGATCACCGGCTCTCTGTCCGCCTCTTCACTCTCATCCGAGATGGCGGACGAAACGTCTGCCTCCATGTTCCGATCTCTGATTTCGGAGTCGCTGTTTTCAAGCTCCGGCTCGTATTCCCGCATTCCGCGATAGCTTATGTTTTCGACGTTATCGCCCGCAAGTCCGTCGATCGAAACATCGTTTTCGTTGAAAATATCCTCCTCGGTCAGCAGGTTATTCCGGTTCTGTCCCACCGCATCCGTCCGGATGATGTTGTCCTCTTCTTTTACTTCTTCTTTTTCGTCCTCCGCTTTCTCCTCGATCCCGTTTGCCTTTTCCGCCAGCTTCTGCATATCGGCATTGAATTTTTCGATGTCGTCGCTGATGGGGAGCGTCTTGCCGGACATCTTTTCAAACTGTGCTTCATCTACCACACCGATTTCCAGAATGGCTTTTTTGAGATTTGCCGTGAACTTATACATATCGGTGCGCAAGGCGTCCGGGTTGACCAAAAAGAGATCGTCTGCAATCAGATTCCGCGCAATCACGTTGATTCTGTCGTAAAACTCGATCAGCGATGCGGTGGCATAGCGCTTTCCCTGCTGATTCAGCGTATCGTCCCCGTTGCGGTACTCGTCAAAATCCTGCACGAACGACATATTTTTGTATTCCGTCATGGAGAATTTTTCCCACCGCCGGAACTTCGACTCGATATCTCCGAGATTACCGAGATCCGCATCGGTCATTCTTCTGAAATAGTTATCGTAGTGAACGGTCTCCCATGTGGGAACGCCCGCACGCAGGACTTTATTCATTTCCTCGGAAGTCATTCCGCCAAACGGCTGCAGAGCCTTCGGATCGTGCCCGTAAAGCTTCAGCACTCCGTTCATGAACCGTTCCACCTCTTCGGTGGTTTCGGTGAACGGGACGGATTTCGTGTACCGGTCCTCGGCGGCGATGCCTTTCAGCCCGTCTATCGCAAGCGACCAGACATCTTTCCAGAGTTTGTTGTAGTCCTCGGTGTTCAGCGCGTCTTTGGAACAGATTTCTTCAATCCGAACAATCAGCGGGTTCGTTTCGATGGGCGCACCGGTCGACTTTGCAAGAATACCGATCTGCTCCCGCAAAGCCTTTCCGCGTTGGCTCTTGAACAGTTTGTTCAGCCCGTTGTCCTTTTTGACCCTCTCTTTTACCTTTCCGTCAATCTCGAAATCCTTTGTATCAAAGACATCCCCGATTCCGAAGAAGTCCGCTTCCTCCTCTGTAGCCTCTTTCCGATAGGTTTCATTCTCGTATATGCGCGCTTCCGCAGCCTCTTTTGCCCGTGCCTCGTCCAGTTCTCTCTTGCTTTCCAGACACATGGCGGTCACTTCATCGCGGATCTTCTCGTACTTCTCCTGCTCATAGACCTCGCATGCCGCCAGTTTGGCAATGTATTGGGGATCGTCGTCCACCTTACCTGTGGAAACATCAATCGTTTCCAGCGTCACTTTCAACTCGTCGCCGTTCTTCATCAGGTGCGCAAACTGCACGACACCGGTCTGGTTGACCATTGCGGAAAACAGTATTTCTCTCGCCTTATACCGATTGAACCTGCCGTTGTTTTCCGCGGCTACGAGATCGTAAACGGAAGTGCCGTCGATAAATACAAGACGCATTGCGTCATCGCCCGTATCGTTGAGAATCCCGCACTCCCGCAGGATTTTGGAATACTCGAGATCCGAATTGTATACAACAGAGAAGAATGCAAAATGGAACCGATTGATTTCGTCCTGTGCCTCATCCGCGCTGAGGTCTTTGCCGCGGAACATCAGGGCACTCTGGGGAAGTTCCACCCGATAGAAGGCGGTTGCCGGAAGCTCGGTTGCCGTTTTCATTCTTTCCTGCTTTTCAGCCGTATATTTCTGTAACGGGACGTTATACTTCCCTTCGCGGAACTTGTCCAAATCCTCATTGAGGTCATCGAGGATCTGATCCTCCGGACGGTCTTCTTTCGCCTTTCTGATATCGGAAAGGATCTTGGAAAACATTCCGTTCCCGATGTGTTTTGAACCGAACGCTTTTTCCAACCCGGGAAGAACCTGATCGTACTTTGCGAAATAATCGGTCCGGAATGCCTCAAAGCGCGCTTTTTCGAGCGGATCATTTTGGCAACGCATATCGAGATACCACGGATTTTCCACCAGCTTCATGGATACCGTCTGCTGGACTCTCAGATACATCATGCTCTTCATGATGTCCTCAACCGATTCGATGTTCTTCGGTACGGTGTAGTTCATGACGAAATCGTACATCTTGTCGAGATACGGTTTCATCGCGGCATGATCCTTCTTCGACCATGCATCGAACATTTTTTCAATCTCTTCGCCGAATTCCTTATCGTTCAGGTCTTTTTCCCCGACGCCGAAAGTCTTCCCCAGTTTGAAGAACACCGGAAGATCGAGAAAATCTCTCTTATCGATGACCATCGAGTTCAGTTCGTGTCTCAGAATTGACTTGTTCTCCAGAGAGATCTCCGCATAATGGGAATAACGCAATCTGATATCGTCAAGGATGAAGAATGCGGTGCCGATGTTCTTTCTTTCAACCGTATAGTCCTCGGATTGCTCCTTCGGCGACTTCGGACGGGTGGATTTCGGATCCGCCAGACCGTACTCCACTTTCAGAAGCGACTCTTTTCTTTTGATCGCGTTGTTTACGTCCTGTTCTCTGCCCGCTCTGATCGTTTGGATCGTATTCGCTTTGCCGGCTTCGAGCATGGGAGTCAGCGTTTTTTCCACGTTGTCATAGAGCCGCTTTCTCTCGGTTACCCAGCGGTCGCGCGCTTCGGCTCCCTCGGCTTCTTTGGCTTCAAACACCTGAATCTTCTCCACATATTCCGGCTTGTCCTCGCCGGTTCTTGCGTCGAGAATATCCACTCTGTAGTCA
>CAVEOF010000030.1:0-18427 GCA_963617165.1 Coriobacteriaceae bacterium | reverse complement strand
CTCGCCGGTTCTTGCATCGAGAATATCCCCTCTGTAGTCAAATTTGCCGTCAATCTCGGTGATGTGCGCAAACGAAACCACACCAGTCTGGTTGCAGATTGCATCCAGCACAAGCGCTGCGGCATCGTCCATTTTCTTTTCATCCGAAATCAGATTGTAGACGCATACACCGTCGATGAAAATCGTTTTGTAGATATTGATGTCACCCGTTCTGCCGCCGCAGTTCCGGCTCAGAATGCCGGTTCCGGTCTGTCCGCTTCCGATCGTGCTGTAAATATTGTCTGAAAAGTTCTGCAGCTGCCCTTTGGAAAGCTTTGATATATCCTGTCCCTTGTATGCCTTCAGACCTTCGGGAAGGACAAATTTTCTTACGGAAGCCTGCTTTTCTTGCCTTTTCTCGCCTCCGATATAAAATGCGTCGAAGAAAGCCTCGGATACCTTTCTCTGCGCTTCCGCTTTTTCTGCGGTGCTCGCATAAAACCGGCATTCTCCGGCATGCGCATTCCGCTCTTCCTTTGTTCCGCCGCCGTCAACAATCGCGATTGTTTTGATGTCGGGTCCTATGGATGCCGTCGTATGATAAAGGAACTGATTGGCACCGTTTCGCAGGAAGATCTCCTGTTGCACTTTCTGCAGTCCCATCAGTGAATCGGTATCAGGAAAACGGCTTCTTACATATTCGGGGAATTTTGCCATCGTTGTCGAGGTAAGTCCCTGTTGCGCGCGCACATATACGAAATCCTTCAAGGCTTCGGTTTCGGTGGTGATATGCTCCGGCGATTCGTATTCCGAAACGAACCGATACCAAATATCGATGTATTGGTACATTTTTTCGCGGTCATTGTTCGCAAATGCCTTGATCAGTTTCCGCGCTTCGACGGCAAACTCCTCATCGCTCAGTTCTTTTCCGTTTACCGGATCGTCAAACAGGGGCTTATACCGAAGATACAGTGCAAGGTCGGAAAGATCCCGTGAATCCATTCCGTTTTCAACCATTGCCTTTTTTGCCTTGCCGCCATCCTCAAGGAAGATTGTGCTGAACTGTTCATGAAATGCAGCGCATTTTCTCGCAGCTTTCAGAAGGCTTTCCTTGTCTATCGAAACCGTTATTCTCATATTTCCGTTCTCCTTTTTTTACATTTGCCGTTTGATTCGGTTATTTTGCTTTGTGTTCCGTCGCATTTTGCACGGTATCGTCTTACATTCATTCAGACACACGCGCAGGACTTTTGGGTGCAAAAATATTTTATTTTTTCAGTTCGGGATCTTTCCTGCCGTTTTTTGTTGCGTCTTTTGTTCTTGCCGCGCTCTTATGCGAGGCTTCCGAAACGGTGATACGCTCCCTGCCACTCGCGAGACCGATCTTTTTCATCACGATTCCGAGTCGGTTTTCGACATTGAGCGCGTTGATTGCGTCATCCAAACGATTCATCGTAAAAATCCCCCAATACAGATCGCAGTTCCGTGATCAGTCGCCTGTAACGGCTTTTCACCGTGTTGAGCGATTCCCCGCGTTGCTGTGCAATCTCGGAGAGAGAATATCCCTCCAGCACGTGACGGTGCAACAGTTCAATCTGCTCTTTCGTTGTCAGCCGTTCCACTTCCTCCAGAAGTCCCGACCCTGCGCTGAAAAAATATTCTCCACCCGTGTTTTCATTGAGTTCTTCGGTCGGTCTGCGGGTTCTCAGACGGTTCAGAGACAGATTCCTTGCGGAACGGGTCAGATAATATTTGATGTTGCCGATTTCGGTTTTGTCCATTCTGAAATAGAACCCGACAAATACGTCATCGGAAATCTCTTCCGTATCTTCCCTGTTCCCCAGAAAGCGAAACACGCAAAACCAAACAAGCTTATAATACTGTCCGTATATTTTTTCAAAAAGCGTCTGTTTTTTCTGCTCTGACGGAGAAGACCGACAGTCGGCAAGTTCCTGCTCCAGATTCATCGCCGCAACTCCTATTCAAAGATCTTCCGCATTTTGTCCGAGGCAATAACCGATATGTTCGTCCGCGATTGCGGTCCCGTTATGATGAACGCATGACCTCTTTCGTTGTTGACAATCTGATCCTGCTCAACGGCGTTGATCTTACCCGCTTTTTCATACAGCGTACAGAGATCGTCCATATCGTTCGGCGACAGGGAAAAGATGAACGAATACTGGCAGGCATTGATGATTGCCGTAGATTTCCGGATAATGTCCTGACTTCCCACGAAATCCTTGATATTCTGTGTGATGACAATCTGCATTCCGTTGTATTTTCTGATCCGCTTCGCCAGCTGGAACATGAAATCGAGCGCAACGGGATACATCGGGTCGATAAAAACGTGCGCTTCGTCGATTGCCACGATGATTTTTCTGGAGGTACCGTGTTTCAGATTGAAATCGCGGTTTTTGATAATCTCGTTGTCAAGCCATCTGAGCACCAAAAGCATCTGCGCGTTGGCAATCGCCTGATTGTGGTTGGAAAGTAGGGAGCGGAAATTGAAAACGGTAAAGTTTTCTTTTACCGACAGGGACGATTCCCCGTTCCAAAGCATCGCATCCCGTCCCTCTCCCGAAAACTTTGCGATGAAATTCTTCAGAATACGCAAGTTTTCGACATCGTAATTTACCGTGGCATCTTCCAGACGCTTTCCGATCAGCCGATACAGGTCGTCGAAAATCGGGTAATCCGAGGGCTTCAGCGACGAAAAATCCGTCCGCGACCCGATTCCCTTTTCGGCATACATATCAACGATCAGGTTGTTGAGGTATTCCAGCGACTGCGGGTCGATTCCCGACAGAATTTCTCTGAAAAACTGCTCAAGGAACTGCAGATGCACGCTGAAATTGTTTGCCCCCTCCGCGCTTTCGTCCGATTCCAGCGAGGTGATGATATGGAACGGATTGATTCTGCCCTCCGAGGCGGTTCCCACATCAATCAGCTTTCCGCCGATATTGCGGGCAAGCGTTCCGTATTCGTCCTCCGGATCCAGAATGAAAACCTTGCTGTTTTCAACCGACAGCTGTGTCAGCATTGTTTTCGTCGCAAACGATTTTCCCGAGCCGGACCGTCCCATCACGACCATGTTGGAGTTGACCCGTTCGTTGTCGCGGCGGAAGAAATCCACAATCACGGGAGCGCCTTTGCTTTCTCCGAGCAAAACACCGTTGCCGTCCATCACCGAGGACAGGACAAACGGAAAGCTTGCCGCAACGGACGAGGCATGAATCGCTCTGGCATATTCGGGCATCGCATCATACGCGGACAGATTGGAGGAAACGACCGCCTGACGCTGTTTACAGAAGTTGTCGGACAGATCAAAACCTTCCTCCGTCAGGATTCTGCGGATACGCTTTTTGACATTCCGTGCGGTTTCATGCTTTGCGTACACCGTGAAATGCAGAGTCACCTTAAAAAGCGTTTCGTTGTCGTTCTGCAGGGTCTGCAACAGATTGACCAGCGTTTTGATGTGCGTCTGTCGGTCAATCACCGAGCTTGCACGGTAGGACTGTTCGCTCTGACTCATCAGCTCCTGCAGGGATCGGTCGATCATTCTGATAGCTTTGCCTTTTTCATACGGCTCCAGATTCATCACGACTTTTACGCCGTCGATATTGAAGATTTTATACCCCCACGCATTCAGGACGAAGATGGGATAATTGCTGACCGTATAGTTGTAGGCTTCGACACCGTCTATATATGTTTTTTGCGGTGTGAACTGAATTTCTTTCGGCTCTATCCATTTCAGAAGTTCCGATTCATTCAGCAAATCCACATCGTGCTCGTCGAAATTATCGGTAAACTGATGCTTGAGAAATACGCACATCTCCTTCTGATTCAGAATATGCGAGGACATCCCGTATTCGGCAAACAGGGAGACCGCGCTTTTCAGTAAATCGGTGATTGCGGCGCGATCCGCATCGTAAATGACAAGATAATAAAACGGTCTGCTGATCCTGTTGCTGATGTTCAGACTTTCGTAAATCATGACCCGATCGTCGATGATCCGATTCCGCGCGTTCAGCTCTTCCTCGGTAATCGCGTCCGCCTCAAACATTTCCGCAAGCGTCTTTCTTTTTTCGTCCTCCAGCCGGATATACTCCGAAAAATCCAGCAGACGGTCGATTTTCACAAGCGACGCGCGACTTTTTCCGGAAATGCTCCGGATCACTTTTCCGAAGCATTTGTCGATAATCTGATCCTGTCGGAATCCCGACAGCAAGCGGAATTCCCGCGGGTCTATCTCCAAAACGCCCGCATAATAGTTTGCGTAAACCGCGAAGCCGTCTTTGACGTCCCGAACCGCGATAAAATTCGATATGTCGGTTGAGGCGCGGTCGTAGTCCGAAGAATATTTCTTCACCGAAAACAGATACTTCACGAAATGCACGAAGAACATATAAAACCTGTCGCCGTTGCACGGCATATAAAGTCCTGCCGTCAGGCACAGCATCACAATCATCAGCAGATACTTTGCAATGCCGATATTGGAAAGGAACAGCAACAGCTCCAACAGCATAGCGGCAATCGCAATGCCGATATCCGCGATGGAAATGTTCTTAAAAAATTCGACTTTGACCTTTGCGGTCTTTGGAATGATTCTCATATGCGTTTCCCGTTATCCCACATTGTTGTTTCCGTTCCCGTTGTTTGCGTTGTTCCCCTCTGCGTTGTTTTCCTGCATTGCGTTCAGAACCTGATTTTCACGGTCGCGGTTTTCTTCACCTTCGTTGCGATTATTCTCTCCCTCCGGATTCTGCCCCGAATTCCGGATCAGATTTCCGAGTTCGTCATTTTCGCCTGCCTGCACCTCGTTATGGTTGGTGTTTTCATTGTCGCGGTCGTTTGCATTGCCGTCAATGGAATTTCTGTCCCCCGTTGTGCCGTCACGACCGCCGCCGTAGTGGCTTCCGAAAATCTTGTTTCCGATTTTGTCTTCGATTCCGCGGTTCACTGCATTTCCGACACGGTCCGCGCCCCATGAAAACGGTTTTGCGGCAACTCCCGCAACCATTTTCAAGCCGCCTCCGACCAGTCCGCCGAGCGCATTCCCCGCAAAAACATTATCCCGCAATTCGTTGCTTCCGCCGCCGCTGCTGACCAGATTGCCGACAAGCGCCATCGCCTTTTTCATCGTCAGCGAACCGCCGATGATGAACAGAATCTTGCATAGATTGTTCAAGAAATCGTTTGACGGGAAAAATGCCATGGAGGAGTCCGTCACCAGCAGAACGATCAGACAGTAGATATTGATCGCCAGAATGGTCCCGAATCCCACAAAAAATTTCGTGAGCATTTGCTCCCGCCAGAGTTTGAAATGCGAGCCGTCGTCAAGCACCGAGGAAGCAACCGAGAACGGCGAGACGATGTACAGAATGACAATGGATATTGCACGGTCGACAAACACCAAAAGCGCCCATGCCAAATTCCACAGGATGACCGCTCCCGCCACCCATGAAGCAAAGAAGTCATAATTCTCCAGAGTGACAGCTCTTGATACGTCATCCGTAATCGTGTATTTCAACGTGCCGTCAAGAAACTGCGCCGCGGACGCCGGGTCTATCCACGCTTCGTCGGCAAACGTTGTGAACAGAAAGCTTCCGATGCTGTCACTGCCCGAAAGCGTAGCCCGATAAAGTGCCTGCATAAATACATTGGATGCCCAGATACCTACAATCATGATAGCGGGAATGAACAGGAATGTCAGCACGCTTTTGCATGCCTTTCCGCACACCTGTGCAGGGGTCATGTCCGGTTTTTCCTTCACGATCAGTCGCAGAATGGACAGAATCGTAAAGAACACCAGCACGATCAGCCCGACCACTGCCGAAACGGCAAACGCCCCCGTAATCTTCTGACTGCGGAGCAGGTACGTCAGGAAATCCGTTTCCTCCCCTGCGACGGTAATCGCTTCTATCCCACACAGCTTGTTTGCGCACTCCATGAGCCCGTCAATGATGCGGAAAATGGATTTTGTTATGCTGTACAGAAATTCCCAAAACCAATCGAACATAATTTCACCCGCCTCTACTCACCGACACGGATCAGCATTGCCGTAAAGCATATCCTTGCCGGAGAATCTTTCATTGTAACGGTCTCGTCGTCCGCATCGTACCGAATACAGTTGTTGTCAAACCGAAATAACAGACACTCTCCCGTGCCCAATTCAACAGACGAACGCGTTTCCCCGTCGATTTTCCATCTTTTGACGGAAAGAGCCGTCCATTGCCCTGCCTTCGGTGCCACCGTCACGTTCGCAACCGCGTCACCTTCCGCAAGCTTGTCATAGGGGTTCGGCTGTTCCGGTTTCTCTCCCGTTTCCGTTCCTGTTTCCGTTCCTGTTTCGGTTTCCGTATTTTCGTTGAGCTTTCCCGCGTAGACGGAGACTTGCATTGTAACATCCGTTTCCGAGCGTATGTAGATCACGAACTCTTCAACCGTGACCTTTTCCCCCGCAAAAACCGCCATATACCGATACGCGTTGCTTTTCGTCGGGGGGTCAAAATCACTTTGGTTGAAGTTGTTGATTGCACTGTCGCTGTACAGTGCTCCTGCTTCTGCGGACAGAACCTCGCCGTTGTCTTTCACAAGGCTGGCACTCGGAAATTTCCGCCCGTAGTCCTCCCAATCGGTCACGTTCCCCAGATCCGGAGCACATCCCGACAAGCAGAGTGCAAAGCAACATACAGAGCAGACAGCGGCAATCAAGCGTTCAGATCGCATACGACTCCCACCAGTTTTCGAAAACGGACAGACCGACCTGCAACATAGCAAGCAGGACAAAAATCAAAACGAATCCGATAATGGCATTCTTGAGTGCTTTTTTGCATTTGTCATGCTCCTGCGGCTCATCCGCTCTGGCATACTTGACGCCGAGGAGGATGCAGTAAATCATGCCGACGGCTCCGACGACCGACAGCAATACGGGTACCAAAACCGAGCAAAGGTCAAGGATCGGCTTTACGATTTTCTCAAGGTCATTCTGGGATATTCCGGTTGCCAAAAGTGTGTTGAACATGTTCTTAATCTCCTGTTTATATATAATTTTTAGAATTCCGTTAGTCTATTCTCGGCTTTTTGCGGAGCAACAACCCCACAAAGAGACCGATCACGGTTGCCAGTGTCAGCGCGATGATCAGCGCGCTTGTCGCCGTGTTTGCGGTGTAAACTCTCGTAAATCCGACCTCGGTTTTGCCGCCCGCTTCATTGATGACGACAATCCGGTAATCACCTTTTTCGGTGATTTCGGGTACATCCGAAGCCGTAAGCACCTTGATCTCTTTCCAAAGAGCTCCGTCGCGGTATATCAATACCGTATCGCCTGTTTCGTATCCCGAAATTCTGACATTGTCCTTCGTAACAACGCCGTCTTCCGCACCGTTCAGGACGATCTGCGGGACGGAAGGGTCGATTACGATCGTGAATCCGGAAGTTTTTCCGGTAAGCTCCGATGTCATAACGACCTCGTACTTACCGCCCGCCTCAAATGCCAGATACGACCCGTTTTCCCGCTCTTCCACCGAATCGATCCAATCGACTTTGCCGCCGCCGGAATCATAGGTCACTTCCGTAACCCTGTAGCCGTAAGGGGTCAGGTAATCGAACGATACCAGCGCGTGCGGAACGATGTAGAAGCAGAAATATTCTTTGTTGCCGATCTCATCGCGAACGATGATCTCCCACTTTCCGCTCTCGCCGAATACCGATGACTGAAACCCGTCCACGGCTTTTCCGTTGAGGTATACCGAATCATAAGACACGGCATCTCCGTTTTTGGGTGCAAAACGAACCGAAGTTTCGTTTGTAATTTCTCCGCTGACCAATTCCCGCTCGGAATCTCCGCTGTAAAGACCGAACTCCGCAACACTGTCGCGCTTTACCGAATAGTTTTGGATATTGCCCGCGCGGTCAGACACCCGGATGACATAATTCCCGTCCCGCAGATATTTCCCGCCGCTTTCGTATGTTCCGAGCAGAGTGTCATTGAGAAAGATTTCCGCCGTGCAATTTTCGGCAAACACCACCGACACGGGGTCTTTGGTAATTCCGTTCGCAACATGCATTGCGGACACATCGATCTCCACCGATGCGCGATACAGCACGCATACGAACGTATACGAGAATCCGTATTCGTCGGTGTACTCCACCGTGTATTCAAATTTGCCGCTGTCCGAGCCGTTCGGGAAATCAAACGTATACGGAAGATTTCTCACCTCGGAATTCACCTTGAAAAGCACCTCGGTTGCATCGGAAGCCAATTCAACCGTTTGATTGCTCCAGACCCCGTTTTCAAGCAGCGCGGCATCAATCGCGTAGCTTTGGCTTCCCGCATTGCGGGTCGTTCTTGAAACGGTCAGTGGGGATTGCGACCGATAATGCACCGTTTTGGTTGCCTTGTTGCCGTAAAGATCACGGAATGTGATCTGATAAACACCGTCTCCGCTGTCTCCGACCGCAAAGGCTTCGTCAAACGCAATCGGGGAATCCGTAATCGCATCGTACACCGTAACGGTTTTGTCACCGTAAGTAACAGTGATCTGTTTGACCGTATTGCCGCCGATCAAAGCATCTCGGTTAAAGGATACCTTTGTATTGGTATACCCCTCCGCTTTTTTCAGCGCTTTATCGTTGAAGCCGTCCAGCCACTCCTCCGAATAGTCAATCCGGGTATTGCGGATACGGATATCTTTCGTCACGGAGTTGCCGAATCTGTCGGAAAGAATCACCGTGTAGTCCCCTTCCCCCGACACAGTGAGGATGGTTTCTTCTCCGTCACTCCGGACATCCGGCTCGTATGCGCTCCCGTTTTTGGTCACAGTGTATCCCGCACTCCGGTATACCCGTAGCGACACCGAAGCGTTGGAATAAAACGCGCCGCCGTGGCTGACGGAATAAACGGTACCCGCCCCGTCCAGATAGGTCGCGCTTCCGACAACCGCAATGCTCTTGCTGCAGATGATCTCGACCGTTGATACATTTCCGTATTTGTTGCAAACAACAAACCGATAAAAGCCTTCCTTCCCGTCGACGAAATCTTCCGTCAGCTCCCTGAAAGCGTCGCTGTCGTAGTTGCCCGTATCGGAATAGTAAACTCGATATCCCGATATCCCCTCCGGAGGGCTGACCGTAAAGGTTCCGTTGACGTAAAGTGTTTCCGAAACGGTTCCGGTTTTACTGCCGAACGTATACTTCAGATAAACGCGTTCATCCGAAATTTCCGTTTCGCAATATTTGCACTCGGCACTTGCGTCGGACTGAACACGTATTTTAATATCGGCTTTGCGGACGGTTCCCTCCGCCCTTTCTTTCAGGGCGATTTCAAGAGAAACGATCCCGTCCGAGCAACGGACGCGGACGGTTGCGGAATCGGTTTCCGCAACGGTTTCCGCCGTATCCGTAAACTTTTCGATCAGCGTCTTCTCTACAACCGTTGCCGACTGACCGTCCTTCGCCACCTGTATCGTCAGGCGCTTCAGGCAGCTTCCGTCGGTTGTCAGATTGAAATACTCGCCGTCGAGGACAAAGACGAATGCGCCTGCGCCGCTCAGCCGAGCCACAACATTTTTATGTCCGTACCGTGATGCCTCACCGACCATGTCATCCACGCTCAGCTCGGTAAGCTCCGCCTGACCGATGCTGAACGAGAAAGACGTGCTGTTGCCCAACCGATCCGTTGCACTGATCAGGTAGTCCCCCTCCGTACCGATGTATACCGATTCCGGAAAATTCTCGGTATACTCGCATACAAGCGTACCGTTGCGGGAATAGGACCATTTATACAGGTCAGAGGCATCCGAAACGGCTACGGTCACGGGACTTCCCACGACCTTATCGCCGGGCAACACCGAAGAGCTGACCGAGTCAACCCGCGTATAGCTCACATCGGGGATTTCGATAATGTCGCCTGCCTTTGCGTTCGCCAAAAGTTGTCTGACCGTTTCCTCGTCCTCATCGGCATAGGTATATTTCGGTCGGGTCGATGTGACGGAAACCGTCGGTGCGAGGGAATCGAATCTGCCCGTATAGGTCACGGATACGCTTCCGTAATCCGTATAAGATATCCGAACCTGCCAGTTGTCTGTTTCGTTGATCTGCACCTTATTATAGGCTCCTCCGGAAACCTTTGAAGTCTCCCCGCTTCCGGAAAGGAATTCCACCGTGTACTCTTCCGATGCCGGATAGAGAAACGAAACCTTTCCCTTTGTTGTAATCAGAAAATTCGATGTTCCCAACCGTGTTTTGATGAACCCGAGTCGGTCGCTTTTGGTTTCGTCCACCTTCTCCGAGCCGTTCGCCCCCTCGATATACCATGTGACTTCCGGCTCTTTCCTTGTCAGCTTTGTCTCCTTCTCGTACTTGTTTCCGAAAATGTCCTCAACGTAAATGCGGTATATGCCGCCATCCCGCAGAACGATCCGGTTCAGCGTCAGTGCGTCCGGACTGTCAACCAGAAGAACTCCGTCCAGATAAATCTCAAACCGGAAAATATTCTCTTTCGGATAGGTACATTCGAATCGCAGGTAATAATTCTCCTGCACTCTGACCGAGCACGAGACCGTCAAATCCGCCGAGCTGACCTTCAGCACGAAGCCGAAATGATTGCCGGAGCGGTCGTACACCTCAATGTTATATTTCCCGTCCGGCAGGGACACGCCGACCAATTCTTCCGCCAGATAAGCGCCCTTATATACCCCTCCGGCATACACCGCGACATAGGCATATGCGTCGGAATCGTTCAACGCCTGAAATGTAAAAGATCTGACATTCAGAGTCTGACCGTCCTTCTCTTTGGTCAGCGTCTCGTTTTGGCTGTCGTCGGAATGGCGGTAGGAAATATTAAGCTCCGGTTCGGAATTATCGATGTAAACAGAGTACATACGGATGCCGTTTTCGTCGCGCTCCACGATGTCGACGATACCTGTTAAGCGGATCTTGTCTTTGAGATAGAATCCACCGGAAACATTCAGCTTTGTATAGGTGCTTTCTTTCTCGCTTTTATAGTAAAATGAAGTGAACGCCGATGCGGTCAGCATCTGTGCAGCCACCGGATACTGCTCTCCGTCGGTGTTGCGGTAATACGGGGCATAGATTCCGACGTCACCGACGAAAGAGACGGGCACTCTGAAAACCGATCCGCTTTTTGTCTGACCCGCAGAAAGGGCGTCGGGGCGGATGCGCGAAGAATCCAGATACGGAATTCCCGCCGCGTTGATGCCGTCATGGCTTGTCAGAGTGACGTAGCTTCCTTTGTTCATGATCTTTCCGACAACCGAGGCTATTGCCGACTTCAGGTTGGCTGACAGACCTGTCGCATTGATTCTGTCCTGCTCCGTCTGGCTGTAAAAATAGTAATTCCAGTTTTTCGAATCTCCGGACTGATTCCACGAGGAGGACTTGTAGCGAATCCATGTCTGACCTGCCTCCGCGGTCGTAGTTTCATTCTGCGCCTTTTTGTAATCCTCGGCATACCCACCGTTCAGCGTCCTGGCCTCGCTGTCGGTGATGCACAGCAGGGTCAGATCCTGCATTTCCATATATGTATAATATTGGAAAGCCATGTCATAGGAGGAAAATGCCAACGAAAGTTTCCCCGTCGGATTGTAGCTTTCATTGTTGACACCGCTGCTTCCCATCCAATAATATTTGATGTCCGATGCCGTCCATACCCGATTTACGACCAGCTTGTCGGAAACGGTCTTTTCATATCCTGCAACCGAATCGTTTTCTCCTGCAAGATAGAAAGTGAATACATCCGTATTTTTCTTGGCGTCCGAGCCGTCGTCACCGGTCAGCTGAACAGAAAAATACCCGCCTTTATCTCCCTTATATGTCATGACAAACGGGTCACTGTCCGTTCCCGTTCCCCTAACGGTAAAATACTCACTCGGATCTTTCGTCAGATCCGTATTTCCTTTCTTCAGGACACATAGGCTCAGTTTCAATGAAGATGTGAATTTCAGCACGAAGCCATCTGCTCGATAGCTGTCACGATAGCTGTGCTTTCCCTCCCCGTTGTTTTCCTTTACCCATGAGGAATTGCCGACCTCGACATCGTCCGGACCGGAGAAATCGCAGGCGGTTCCCTCTATCACAAGATCCACTGCGCAACGTTCGGTTGTATCGAACAGATAGGCAACATCCGTTGTATACTCAAATCGGTTGCCCGCCGCATCGATTGTCGCGAATCGGAAGTAGAAGCTGCCGTTTGTAACTGTCGTCCCCAACAAAGCTTCTCCGTCCAACGTAAAAGTGTAGACGTTTTTTTCAGCTGTTTTTGTCAAGGAACAGAAGGCGTCACTCGACCAATCGGATTCTGCCGTGCGCACGGACACATAAAAGGCGGCAAAACTTTCGTCGCTCAGCGTCATCGTAACCGTTCTTTCGCTGACCGCCGCATTGGGTGTTCCGAGAGACAGGGAAAGAATCTCGGTCGGGGTATTGTCGAATTTCAGTGCCGCCGTATGCCCCGTTGTTTCTATCCCGTATGCGGAGCGCGCCTTATAATAAAGGCAGTATTCACCGGTCAAGCCTTCGCCGATAACCGTAACGGTTATCGGGTTGAGAGTCTCGCAATGGTCATACAATGCAGGCTCATACCCTTCGGTCTCCGCCTTTGCCGCTTCCACCCATGTATAGCAGAATTTCGCTCCGACGGAATCCATATCGGAAACCGTGACGTCGATGGTATGCGACTGCGCCGCCGCAGCGGGGGTTACCGGCGTTGCCTTCACAGCCGGCTTGCGAAAATCGATTGCCACCTTGTAGGTCACACCTTCGAATCCGCTGAGGTCGGCATCGTTGTTGCTTTGCTCGAAATTGCAGGCGTAATCGGAGAGCTTTTTCAGCTCCGTCACGTTGCAAACCGAATCCTTTGGAAACAGAACGGAGCTGATCTTCGTTCCCGCATAGCCTTTTTGGTTTTGGTATTCCGTCAGGTCACATTCAAAATACAGCGTATCCGAGCCTTCACCGCCCGCATAAACAAAATCAAGCGGTTTCGTTGAAATTCCGTTGGCATAGCCGGTTACCGTCAGCCCCGATGTATCCGTACCGACCGGAAAATGCACCGGCTCGGAAAAGCGGATCGAGAACCGCAACACCTTGTTCTCCGCGGAAACGGTTTCATCGAAAGAGGTTTTCAGAATTTCCGGAGCCTTTGCATCGTAAAGCTCGCTGTCAATACGCAGGTTGTCAAACACCATGTCATAGGACGAATTGCGGGTGATGCTGAGCCGCAGTGTCTCCGCATTGCTTTTGTAAACCTTTCCCGAAAGCGTTGAAAACCTGTATTCGGACACACGGGAATACATCGGGTCCTCCGTGTTGCTCACGGAATATCCCGCGTTGCTGTTCAGCCAATTCCTCGCATTGTCGGTCAGCTTATACCGATAATCCGAGCTGCCGTTGTAGGCGTAACCCGTTTCGCCGAACAGAATCGGCGCGCCGTCACTTTTGGGATCGTAATATTCCGAATAGAAAATATCATTCCAAACCCCGTCCGAGCCATCGTTCCCCGAAAGCCCCGAAAGTCGGAATATCGCCGGGGTGCTTCCGCTGTACCAGCTGCTTTCCGACAGCACGGCGGAACCGCCGTAATAGATATCCGCCAGCCCCGTATTCCGATACTTTCGGAGATACTCATATCCGATGAGCCGCTCAAATTCAATGAGGAAGCTACCGTCATCCTCACCGTCATCCACGGAAAGCGTACAGCCCGACGGCTTTGTTGCGTTCACTTTACTGCTGCGGGTGATCCAAGCGGAGGAAAAGCTTTTTCCGTACAGGTAATCGGTCAGATAAAGTCCGCTGTTCCCGTCTTTTTTCGTATATTGTGTATATTCATAATCGTATTTGGTTTTGACCCTGCACTTCAGGCTTGCGGAGCCTTCCTTTGCATTCACATCGTTCAGCACGACATACCCGCAGCCGCTGTCGGTTTCGATGTCACAAAGTACGATCTCGAAGAGCCGTGTGAGACCGCTGTATTCGGGGTAAACCGAACTGTTTTCAATCAGATTTGCAACGGCATCGGTCGGATTGGTTTTTACGGTGAAATAATTCGAAGCTCCGCTCGTTTCCGTGGAAACCAGCCTAATCGTTTGGGATTTCGCTTCATAATCCGATGAGGACGCCAGCGCACTCATGTCGCGCGTCCGAACGGTCAGAGAAACGCTACCGCTCCCTTTCGGAATTCGGATTCCGACCGTAATCTCTCCGTTGCCGTTCGGTATCAGATTCCCGTAGTTGTCCCGTTTCGTGTCGACCGCCTCGAAATAAATAACCGTCGTTTTCCGTTCCGTCGCCGTGTCACTGTCTGTTCCGCCCGCTGTTGTTTCTCCATCCGTTGTTTTGCCCGCGTCCGCATCCGTTCCGCCCGCAGGCTCCGATGCTTCGATATGCAACGCACCGAAAAAGGTCAGAAACATCATGCAAGCAAGCAAGACCATGGAAACCGCTCTTTTCATCTACCTATCCTCTTCTTTCAAGACAGCATTTTTAACCTTGAAAGGATATCATTTTCTGTCAGACCGGGATGCTCTTCTCTGAACCGGCGCAGCTCTTCCAATATCCGTCGGTTTTCTTCCGTATCCGAAAGGTTTTGCTCCGCCTCCTCCGTGACGGGTGTCTTCGGTTCCGCATCGGAAATCCGCTCTTTGAAGTCTCCTCCCGTATCGGTGATGGTGTCGGAACCGTCCGAGCTGTCCTCTTCCCGCAGCATGATTGCATTACGGACTTCAATGTCGTAAAAAATCTCCTGCTCATCAAAAAAGCGTTCGTTCAAGAAATCCGTATTCATCTGACCGGTTTTGTACAGCGGAACTTTGAAACTCGGCGTAAAGTATGTACGGAGCGGATAATTTCCGAATGTCACAATCACGGAGTGCCCGATGTCCGAGCCGTGATTCAGTCTTTGCAACTCGGACGGATAGATCAGCGGTCTTACCTGCGTTTGCGTGGACACATTGACCGATCGATCCAGATCCGTCCCGCTTGTTGATCTTGTGACAACGGTCACGTTTCCGCACAGCTCGGAGAACTCCTTACAGGTTCCCATATCGTTGGAACCGATAAACATTTTCACGCCGCAGTTGCCCTTAATGATATCCGCAACCTTATCACCGTAAACGTTGTTCAGCTGCGAATAGGACTGCACAATCATATTGAACCATATCTTGCGGCTTCTACCGACCGTAATCATCTTATCGAAGTTTTCAATCTTCGGCATATTTCCGAACTCGTCAAGAATATAGTATACGTTTCTCGGCAACGACAGATCGGGATTGGACGATGCAACCTTGATTAACTGTTTATACAGATTCATCAAAAAGATGCCCGCCAGATTGTGCCTTGTCGTTTTCTCGTCCGGAATCTTCAGAAACAGCGCCGTCGGCTTGTCTGCAAGATCTTCGGGGCGGAAGTCGGACGAAGCGGTCAGACCACAGATGCCGGCATCGTTGAACAGCGTCAGCTTTTCGTAAACAATCGACATATACGAAGCGCGCGTGGATTCCGCCGCATCGCAGACCTGCTTGGAAAGCGCCAACGCTTTCGAAAGCGGACTTCTGCCGGAAAAATATCTGCGCAGCTGCAGATAATCGTCTGCGGAGTTTTGCAGAATCTTGGCAAGGTTGAAGAAATTGTATTTTTCTTTCGTCATGCCGAGCTCCTGCTCCTCGCTGTCCTCCAGCATGGCAATCAGCGTTGCCAGAACAATGCTTCTCGCGCCCTTTTCCCACATGGGGTCCCTGTCGTTCTCCACGGGAACCAAAACCGACACCAGATCGTTCAGATCCTCGTAAACCTCATCGTAAGTCTTTCTCTTGAAGACCTTGATGGCATTGACCAAATCCGGATATTCCGAATAAGCCCGCCCCTCGAATTCATACCAAACCTCTCTGCTCTCAAAAGTTTCCCGCTCATTTCCGAGCGGCATTCCGTCCGGAAGCGGATCCCTGCGTCGGAACGCATTGTTGTGCGCATCGGCATATCGCTGATAGTTATCCCAGATCGCGTCAAGCGGATTCCAGCGATAGGACGAATAGGTGTCACGCAGATCGATCACCTTTACATCATATCCCCGCTCCGCAAGATAGCCGGAATGCAGGGCGAACAACTCTCCTTTCGGGTCGGTCATCACCATGGATGACCCCGCGTCGGTCGATGCGAGAATCTGAATCATCGGGCTGACGAAGGTTGTCGTTTTACCGGAGCCGGTTGCTCCGATGATGATGGAGTGGCTGGGGGAGTTGAACATCACGGTTTCATCGGTTCCCTTTCTGTTCAGCTGCGCCATGACGGGAATGCCGTCTTTTTTCACCGTACCCAGTTTTGTGTAGGCATAACTTTTGAAATTTTTCTGCTTTTCCTCGGCATTCATCCAGCGGGAATTTTCAAGGTTTGCCTCAATGGACTTGATTTTTCCCTGTCCGATCAAGCCGGAGCTTCTTGCAAAGCGCAACAGACTGCGGTCGAAAACCCCGCAATAAAGCGAGACGAATGCCACGAAAAACCCGAGACTCAGACCGTAAAACAGAAAATCGAATTCAACGATCTCGCGCAGACATTCTCCCCATGCGATTCTGTCCGTTTTCCATTCGCTTTTGATGACCGAATAGGTAACAAATGCGAGAAGAACCGATACCAGAACCGATACCGACAGGAAAAACAGCCATTCCTGTGCTTTCCCGCTGCAAAACCGATTGGAAAGCAGCACGTTTGCAAACAGCATCAGGAATAGGAACAGAAACACCTCGTACCGCATATATTCGGCAATGCCGAGCGACAGTCGGGACAGACTCAGAACGGCAATATTCGAAATTGCAAGATTGATCAAAACAATCAATCCAACCGTGCCAAATTTCCTTTTCATACTAAACTCACCCGTTCTCTGAAGGATTTCCCGGAATGCTCCGACGGAAAGAACCGCCCGGTCCTTTACTCTGCTTTAATCGTCAGGTATGCCCGCACAATAAAAGGCTCATAGTTTCCGTTTGGGTCTTTCATCCGCAGACAATACACATAAACTCCGACATCGGTTATCTCCGTCAGATAGCCTTTCTCCTTATCGTCGTCGATGTAAATCCGTTCCCCGTTTTTCTCATACCAGTACTCCTCCGCTTCCAGTCCGTCCGGAAGCTCCTCCGGAGGTACCAGCGTGTGCGGCTGTCCGTCATAGGACACCTCCATGCCATTCGGACGGATGTTATCCGCATTGTAAACCGCAGGAGAAACGGTAAGCGTTGCGGTCATGGTCGGAATTTCTTCGTAATTGGCGGCGGTAAGGAAGGTTGCCGTGTAGGTATAGGTTCCGGCATTCACAAACTCCGTTCCGGAAACCGCCTCGCCGTCCTTTGTCACACCGTATTTCACTCCGACGCCCTCCGGCAGGTTTTCCACCGAAAGCGAATACGCCTGCCCGTTATATGTCACATTTTTATCCTGAAACGCCAGTCCCTCGGTGTTGTACTTCTTTTTGGCAATCACCATCTGCGCGGTCATATCCTCTATGGGCAGGTAATTTCCGTTTGTCGAGGAGAAGCGCGCGGTAACCGTATAGATTCCCGCATCGGTTCTGACATTGTTGCGGTCGGGATAGGATACACTGACGCCCTCCGGCAGAGCTCCGGAAATCCGCGCCGTATGTTCGCCTCCGTCATATTCGAACGCAAGCGTATCCGCATCGAACGAGACTCCCGACATATCGTATTCCGCCCGTTTGATCACAACCTTTGCCGTCAGCGTCTGCGTAACGTAATTTCTTGCGGAGACGGTTGCGGTCACCTCGTATTCGCCCGCATTGATAAACCGATTCCCGTTCCGGTAATACACTTCCGTCCCCGCTGGATAGTTTTCAAACACTTCCGCCGTCACATATTCGCCGTTGTAGACCGCAGTCACATCGTCAAACCGCAGATCCTCGAATTCATAAAGGCAGACGGTGATCCGCAATTCACAGGATTTTCCGCCGTAATTCACGGTGAGCGTCTGCTCTCCGTTTGCAAAAAATTTCAGATTGTCCGCGTCGGAAAGCATTTCCCGCGTTAGGGATACCTTTTCGGTGTCCCCGGACGCACGGGCGACCTCAACCGTATAGTCGGAATACTCAAAATCTCCGACAAGGATCTCGGTCGGTCCGCTCACAGAGACGGAAACGACGCCGTCGCGAGAGCAGGCGGAAAACAGCACTGCGCAGACAAAAGAAATCAGTACAGCCGCCATAATCCGAATTCGTTTTGCAAAATGTTCGTACCGTTCCATCTTTTCCCCCCGTGCTGCCGACACACCGGCATGAACCCCCAATATACCGATTTTTATTATAACAAAAAAGATTTGAAAAGTCAATAGAAAAAGTCGAAAAAAACGATATAACAGTGTATATTTGTCAATGATGTGAGACCAAATTTTAAAAAAATAATAGAGACGAAAGGAAGCTATGACGCCC
>CAVEOF010000029.1:0-23380 GCA_963617165.1 Coriobacteriaceae bacterium | reverse complement strand
CGTAGAACGCATAAGAGCCGATGCTTGAACATTGGGAATTTTCTGCGAAGGTGACAGTCTTCAGACTCGTGCGCGCATAAAAGGCGTTGCTTCCAATGTTCTGGACGCTATTCCCAATCGTGATGCTCGTAAGCCCTGTGCAATCTTCGAACGCAGAAGAGCTAATGCTCGTGACGCTATTCCCAATCGTGATGCTCGTAAGCCCTTTGCAACCCCAGAACGCGGAATCGCCAATCTTCACAACCGGCTTTCCGTAATAAGTCACGGGAATGACCAAGATCGTATCATTCCATGTTCCTTTTCCGGACAGCGTGTAGCTTTCTGACCGTGAATCGTAGGTGTAGGATAGTCCTTGCGAATAAAAATCAACTCCGCAATGGATACACTTGCGATTCTCACCCCATGCATGGGGCGCTTCGCAATTGATCGGAATTGTCTCGTAGGCGCAGTTGACCCCGCAGCCGGAGCATACCCGGTGACGCAATCCCGTCTCATAGCAAGACGCTTCCTTATCGACGGAATAGGTTTCGCCCGGTGTGTGGACCCACCCGGCATACAGCGTCAGATCCCCGGTACTACCACTGGGGATAGCAGTGATCTTTTGGGTCAGCTCCGGATCGGTATACCAACCGGTGAAGGAATCTGCACCGGTCGGCGTTGCTAACAAAATGCGGGGTGTTGTTACGTAATAGGAGGAAGGATTCTTTTCCGAATTGGTTCCGCCGTCCATTACATAAGTGATGCGGTAAGTCGTAATCTCCCACTTTGCCGTGACATGCAGACTTTCCGCCGGCATATTGAAGGTGTAGACTGTTTGCTCGGAGAGCAGTTCATTGCCGTTATACCACCCGAGGAAGGTATAACCGGCGTTCGCTTTTGCGGTCAAAGTAATTTTCGTTCCTCGGACGATTTTCTCGTCGGTGTACGAAGTGCAGGACCCCGCCACGCGCATGTCGGAGTCGACCGTCAGTGTATAGTAGGTCCACTTTGCGACGAACGACTCGTCTCTGTTCGAGAGCACAAAGGTGTAAGTAGGATCCGAAGAGAGCGACACACCGTCGCGGTACCAGCCGAGAAACGTATATCCCGTGACACTCGGTGCAGTCAGCGTCACCGTATCGCCGTATACATACACGCCTGCTCCCGTCGAATTCCGGAAAGCCAGTCCGTCGTCCGTAAGAGAGACGGTATAGCGGTTGGAACAGCGAAGATAGAGCTTGCTCCCGATTCCGCGGTATTCCGCAGGATTTAGCGCCTCACCGTTGCAATCTACGTTGTCATACCACCCGTAGACCGTATATCCTTCCACCGGAGGGATGGTTACAGTAAGATGATCATTTCGGAAGATGTTCGCCGTGACGGAGGTCAGGGTAACCGGCACACGAATGCTCCGAAGGTAGGGGAGCACGCCGTATTTTTCAAAACATATGGCGTCCGTCGTCCCATCTTCAAAGACGATTGCCGTGATCTTCGCACGGTTTTCTTCCTCGCCCGGCTCGAAGAGTCCGTCCGGTACCCGCGCGCCGGGTGCCAGCGTTAGCGTGATGCCGTCGCCGTTGATGCCCGCGCGACAAAAAGTGAAGTGTGCATTGCCGAGATCCCCCGGTATATCAGAGGCAAAATAGATTGAAGTAATGCTTTCACAGTGATAGAACGCAGAGTCACCGAAAGAAGAGATGCTGCCGCGGATCACAATGTCACGAAGCGCGTAGCAGTAACTAAACGACGAGTTACCGATCGTAACGATATTCTTTCCTATGTCAATAGAAGTTAACTTTTCGCAATATTGAAAGGCGATATTCGGAATCGCTGTAAGAGAAGAGGAGAGACGGACACTTGTTAGCGCTTCGCAATGGCGGAACGCACCGTTCCCGAGAGTGAGGACAGAATCCGGCATGGAGAGCGATGTCAGCGCCGTGCAGTAGTCGAAGGCAAAGGCACCAATACTTGTAAGACCGTCAGGAAGGGCAAATTCGGTCAAGGAGCTGCAATTTTTGAAGGCTTTTTCTCCGATTACTGTCCCATGGACGAAAATCACGCTTTTGAGAGCATTGCATGACTCAAACGCCGAGTTACCGATCGACGCGACTGACATGGGGATTACCATTTTCGTGAGAGAAGAACAACCGTAAAAAGTCCTCTCGGCAATCTCCGTCACTCGCGATGGAAGGACGATCTCTTTGAGGTTTGCACATCCGCTGAATGCCTCGGAGCCAATGCAAATGACATTGCTCGGAATAATAATGCTCATAAGGTTCATATTGTCGCGGAACGCGCCTTCGGCGATCTCCGTTACACGCAGACCGTCGTAGATTTCCGGAATCACGATTGTTTCACACGTCCCGCGGTATCCCACGATTTTGTAAAAACTGGAGTCTTCCGTCAGCTCATAGATCAACGAATTGATGACCGTCACCGTCAGGGAGGCACTCACCTCCGTGCCGATTAGCTTAGCGGTGATGGTTGTCACGCCGACCTTTTTGGCGACGATGTTACCGTTTTCCACGGTCGCGACATTGGTGTCGGAGCTACTCCATGTAAGATCCTTTAGCTCCGATTCTTCCGGAATGATCTGCACATCGACCAATTGATGCGAGCCGAGCGAGATTTCGAGATCCTTAAATCGGAAGGACAGTGATTGTCCAATAATCGTGAAGGTGTAGGTTAGAACTTCAGTGCCGGCGTCCTCCCACTCATAGTTTGTCTTGTCTTTAAGCGCGACGGTGACTGTCTGCGAACCGATCTTTGTCCGCTTGTTTCCGCTGACAGTATAAAGATTGCTTTCCTCGATCCGATAGGTTTGCTCCGTTCCGTTATAGATGAAATTTGTCTTGTCGGCGATAGGCTTTGTCACTTTTGCTTTGATAATGAACAGTGTTGCCACCATGTCGGGGATCGCGGTGAAGTTTGCATTCCCTTGGAAATGTGCAATCACGGTATAAACGCCGACATTGGTCTTACCGTTACTTTCGTAAGTGACGCGCACCCCATCGGGGAGTGTGCTTTCGTCTACGGTTAGAAAATGCGCTTTACCGTCATAAGTCACGGTAGCGTCGGAAAAGCGGACGTCGCTCATGTCATACGTTCCACGTGCAATCGTGAAATTAAACGAAAGATCTGAATTTGTTCCGTCTGCCCATTCATAGTTTGTCTTGTCTTTGAGCGCGACGGTGACCGTTTGTGTACCTGCTGCCGTCCGTTTGT
The DNA here is from genome assembly GCA_963617165.1 of Coriobacteriaceae bacterium. GTDB lineage: Bacteria > Bacillota > Clostridia > Oscillospirales > CAG-272 > UBA1740. Next base: position 20,176 of record CAVEOF010000029.1, on the reverse strand, counting down.
TTCCGCCGACAGTATAAAGATTGCTTTCTTCAATTCGATAGATTTGCTCCACCGCGGTGTAGACGAAGGGGGTCGAGTCAGCAGCGGGCTTTGTCACCTGAGCTTTTTTGATCGTCAGCGTGCTGCTTAATGTCAGAGAATTGTATTTCGGTGCCGTCACCGTCGCTCGGATTGTGTAAGTCCCCGCATCGGTGAACTTGTGTGTGCCGGCATAAGTGACGGTGGCATCTGCCGGTAGTCCGACGAGTGTCAGCGAATGTGCCTCCCCGTCGTAGATTACACTTTCCGATGGCATAGTGACATTCAATTGTCCGTTGGTCTTGTCACTGCCTACACCACTTTGCATACAGGACACGAGCGCAAGAAGCAGAAGCGCGCCGAGAATTGCGGAGAAGAGAAGATGGGAGATTTTCTTCATGACAGATTCCTTTCTTTGAAAAATAAAAATGTTGGGGAAACAAGAAAAATGTGTCAGGAAACGTATACTTTTCCTGACACATTTTTCCTTCTAAAATTATAATAGCAGAAGGCAAAAAAGACGCAAAAAACGCCTGTCAGTAAAAGTATACCTTTCCTGAACAGACGGTATTTTCATTATAAATCATAATTTCCGATTTGTCAATATCATTGACTAAGAATTGCCGAAAAAATTGCCGAAAATGTAGAAAAAACTTCCGCCGCAAAACTTTCCCTTGCAACGGGGAAGAAAATATGCTACAATACAAGTCGGAAGAGATCGGAAAGAAGTCGCACATAAGCATAAGAAAGGAGAGAACCATGGAAGAAGCCAATTTGGAGGCAAGCGTTCGCACGCGCCTGTTGCTCGCGGGGCTTGCGGAGATGGAGAAGCACGGGGAAGGGGATTTTTCTCTTCGCCGTGTCGCGAAGAGCGCGCAGGTCTCCTGTGCCGCCCCTTACCGCCATTTTAAGGACAAGGAAGAGCTGATCGACGGCGTTTTCACCTACATACTCGAAAAATGGGAGCTTCTCTGTCGCGAGATCGATGCCGCCTATGCGCAGGATCCCGCGCGGCGGCTGATCGAGCTTTCGGTCTCCTATTTGCGCTTTTTGCTCTCGGGTCCGAATTATCGCTCGGTCTTTCTTTCTCCCACCACCGCCCGCCGACGCAAAGAATTTGACGCCCCCCTCCGCCGCGCGGCGGAAGCCTATGCGAAGAGCCGCGGGATGGAGACGGAAGCGACAAGCCGCCTGACCTTCGCCGTGCTCACCACCGTCTACGGCGCCCTCTTCCTGACCCGCGCCGAAGAATCCGAGCGGCAAACCACGGTAAACGCCGCAAGAGAACAACTAAAATCCCTCATCCTCCAAAACTAAAAAGCAAAGAGCGTCACACGAAAAAACCGCCAATTTGCAAACTAATATTCACAAAAAGCAAAGAAAACCGCGAGGGCGAAAAGCCCAAGCGGTTTTCTTTGCAAAATGAATCAAAATCATAAAGCGTAGCAGTCAATCGTACCGTCCACACCAAATCCGCAAGTCAAACGCATACCTCCGAATTTCAGAAAAGCGCCATCTCCGCACCCAATTCTTAATTCATAATTCATAATTCTTAATTATCAAAAGGCGAACGTCCCGTTCTTAAAGATCTCAACCGTCTTTCCGTCCTCCGTCACTGCGGTGATGGAGAGATCCGCGGTACCGATCATAAAGTCCTCGTGCACGATGGAATCGTTGATGCCCATGTCGTGAAGCTCTTTTTCGGTATACTTGTCATAGTCGCGGATCAGGTTGGTAAAGCCGCGTCCGAGCGCCAGATGGCAGGCGGCATTTTCGTCAAACAACGTGTTGTAGAACAGGATCCCCGTCTTGTTGATGGGGGACTCGTAGGGAACGAGCGCGCACTCGCCGAGATATGCCGCGCCCTCGTCCATGCCGATGATCTCGCGCAGAAGCTCTTCGCCCTTTTCCGCGCCGACATCGACCGCGCGCCCGCCCTCAAAACGGACCCAGAAATTCTCGATCAGCTGTCCGCCGTAGGAAAGCGGCTTCGAGGAATAGACGATGCCGTCGGCATCTCCCCGACGCGGCGAGGTGAAGACCTCCTCGGTCGGAATGTTCGGGTTGAAATAGGTGCCCCCGAGCGTGTGCTCGCCGCCCGCGCAGAAGAGCGCGTTCGGCAGCAGTCCGACACGCAGATCCGTGCCGTTGCCCGCCTTGTAATGCAGTTCGCGGATGTGCAGGGAATTGAGCGTGTCGCAGCGGCTCTGTAGATTCTTGTTGTGTTTGTCCCACGCGGCGATGGGATCGTCGTCGACGCGCGCGGTGTCGAGGATCGCCGTCCAGAGCTTTTCCACCGACGTGCTGACACGGGTGTCGGGGAAGAGCTTTTTCGCCCATGCGTTCCCGGGCACGGCGGCGATGCACCACTGATAGCGGTTTTCCATCCGGTCGCGGATCGGCTTGATCGTGCGCGAGCGGGAGCGCATCGCGGCAGCGTATTTCTTCTGATTGATGCCGTTCAGCCCGTCGGGATCCTCGGAGATGAGATAGATCTTGCAGGGCAGGACCTTCGCCTGATGCTCCCATCTTTCGATCTGCCAATCGTCGAGCTGACCGAGCGTCTTTTCCGAGCAGAAGCGGACGTGCGAGCGGGTCAGGGGCTGATAATTCCAGTCCACCGTCACCTTCGACGCGCCGAGGCGGTAGCATTCGTCGACGACCATGCGCACGAATTCGGGCTGGTCAAGCTCCGCCGTGATGAAGACCTCCTGTCCCTTCTGTACGTTGACACCCGCCTTCGCGATCAGACGGGCATAATTCTTTAAGCGTTTCTTGTTCATTTTCCTCTCCGTTCCGCCGCCCTCGGGCGGCTTTTCTGTTTTTCTATTTTACATTATATATGGTAAGCTGTTTGGTATGCTTTCCCTTCGGGAGATACCTCTATGCTCCGAAAGGCAGACCGCGGCTCCGTCAGAGCGCGGCGAGAACGCGCAAAAGATATTCATACACCCGCACGAAGGAGGGGATCGACAAATGCTCCTTCGTCGTATGAATGTCGAAATTGTCCGGCCCGAGCGAAACGCAGTCAAGCCCCTCGAGCTTCGAGGACAGGATCCCGCACTCAAGCCCCGCGTGAATCACGAGCACCTGCGCGTCCTTCCCGTACATCTCGCGGTAGACTTTGCAAAGCAGGTCGCGAAGGGGGGAATCCTCGCGGTACTCCCACGCGGGATACTCCCCGCGGATCGAATGCTCGCCGCCGAGCTCTTCCGCGACGCGGTAGAGGGTGGCGATGAGCGCGTCCTTCGCCTCCTCCTTCGAGGAGCGAACCGAGTGCGTCACGTGGAAGACCTCGTCGGTGTCCAGCATCCCGAGGTTCAGCGACGTCTCGACAAGCCCCGCGATCTGCTCGCTCATCGCCTGCACACCGTTCGGCACCCGCTCGAGAAGGGTGAGGAATCTGTCGCTGTCTTCTGCGGTATACGCGTCGGAAACATCGCCGATCTCCTCCGCCTCCACGACGGCAAAAGGCTCGCTTTTCTTTATTTTTGCGAACTTTTCTTCGCATATTCCGCGAATTTCTTCCAGAGACGCGCCGTCGGCGAAGAAAACGCAGGACGCATTTCTCGGAATGGCATTGTCCGCATTCCCTCCGATCGCCGAAGCGACGCGGAGCGCGTGCTTTGCGCGGATCTCGCGCAAAAGCTCGCCGAGGAAGAGGATCGCGTTCTCGTGCCCCTTGTCGATCTCGGCGCCGCTGTGCCCGCCGACGAACTCTCCGACCGAAACGCGGTAGGCGGCACCCGTGGCAGGCTCCCGCTTCGCGGGAAGCATGAGGTCGACCCGTGCGCCGCCCGCACAGCCGACGGTAAAGACGCCCTCGTCGTCCGAGTCGATGTTGATCATCACCCGTCCGCGGATCGGCGTCGGGTCGAGCGCCGTCGCGCCGAGCAGACCGACCTCCTCCTCCGAGGTGAAGAGCGCCTCAAACTCGGGATGGGGAAGGCTGTCGTCGTCGAGCACCGCGAGCGCATAGGCGACCGCGACCCCGTCGTCGCCTCCGAGCGTCGTCCCGTCCGCACGCAAAAATTCTCCGTCGCGCACGAGTGTGATCGGCTCGTTTTCCATATCGATGTTCTTTTCGGGCAGGTGCTCGGGCACCATGTCGATGTGCCCCTGAAAGACGACGGTCGGATGCGATTCGTAGCCCGCGGAAGCCCCCTTGCGGATCAATACGTTGTTCGCCCCGTCCCGCACGCAGAAGAGCCCGCGCTCCTTGGCGAACGACTCGAGATAATCGGCGAGCTTTTCGGTGTGAAAGGAGACGTGCGGGATCTTCGAGATCTCAACGAAAAAGTGAAATGCCCGTTCCGCCGTCGGATAATCGGAAAATGAAAGCATAAGTCCTCCTTCCGCCGCTTGCACGGCGGCAAAAACATTCGTAAAAATGCGTAGTCCCGCAGGGAAAGCCCTTGCTTTTCGCAAAAATATCCCCTCGTGACAAACTTTCCCTTCTATTTTACCGCAAATGCGCGATTTTTTCAAGTGCCTTGTTGACATTTTTATAAATTCCGTGTAAAATAGAAGAAAATCCCGCCGTCCCCGCGGAGCAAAGCCAAAAGCTCCCCGCAAACGCGCGAAAATCATCCGCTACCGCCTCGGGCGGTAAAAAGGAGAACAACAAAAAATGAAAGATCATGTAAAAGACCTGTTTGATTTTATCGCCGCATCGCCGAGCGCCTATCATACCGTCGATACCGCAAGACGGCGCCTTCTCGCCGAGGGCTACACGGAGCTTTCCGAAGGCGCTCGCCCCGCCCTGAAAGAGGGGGGCAAATACTTCGTTACGAAAAACGGAAGCTCGCTGATCGCCTTCCGTTATCACGGGGAGGCGGACGGCTTTCTTCTCACCGCCTCGCATACCGACTCTCCCTCCTTCCGCGTGAAGATGAGTGCGGAGACCGTCGGCGCTTATACCCGCATCGAGACCGAGCCATACGGCGGCATGATCTATTATACGTGGCTTGACCGCCCCCTGTCCGCCGCGGGTCGTGTTTTCGTCCGCACCGAGGACGGGATGGAGGAACGCCTCGTCGATCTCGACGGCGACCTTCTCACGATCCCGAGCGTCGCCATCCATATGAACCGCGCCGTCAACGACGGATATAAGTGGAATCCCGCCGTCGACCTTCTCCCCCTCTACGGCACCGCAGAGGCGAAGGGCGGCTTCCTTGCCGCGATCGCGGATGCCGCGCACGCCCCCGTCGGGGACATCCTCGCGCACGATCTCTTCCTTTACAACAGAGAATACGGCAGACGCATCGGGAAGGACGGCTCCCTGATCCTCGCGCCCCGTCTCGACGATCTCGGCTGCGTTTTCGCCTCCCTCGAAGGCTTCCTCGCCGCAAAGGAGTCGGGCAAGATCCCCGTCCTCGCCCTCTTCGATAACGAGGAGGTCGGCTCCGAGACCAAGCAGGGGGCTGCCTCGACCTTCCTCTTCGATACCCTTCGGAGCATGGCGAAGGACGACCTTTCCGCGATGCTCTACCATAGCTTTATGGTCAGCGCGGACAACGCCCATGCAAAGCATCCGAACCACCCCGAGCTTGCCGACGCGGACAATGCGCCCGTGCTCGGCGGCGGTGTCGTTATCAAGTATAACGCGAACCAACGCTACACCACCGACGCCTATTCCGACGCCTTCTTCCGCACGGTCTGCGAGCGCGCGGGCGTAAAGACACAGCGCTATTGCAACCGCGCCGACATCCGCGGCGGCTCTACCCTCGGCTCGATTTCGGATACGCGCGTTTCCGTTCCCACCGTCGACATCGGCTTGCCGCAGCTTGCCATGCATTCCGCGACGGAGACCGCGGCGGCGTCCGATCTCGACGACATGATCGCCGCACTCACCGCCTTCTATTCCGCCGCTCCCAAAAGAGAAGGCAACCGCACGATCTTCGGGGAGAGAAAATAAGTGCCTCTGCTCCCGTCGGACAAGAGCAAAAGTGCATCTGCCTTTTGAAAAGGCAAAAACACGCTTTCATAGCGAAGCCGAAAGCGCACCGCCTTTCGGCAAGGCAAGAACGCGTTTCCATAGCGAAACCGGAAGCGCGCCGACTGTCGGCTCATGGCACGGAAAGCACCACTTTTTGAATATAAAAACGAAAAATTTTTGCACGGCATCATCACGAAAACGGTTAAAAACATAAAAAGCGGTGCCGTTTTCCCCACTTTGCGAAAAACATCGCTGTGCAAACCGCCGAAAAACCAATCGACAAAAAACCACGGAGCCATCCTTGCGGAACAGCTCCGTGGTTTTTGTCAAATCTTATTTCGAGAAGAATTTCTCCGCGTTGCGGTAGCAGATGTCCTTGACGATCTCGCCGAGCGTCTCGAAGTCGGCAGGGTACTCGCCGTTCTCCACGAGAGCGCCGAGCTTCGTGCAGAGGATCCTGCGGAAGTATTCGTGCCGCGTGTAGGAGAGGAAGGAACGGCTGTCGGTCAACATCCCGACGAATTTCGAGATGAGCGCCACCTGCATGAGCGATTCCATCTGACGGCTCATGCCGTCCTTCTGATCGTTGAACCACCAGCCCGAGCCGAATTGCAGCTTCCCGGGAATTTCCCCTTGGAAGCAGTTCATTATGCTCGCGAGCACCTCGTTGTCCCGCGGGTTGAGGCAGTAGAGGATCGTCTTCGGCAGCTCGTCGGTCTCGTCGAGCGCGGAGAGAAGGGCAGAGAGCTTCGGTGCGAAGGTCGCGTCGCCGATGGCGTCGAAGCCCGTGTCGGGACCGAGCTTTTCGAGATTTCTGCGGGAGTTGTTGCGCAGCGCACCGATGTGGTACTGCTGTACCCATCCCTTCGCGTGATAGAGCCGTCCGAGGTGCACGAGAAGATTTCCCTTGTATTTCGAAAGCTCCTCTTCGGTCAGAGCCTCGCCGCGAAGCGCCTTTTCGAAGATCGCCGAGACCTCCGCGTCCGTCGCGGGGGCATACATCACCACGTCGAGCGCATGGTCGGAGCACACGCATCCGACGGAATCGAAGAAGTCCACGCGTGACGCGAGCGCCGTCTTCAGCTTTTCATAGCTGTCGACGGGATACCCGACCGCCGCCTCGAGACGTGCGAGCCACGGACGGAAGAAGGATAACTCGATGTTCAGCGCCTTATCGGGACGGAACGCGGGGAGCACGCGGACGGGGAAGGTGCCCTCCTTTTTCAGGGCGATATGGTACTCGAGCGAGTCGGCGGGATCGTCGGTCGTGCAGAGCGCCTTAACGTTGCTGTTTAAGATCATTTTCCGTGCCGAGAGCGTTTTCAGCTTCTCGCCCGCTTCCTTATAGATCTTATCTGCGGTCGCGGGGGAAAGGATGTCGGTGATCCCGAAAAAGTGGCGAAGCTCGAGATGCGTCCAAGCATAGATCGGGTTGCCGACCGCGTAAGGCATGACCGACGCATACGCGCGGAATTTTTCCTCGTCCGACGCGTCTCCCGTGATGAGCCTCTCGGGAATGCCGGATTCCCGCATCAGACGCCATTTGTAGTGGTCGCCGCCGAGCCATACCTCGGTCAGACTGCGATAGGTCTTGTCTTCGTAAATTTCCTGCGGATTCAGATGACAGTGAAAGTCAAAGATCGGCATCCCCTCGGCATACTCGTAATAGAGCTTCTCTGCGGTCGCAGAGCCGAGAAGGAAGTCGCGCCCCATAAATTCTTTCATAAAATTCTCTCCTTTGCGGATAATCCCCGCCTGTGATCGATTTCATAGGTAGTATAGCATATTCCGCGCGCTTTTTCAAGAGCAAAAGGAAAAATGAGCAAGAATCGGCAAAATCTGCGAAAAACGGTAGAAAATAAAGATAACGAACCGATTTTTCGACAATTCCGAAGAAGATCTTCTTTCACCCGACAAATTTCCCGATTTTTCCGAAAATACGGAAGAAATCAAAGACCGTGACGAAAAATATACAGTATTTTCGGTAGAAAACGACATGTTTTACAGAAAATCCTCCTCTCTTGACAAATCCGCGCAAACGCGCTATAATAAAGGGCAGAAAGAGAGGCTCTTATGAAGATCACTCATGCTGCCCGCCATTTTGCCCTGATCTGGCGGCATAAACACCGCGTTTTCGTCAATGCCGTGAAGTGCGGCATCCCATGGCGCGGGCTGGTTCACGATCTGTCGAAATTTTCGCCCACCGAGTTTTTCGAGAGCGTGAAATACTATACGGGCACCCGCTCGCCCATCGGCGTTGCCCGCCGTACCGTGGGCGTCTCCTACGCGTGGCTCCATCACAAGGGACGCAATAAGCATCATATCGAATACTGGCTCGACGAGGACTGCGCCGTCCCGCCCGAGATGCCCTACGTCTATGCCGTCGAGTGCATTTGCGATAAGATCGCCGCGACGAAGACCTACGCCGGCGCCTCCTATCATGACGGACTCCCGATCCATCACTTCCGCACCTACGGAAATAAGGTCGCGGGCAACCCGCATACCATGCTCTTTGTCGATACCGTCCTCGCCGACCTTGCGAAATACGGGGAAAAGCATGTCCTGAACAAAGCCTATCTCAAGGCGACCTACGACAGGATCCATGCACTCCCCCTGCCGCCTCCCGCACGCGATACACGCGACGATGCCCTCTTCTCTTGCACCTCGAATTCCGCAGAGAAGGCGGAAAAAGAGCCCTCCGAGAAGACGTAGGGCAGGGAACGCCCCGCCCCCCTTCTTCGGTTCGCCGCCTCGCAAAGCGCGCGTTCCGCGGGAGCACACGCTCACACTCACCCGTATACCACAGGGTGCCACTCCGAAAAACGCCCCGCGGTCTTCGCGCGGGATAGGATCCGCGGCATCTGCCCCGCCTTCATTGAGCGGTTTCGGGAATGCCCGCTCCCCCTCGCAAAAACCATCGCATCGAGACGAAAAAAACGTAACATTTTCCCACTTGACTTTTGCTTTCTCGGATGCTATACTCAAACTATTCCGAATCATTTATGGACGCTCGCACGCATTCAAGACGGACGCACGCATCGAAAAACACGGAAAGGAGAAAGAGAAGAACGTGAAACGAAGATCCCTCATCGTCGGCAGCCTTGCTCTGCTGATGTCCTTTTTGTTCTCCGCGCTCCGTTTGCCCGTGCTCGGCGCTTCCGACGCCTTCGACGGAGATTTCTCCCGCGCAGGCTCCGCCTCGACCGTGATCCTCGGCGGCGCCGACGTGTTGGATGTCCTCGGGTACGACGTCTCCGAGACGGAACGGGAATACCTGTCGGTTCACGTGCCCGCGGCGCTCCGCTACGAGGATAAGATCTCGACCGAAGCCGTTGTCACCCACTATGTCGACGGCATCCTCACGATCTACGCGAAGCCCTATTCCTACCGTGCCAAAAACGGGAAGACCGTCACATGGATCCCGACCGCCGCTACCGTCGCGGGCAATACCCGACAGCTTACACAGTCGGAGGATGCCTATACCGCCTCTTTCCCCGATCTGACGGAGGATCCTTCGCTCTCCGCCACGGTCACCTACGAAGCCACCTTCTCCATTCCGAAGGAGAGTGTCGCCGCCCTCGCCGATCTCACCTATGAGGAAGCGGAGCGGGTCCGTACCACTTATCTTGCTGCACGGGAGGCCTACGAGGCGGAAAAAGCGGCATACGATGCGAACCGCTCGGCGTATGACGCGTATCTTCTCGCCCTCGGCGAGTATCGGGAGGCGCGCCTCACCTACGAGGCCTACCTCACCGCCGAAGCGGTCTACAAGGAACAGCTCGCCGCCTATCAAAAATACCTCTCCGATCTGGAAGAGTATGAGCGCGAGGCGGAAGAATATCGTCGGTACCTTGTCGAGATGGAGGAGTACAATCGCCGTGTGACGGCGTACAACGAGTATCTCGAACGGCTCGCCGCCTACAACGAGGACCTCAAAGCCTACGGGCGCTATACCGAAGCTCTCGACACGGTGACGCGCCAGCTCTCCTATATGAACATGGCGAAATTCTCTCTCCGCGGACGTGTCGTCTACGGCTCCATTCAGGGCAGCTTGGTCAAAACGGTACTGGAGAACGAGGAGATCCTCTCGGGAAAGATCGTCGATGCCGACCCCTACGCCATCTCCCTCGCGGGGGATGCGACCGAACGCTTACGAACCATCTTAAAGGATTATTTCTCTCTCGCCACCGACGAGGAAAAATACAACTACTACGCTCTCAATTACACCGAAATTGTAAACAATTATACGAATCTGCTTCGCTCTCTCGACAATCTTTATCGCGTCCGCAACGTCCGCGCCATCCTGATCGAACAAGGAAAGGCAGAGAAATTCGTCATTCTTCTCGCCGAGCTTTACGTCATCGTGCGCCTGATCTCGGACACCCCCGTCCTCAATCTGGAGGAGACGGCGAAGATCGACGACACCTATCGCATCCAACACTGGGATTCCGCCTACGCCGACCGCTATCTCACCCCCGCCGAGATCTTCGGCAATGTGTCCTATCCCGCGATCGACGGCTCGGTCGGTACTCCTCTTGCGGGGGGCTATCCCGTCGAGGTTGCCGAGCCCGTGGCACCGACTCCCGTCGAGAACCCCGCGGGGAGCAAGCCCGCGGAGCGTTATAAGCCCCTGCCGCCCTCCGTCCGCACCGAGCCCGTAGCGCCGACCCCCGTCGCGGAACCGACGCCCCCCGATGTGGTCGAGGTACCCGGCGATCCGCCCGTGGCGCCGAAGCTCACCGCGAGCGAGCGACGCCTCGTTTCCTCACTGGAGGACGGTACGCTCTTCCATCGTGACCCGCCCGATGCCGACGCTTCACTTACATTTTCTTCCACAGTAAATAAAAAGGTCTTCGACTCCCGCACCGTGACCGTCGTGTTCCTTTCGGAGAAGGGGGGAGACGTCCTCTTCCGCACCACCGTCGACCGTGGGAGCGCCGCCATCTATAACGGCGAGATCATTCCTACACGCGAGGAGGACGAAAACGGCATTTACACCTTCGACGGGTGGACGGATGCGGGCGGCGAGCTCGTCGACCTCTCCGCATGTGAGGAGGATATGACCGTCTATCCGCACTTTGCCGTCACGCCGAAATATCGCGTTACCTTTTCCACGGAGGAAGGCGAGCTCAACCTGACCGTCCCGCACGGGGAGGAAGCAGTCTATCCGGCGCCTCTCCCGCAAAAGGAAGCGAGCGTCTCTACGGTCTATACCTTTGACGGTTGGTATCTCGAGGACGGCACGCCCGCCGACCTCTCCGCCGTCACGGGACCTCTTACGGTCTATCCGCATTTTCGCGAGACTCCGCGCACCTATTCCGTTACCTTCACGGTCGACGGCGTGCGCATCACCCGTGAGCTTCGTTACGGCGAGCTCCCGACCCTCGACGAAGCCCCCGCACCTCGCCGTGAAGGGGACCGCGTCCGCACCTATGTCGGACTCGAGCCGACACCCGTCCCCGTCACGGGGGAGGCGAGCTATACCGCCGTCTTCTCCTATGCCTCCCTCTTTCCGCTCGCGGAAGGAAATGCGGTGTCCGTCATCTATGAGGACGGTATCCTGACGCTCGACGTGCCGACGGGAGATACTCTTCCGCTCGCGTCCCTGTATCTTTGGTTTTCCGATGCCCGCGAGCTGCGCGTTCGCTTCGCCGACGTCACCCTCACCCTCTCCTATACCACCCTTTCCGCCCTCCGCGCCGAGATGTCCGATGCCCTCGACATCCGCAAAGAAGATACCGCCTTCCGCTTCTTCTTTGAAAAGGACGGGGAAGAGACATCCCTCGCCGTCACGGCAGACGTCCGCTTCCCCGCAGGCGCCGAAGCAAAGAACCGCCGCCTTTCCTATCAAAACGGAGAAAAAATCTATCTAAAGTTTACATCCGGCGGCGATTTTATCCTGTTTTCCGCCGAGAGCGGCGTCTCTTACACTTACGCCTGCGAATACGGCATCAACGCACTTTTTGACGAGACGATAGCTCTTTTCTATCCCGAGGGCACCTTCCTCGCGGGAGACTATATCCCCCTGACCTATCGGCTGGCGGAAGGACGCGCGCTCGCCTCCCTCACGATCACCGACAGAGAAGGAAAGCGCGTCCCGTATGACGGAAAAGGCTTCGTCATGCCCGCGGGCGGCGTGGACATTCTCGCCACGACGCGCACGCAGACCTATCGCATCGCCTTCCGCGCGGGCGGTATTCCCGTGAAGGAATATACGGTCGCCTACGGGGAGCTTCCGACCCCGCCCCCCGATCCGACCCGCGCACCCGATGCCTCCTATTCCTACACCTTCGTCGGTTGGTCGGAGGAGATCACACCCGCCTACGCCGACGCCGTGTATGATGCGGTGTATGAAAGCATCCCGCTCCCCGAGAAAGAGGAAAACGCCTTCGGCGGCACCCTCTTCCGTTGGTTTGTAAAGATCTTTCGCGTGGTGCTCGATTTCTTCCTCCGTCTCTTCTCGGGGGAAGGATAAACAACAAAAAGCGCCTTCGGCAGGAGTCTGTCGGAGGCGTTTTTTGCCTCATACCCCCTCGTCGCCCCCCCATCCGAGCGCGGAAATCCCCTCCGCCTTCTCGGCAGAACCTACAAAAACCTTTGTGCATAATCACGAAAAAAAGCGCGCGCTCGGAAAATCCCGCATTTCCCCTTGATTTTTATTATATTTAATGCTATAATAGGGGCAAATACATCGGTATTTTGTAAAGGCAGATTTATAAATTCAGAGGAGATTAGCTATGAAAACCATCGGCACACATGCAAAGCACGCCCTCGCGCTTTTCCTCGCACTGATCATGCTCTTCGGCATCGTATCGGTCCCGGTCTTCGCGTATGAGGGGAGCACCGCGTCGACGGACGGGGAAGAGAATTCCTCCGCAGGCGGTGAGGAATCGGGCGGAGGATCGTCCGATACCGAGGGGACGAAGGATACCCCTTGGTACACTCTTACATACAACTATACGACAAAGCAAATGACGCTTGTCCTCAAGATGGAGGATCTTTTGTCGTATGCCGACCTGACGGCGGAGGATCTCGTCACGTTCAAGGATGAGTTCTTCGACGCCATGACGCACATGCTTGTGGGCGATATCAGCGAGATCAAGAAGCTCGCGTCCTCGACCGAGTCGTCGTCGGAGGAAGGCACGCTTCGCATCGTTACTCTCCCCGACTTCGCGCCTCTGCTCGACGGCGGCACGACCGAGCTTTCCGAGAGAGAAAAGCAGCTTCGCGCCTTCCTTGAGTCCCGCGGCATCACCAAGGTGAGCCAGATCGACTTTGAGGCGATCATCCCCGTCTTGATCCAGCTCGGGTACGTGACCTACGAGGAGCTTGCCGAAATCGACTGGAATCGCGTCTTCGAGAAATTCGAGGAAGAGCTCGAAAAAGAGATCGAGCGTGACATCGCCGTCGATATCGCGAAGGAAGCCGACCCCGATTTTAAAGAGCCCGACAGAGCTGACTACTCGGACGACGAGAGCTATGCTGCGGCGAAAGAAGAATACGATAACACGATCACGGAGATTATAGATAAAAAGGACTCCGAGTATAAAGATGCCTTCGAAGAGAAAGCCAACTCCGAAGAGATCGTAGCGAAAAAGGAAGAATCCCTCGGTCAGATCACCGAAGCCAAAGAGAAGGTCGAGCAGAAGATCGAGGAAAAGAAGAACGACCCGACCGCCGATGACAGAAGCGACGTTCTTCTGACCGAAGCGATCCTGAACGCCCTGAACGGTGTCACCGTCGACGGTCATAAGATCTTCGACGGCAAGCATTTTCTCTCCGACGCCGTGCGCGAGGTTCTTCGCGAGCTTCCGACCGCGGACGAGATCGCAAATTACACCGACGAACAGATGAAACACACGTGGAGCGTCTATGCCGAATCTGCCTTCGGCGACTCCACCTTCGATTTCACGATCTCCTTTGACGGCGGCGGAAACCTTATCCGCAAGCTCGCACGCCTCGTTGCAGACTACGTCGTGTACGAAAGACGGGACGACGGCACCTACTTCATCACTCTGAATCTTCCGAAGAAGGTCACGGATCTGATCCTCCGTGCCTGCAACAGCGAGAAATTCCAAAACAGCGCGTGGAAGGATCGCATCTTCGGTCACATCGCGGATAACGGAAACGACATCTACGCACTCGTGAACGACGTCACCTTCGAGGAGATCATCTCCGCACTCGAAGAGATCGATTTCGAAGGGCTTCTCTCCCGCGACGATATCAAGGACATCTACGATCTCTCCGATCTGACGAATGATGAGATTATCGCGAAGCTCCGCAAGACCGAACGTTTCTACAAGAAAGCACTCTCCCTCTTCAATAAGCTCTTTACCCGCCTTCCCGAAGGCACGAAGGCGAAGACACTCTTCGACTTCTACCGCGGAAACGGCTCCTTCCACGCCGAGGGAAGGAAAGAGAACCTCAATGTCGAAGCATGGCTCGACAGCGTCCTTCCCGAAGCGTATGAGAAGTACGCCGCCCTGATCGCGGGTCTTCTCGACAGTGAGACGCTCACCGTCGGGCTGAACGCTACCGTCAACTTCAAGGATATGTATAAGATCACCTTCACGGGTGACGAGACCGAGCTCGGCTTCCTCCCCGCGGGTGCGAAGCTTGCCGATTTCGTAAAGGCGACCACCTATCGCGGCTATCCGATCCTCGGCTGGGCGGATGAAGACGGAAAAACGTATACCAAGATGCCCGCCGCCGATACGGTGCTCTATCCCGTGATCGACGCGACCGTCGTCGCGAGACTCGTTTATACCGAGAGCGAAATCTCGAAGATCTACGACAATACCTCCGCGACCCTCCGCGTCACGGTGGATTACGACGAGCAGAGCGAAAACGTCGTTTATACCTACAGATGGCAGAAGAACGGCGTCGATATCGAGGGCGCCACGACCGATACCATTACGGTGAAGAACGTTGCCGACAGTGGCGCATACACCTGTATCGTGACCGTGACCGACGGCACCGCGGTCTATCACGCGACCTCGGATGAGGCGACGGTCGAGATCACGAAGAGACTCTATACTTTTAAGGATAACTTCCGTTGGGATTACGAGGGTGTCTTCTATCCCGACGGTACCACGCGCAAGGTCAACCTCCTGTTCAGCGGTGAGGCGTATGCCGGCATTTCGATCGTGTACACGGGCGATGCGAACGAGCAGACCGCGACGGGCAACTATAAGACGGGCGCGACCGTCACCTTTGCAAACGTGAACTGCGCGCTCTCGGGTGAGATCGAGACGCTCTCTTGGGCGATCGGCGCGACCGAATTTCTCGTTCTTGCCGAGAACGGGGAAACGATCGGTCGGGTGACACTCACGACCGGCGGCATTGCTGCGGATCCCTCCTATATCTTCCGCGCAAAGGCTGTCACGTCCCCCGCTCTTACCGCATTTTTCGCCGCTCTTCCCGAAGGCTTTGATAAAGATACCGTCAATGTACCCTATGCCTTCGATTTTGCCTTCTATGATGCAGACGGCAACCGCGTGGATGTAAAATCCGCACTGAAATTCTCCTTTGATATCGATCCCGCAATCGAGAAGTCGCACATCGCCTTCTTCCGCATCGCCGAGGACGGCACGGTGAGCAAGGTCGACTCCGAGCGCACGGACGATGCCCTGACTTGCGAGAGCGATGCGCTTCTCACCGCCGAGAGCGTGAGATACGCCCTTGTCTCCTATCAGTACACCTTAGAGCTTGCCCTCGAGAGCGACAGCTACGTTGGCACTTACGACGGGCTCGAGCACTTCCTCCGCCTCGCCGCCAAGACCTACGGGCACAAGGGTGCCGAGGTCACGTATACCTACCAGTGGTTCAAGGACGGCGCGAAGATCACGGGCGCTAACGAAAGCTCCTATGCCGTGAAGAATCACGCCGACAGCGGTACCTATACGCTCGTCGTGACCGTGACGGACGGCTATGCAGAGCGCACCGCCTCTATCGAGAATATCAAGGTGGACATCGCCAAGCTGACGATCGACCTTTCAAGCCTGAAATGGTCGGCAACCGAGCTGCCCTATTACGCAGGCGTCGAGCAGGAAGTCACTCTTATCGTTTCCGAAGACCTCGCGATCGCGAACCTCGTCTTCGCTTATACGAACAACAAGGCGACCGATCCCGGTACCTACACCGCGACCGCGACGGTAGCGAGCTATGACCGTGAAAACTGCGAGCTCACGGGCGCCCTTTCCGGCACCGAATGGACGATCAGCAATAAGTCCTATGTTATCATCGAGCCTACGACCGGCTGCAAGATCATCGTCACCTCCGAGGCGGGCTTCCCCGACGGGTATGAGCTCCGTTGCGAGTGGATCGACCTCAGCGCCCTTGACCTTAGCGCCATCGCCCTCGGTGACACCCGCTTCTTTGTGAAGAACGGCGGTTTCAAACTTTACTTCGTTGACAAAGACGGAAACCCCGTCACCTTTGCGGGCACCGTCAAAGTGACCTTTGAGATCCCCGCAGAGGGTTTGAAGGAAAACTTGAAGCTCGTCCTCGGCAACGGCACGCTTCTCGATGCCGCCCGCAGCGAGGACGGAAAGACCGTGGAGGTCACACTCGACAGCTTCGATAAGGACGCGGTCTACGCCATGCTGGCATACCGCTACGACTTGAAGGTAGCCGATTCGGGTGACGTCGATATCGCCTACGAGGCGGGAAAGACCTTCACTCTGATCGTCACCCCCACATACCGTGAGGGCACATGGAACTTCAAATATCAGTGGTATAAGAACGGTGATCTCCTCGAGGGCGAGACTTCCGCGACCCTCGAAGTGCCGATGGCGGCGGGCGACGCGACCTATACCTGCACCGTCAGTGTCGAAGACGGCTACGCGACCGTTACGGCAAACTCCCGCGAGATCAAAGTCACGGTGTCGGCAAGTGTGATCGACGTCGGCGGCGTATCCCTCCCCGAATTCATCTATCGCCTGATGGCAGAGGATCCCACGATCGAGATCACGGCAGAAGATCTTCTGAACCTTCCTAAGGGCGTTATCGCGACCATCGATCGGGAGAGCACGTACAAAGCCGCGAATGTCGGTACCTATGACGTCAAAGTGTTCTTCGCGCTCGATGATGCGCACAAGGACAACTGCGAGCTCAGCGCGGGATCCCGCACCATCACTTGGAGGATCACGCCCTATAACATCCTCATCGGTACCCCGAGCTGGAACTATGTTTCTTCCTTGATTTATAAGGGCTCGGATTACACCTTCACGGCACCCGCTCTCGATGCGCATCCCTACCTGACTGTCGTTTACAGTCAAAATACGGCAAAGAACGTCGGTTCTTATACCGCGACCGCGACCGTCACCCCGAAAAACGAGAACTGCCTCGTGAACGGGGAAACGGAGGTAAAATATTCGGCAACCTTCCGCATCGAGCCGAAGACGATCAGCGTCGACCTCATCGAGTGGGAAGAGGAGACCTTCGTCTACGACGGAAAGACGCACCGTCCGACCCTTCGTAATTTCGACTACGACATTGCGGGTGTCTATGAGGCACTTTCCGACATCCTCGTGGTAAGCGATTACGCGGGCGTGTTCGCAAGCGACGTCCTTCCCGCCGGCGCGAGCCTCTATACCGTCACCGCCTTCCTTGCCATCAAGGACAATAACCCGAACTACCGTCTCACCGCCTCGAAGAAGGTGCTCGAGTGGAACATCACGCCGAAGCCCCTCGACATCGACGGCGTGAAGCTCGAGGAGAACCTCTTCGACTATGACGGAACCACGAAGACCGTAAAACTTCTTGCGGATTCGATTCCCGAAGAGCTGCGTGCCGTGCTCGATCCCTCGACCGAGATCACCGCGACCGACAGAGGGTATCACTCCGTTACCGTCAATTTCACCTTGAAGGCGGGATACAACAGACTCAACTACACCTTCGAAACGAGCGTCAACATCCCGTACCGCATCGTGACGGCGATCGACCCCGCGGACTTCACCTTCACGGACGGCGGTTTCGTTTATGACGGAAGCGAGAAGACCGTCCCTGCACTCTCCTTCGGTCCTTACGCCGCACTCGTTCGTCTCACAGGCAGTGAGGGCACCTTCACCGCGACCGACGCGGGTACTTATCGGGTCACCTACACCTTCGCTTTGACGAGCAGCTCACTGTTTCGTCTGACCGCGGAGAGTTACACCTACGAGTGGACGATCGCGAAGCAGAAGATCTCCGTCGGTACTCTGAACTGGAATTACGACCCCGAGAATCCCTTCGTCTACAACAAGAATACCTTCACCGTCGCTCTCACAAACGAGATCGAGAATGTCCAAATCTCCTACGAGAACGCGAGCGCGACCGACGCGGGCACCTACCTTGCCAAGGCGATCCTTACTCCCGTGAGCGAAAACTACGAGATCGTCCTCGAGGATGAGGCGAGCACCGAGCTTTCGTGGACCGTGAAGCAGGCAGTCATTCGCATCCCCGTCCTTGAATGGATCGAGAATAACGCCTTTGAGTACGACGGAAACGAGAAGAGCGTCGGATTGAAGACCGAACTCTCCGAGGACATCACCGTCGAATACGAGAATGCCGCCATGACCGACGCGGGCAAGTACCTTGCGAAGGCGACGCTTCTCGCGAAGGATAAGAACTACCGTGTCGCCATCGGCGATACCGAGGAGAACACCGTGACCCTCGAGTGGGAGATCACTCCGATCACCGTGATCGTCGGTACGCTCGAATGGAACTACACCGACAGGAACTTCGTATTCGGCACCGATTCCCGTTCGTTCCTCATCACGAACCTTCCCGCGCATGTCAGCGCCGTGTATGAGAACAACACCATCGGTGACGTCGGCACCTACACGCTGAAGGTAACGCTCGTCGCCGACAAGAACTATAAGATCCAAGGCACCGAGGAGGAGACCTTCGACTTCGAGGTCACACCTCTTACCGTTACCGTGAACGCCTCCGACCTCCGCTGGACGACGGATGCCGCGTCCGAGCGCTATGACGGCACGACGCATACCTACACGCTGATCGGCGTTCCCGCACACGTCGTGATCCGCTATACGGATAACGCAAGCTCCGCGATCGGTAACTACGTCGCGAAAGCGGTTCTCGAGGCAGAGAGTGCAAACTACACGCTGGTTGTGAGCGGCGAGATCCCCGAGCAGGCATGGTCCATCGTCAAGGGTAAGTACGACATGTCGGGCATCAAATTTGAAGACCGCACCGAGGAATATGACGGAAAGGCGAAGACCTTTACGATCACCGGTACGCTTCCCGCGGGCGTCAGCGTAACGTATAGCCTCTCGAACTTCAAGGATGCGGGCGTTTACGTCGTCACCGCTACCTTCAAGGGCAGCCAGAACTACGAGGAGATCCCCTCCATGACGGCGACCCTGACGATCACCCGCTTGCAGTACACCGTGGCAGTGGGCGGCAACGATACTCTCATTATCACCGCACCGTCGGAACTTACCTATACGCTGAAATTCATAGAGAAAGAGAATGCAGAGTTTAAGGATCAGAGTTTCCTCGGCATCGGTACGCTGAATGAGCAGATCAAGCTCGCTGCGGCATACGACATCTTCTTCACCGAGGACGGTGAGACGGAGGTTCACCCCGAGGGCAACTTCGAGGTCAAGCTCCTGATTCCCGAAGCCCTTCGGAAGAAGGACATCAAGGTCGTTCACAGAAACGACGACGGCAAGCTCACCGATATGGAGGCGACGCGCGACGGAGACTACATGGTCTTCACGACCGACGGCTTCTCGGTCTACTTCCTCGTGGAGGCGACACCGATCCTCTCGGATCTGTGGATCTCGGTCATCATGATCGCCCTCTGCGTCCTGCTCGTTCTCATCATCATCCTTGAGATCGTCGCATGGAAGAAAAAGAAGAAGAAGCGCAACGCGCGCAAGGAATATCCCGATATTCTGAAAGGCGCAGACCCGACCGCCTTCAACTTCGGAAAGTAACCCGATTTTGAAAAGAAGCTTTCCCATCGGAAAGGAACAAGCTTCGAAAAGCAAGAAGAGCGCCCCAAACCAAAGGGGCGCTCTTTTGGTCGCAAAGCCTCTCGCTGATAAGAGAAAATCGAATTTACTCCGGTGTGGTAGAGTAAGCAATCATCTGTACTCTCTCCCGTCAGCGCGCTCTCTTCAAGCCTTCTCCTGCGGGTAGCGAAGCGTCACGAGGGTACTGAATTTCACTCCGGTGGAGTGAAAGAGCCCGAGTGTGCCCGAGCCGCAGCGA
>CAVEOF010000028.1:0-23614 GCA_963617165.1 Coriobacteriaceae bacterium | reverse complement strand
CGCCTCACGACGGACGCCCTTGCCCTCTGCTAACAGTTCCTACTGCCATGCCTGTTGTGGACTTTCACCACCATGTTGTATCGCATGCCGAGCGCACTAAAAAATCGCCCGACCTCGCATCGTTTGCGAGGTCGGGCGTTTTCTATCAAAAGAGATTCGTTCGGGCGCTTCGGCTCTTATTCGGTCCTCAGCGCGACGACGGGATCCTTGCGCGCGGCAGAGGAGGCGGGGATCAGCCCCGAGATGAGCGTCAGCGCGATGCTCAGCAGAACGAGCAGAGCCGCCTGACCGATCGGCAGCGCGGCAATGTTAGGGATGCCGATGAGCGGGTAGAGGATCAAGTTCACGATTCCCGAGATGAGATAGGTCACGAGAATTCCGAACAGACCCGCGAGCGTACCGATGATGAAGGTCTCCGCGTTGAAGAGATGGCTGACGTCCTTCTTCCGTCCGCCGAGGGAGCGGATGACGCCGATCTCCTTGATGCGCTCCACTACCGAGACGTAGGTGATGATACCGATCATAACCGTCGAGACGACGAGCGAGATCGAGGTAAAGGCGATCAAGGCATACGAGATGATGTCGATCATCGTGTTGATGATGTTGATGACGAGGGAGAGCGTGTCGGTGTAGGTGACGTCGTTGCGCTCCGAGGCGGAGATCTCGACACCGTCGACCGTCAGCACGTCATCGCCGTTCCACGCGTCGAGGTACTCGGTCACGAGATCCTTCGAGTCGAAGGTCACGGGGTAGACCGAGATCTCGTTCGCGAGAGATACACCGCCGAGATTGCGGAGGGAGAGATAATACATGCTCGTGATGTTAGGCATATTCGAGCCGCCGGTCGAGCCGGAGCCACCGCCCATGCCGCCGAGCGCGGATGCCATATCCTGCATTGAAGGAGCAGAGCCGACGTAGCCCGTCGCAGTCTTCGTCTCGCCGTTCCAAAGGTACTCGTATTGATAATGGATCCCGAAGGGAGCACCGTTCACCGAGCCGCTCGTGATCGTTTCATTGCCCGAGTCGCGAAGAGAGGTGACGATCTTGCTGTCCGCATTCTCTTCGAGGATCGTGTCGGTCAGCGCCTTCGTGTAGTAGATGCCCGAGGAGAGGGAGCCGTAGGAGACGTTTTCCTTGCGCGTCAGGATGCCGACGACTTTCAGCGTCTTTCCGTGACCGTCAAAGCCCGTCGTGTCGTGGCGGTAGGTGTAGCTACCGGGGTATGTACCCTCGGCGAAAATATCGTCGTTCGGGTACCATGTGAAGGTCTTCCCGAGCAGCTCGTCGTAGGTGAAATAGGAGCGGTAGAGCGCCTCGTCATAGGTGCCGTCCCCCGTCGCCTTGTTGATGATCTCGAGGAATTCGTCCTGCGCGTAGTAACCGATCCTCGCGAGCAAAAGGTCGGAGAGACGGTCGTTTTTATCGAGCACGAGCATCACCTCGTCCGCCTCCTTCGCGATGTGTCCCGCGCGGACGTCGTATTGCGACGCGATGTATTCGAGACTGTCCGGCATCTGTTCAAAGGCGGGGACGATCGTCGTCGCGTAGGTCGCATATTTGGCAAAATCCGTCTCCGAAATGATCGACATGTAAATATTGGTTAGCGCAGAGATGGAGATCCGCTTGGAATCCGCTCCCTTCACGGGGGTAAAGTCGGTGTAAATGTTGTTCGTCACATCGATGCCGTAATCGAGCAGCATTGCCGCGTAGTAGTCCTTCGGCATGGCTTTGACGTAATTCACGTACGCCTCGGTCAGATCGTTCTCGATCACCATCGAGTCCATGTCCCGCCCCGTCTTCGCGAGGTAGGCGATGAGGGAGTTGATGTAGACGCGGTTCGGATGCTTGATGATCTCCTCCTTGTCCGAGCGATCCATCATGGAGGTTAGGGCGTTCAGATCGTAGGTCGTCTCCGCGATCGTGATCGGGTTGCCCGAGAGCATGTCGTCCTGCATGGAGGCGACGTACCCCTTGATACCGGCGGAGAAGGCGAGCACCATCGCGATGCCGATGATACCGATCGAGCCGGCGATGCCCACCATCGCGGTGCGTCCCCGCTTGGAGAAGAGGTTGCGCGCCGAGAGACGGAAGGCGGTGAAGAAGGACATCTTCGCCTTTTCCTTCGGCTTCTTTTTCGAGTCGGCGGGAGAGGCGTCGCGCGCCTCTTCGGCGAGCTTTTGCGCCCGCATTTCGGCTTCCTCTTCCTCAAAGGAGAAGGGCGCCGTGTCCTCGGTCACCTGCCCGTCGAGCAGGCGGATGATCCGCGTCGAGTACCGCTCGGCAAGCTCGGGGTTGTGCGTCACCATAATGACGAGCCGCTCTCCCGCGATCTCGCGGATGAGATCCATGATCTGCACGCTGGTCGTCGTGTCGAGCGCGCCCGTCGGCTCATCCGCGAGCAGGATCTCGGGATCGTTCACGAGCGCGCGGGCGATGGCGACTCTCTGGCACTGACCGCCCGAGAGCTGATTCGGCTTCTGATTGTATTTTCCCTTCAGACCCACGCGGTCGAGAACCGCCTTCGCGCGGCGGGTGCGCTCCTCCTTGCCGATGCCCGCGATCGTCAGGGCAAGCTCCACGTTGCCGAGCACGGTCTGGTGCGGAATGAGGTTGTAGCTCTGAAAAATGAAGCCGACGCGGTGGTTGCGGTACACGTCCCAGTCGCGGTCGGTGAAGGCGTGCGTGCTCTTTCCCGCGATCACGAGGTCGCCGTCCGTGTAGTGGTCGAGTCCGCCGATGATGTTTAGGAGAGTGGTCTTGCCGCATCCCGACGGACCGAGGATCGAGACGAATTCCCGCTCACGGAAGGCGAGATCGACCCCGCGCAGGGCATGTACGGTCTCGGACGCGGTGGGGTAATCTTTCGTAATGTGTTTTAACGCTAACATACCGAAATCCTTTTCACTTTTTTATCATTCCTTATTATATCATTCGTCTTTGTTCGAAATATGGAAGAAAATAAAATTTTTTGAAAATAAACCGAAAGGGAGCCGCCCGAAAAGAGAAAGCCGCCCCGAAGAGCGGCTTTCCGTCCCGTCATTTTGTGACGGGCGTCTTTTCTTCTTCCTCCGCTTTCTCCGCGCACTCCTTTCCCGAGGAGCAGGTGCAGGTAGAGCACCCGTCGGACGTTTTGCCGACACAGGCGGAGCACCCCGCGTGACAGCACCCTCTGCCCGAGCGGCGGAGAAGACGGGCGGCGATCACCACCCACGCGAGCACGGCGAGCAGGATCACGAGATCGACGGCGGAAAAGTGTCCGAAAAGGTTCGCGATGCGGTAGACGAGGAAGGACACCCCCCACGCGATCGCGCATTGACCGAACACGACGGCGAGCGCCGCGCGGCGGGTGCCGAGCTCATGGCGCACCGCGGTAACGGCGGCAATGCAGGGGGTATAAATGAGAGTGAATACAAGGAAGGAGATCGCCGACGCGGGGGTGAAGAGGGAAGCGACGTTCCCCGACGTGAGCATCCCGAGGGTAGAGACGACCGCCTCCTTCGCGGAAAAGCCCGCGATCAGGGCAGTCACCGCCTCCCATCGACCGAAGCCGAGGGGACGGAAGAGCACGGCGAGCAGTCCGCCGAGCTTCGCAAGGATGGACGCCTCCGCGTGCTCCCCGACGGGATAAAAGCCCGTATCAAAGCTCGAAAAGAACCAGATCGTCACCGAGGCAAGCAGAATGACGGTAAACGCCTTCTGCAAAAAGTCCTTCGCCTTCTCCCACATGAGGAGAAAAACGCTCTTCGCCGAGGGGAAGCGGTAGTTCGGCAGCTCCATGACGAAGGGGACGGGATCCCCGCGGAAAAGCGTACTTTTCAGAAGAAGCGCGGTCAGGATCCCGACGAGGACGCCGAGCAGATACAGCCCCGCCATCACGGCGACCTTGACAAACGGGTCGTCGAAGAGGAAATTGACGAAGAAGAGGTAGATCGTCATTTTTGCCGAGCAGGACATGAAGGGCGTCAGAAGCACGGTCATGCGCCGGTCGCGCTCGGAGGAGAGCGTGCGCGTCGCCATCACGGCGGGCACGGTACAGCCGAAGCCGATGAGCATCGGGACGAAGCTCCGCCCCGAAAGCCCGATCTTTCTCAGCGGCTTATCCATGACGAAGGCAATGCGCGCCATGTAGCCCGTGTCCTCGAGCACCGAGAGGAAAAAGAAGAGCACCACGATATAAGGGACGAAGGAAACGACGCTCCCGACCCCGCCGAAGATTCCGTCGACGACGAGACTGCGGAGCACGGGGTTTACGTACGCCCCCGCCATCCACGTGTCGACCGCCTCGCCGAGCGCGCCGATACCGAGCTCCAAAAGATGGGAGAAAAAGTCTCCGATCACCGCAAAGGTTAGGGTAAAGACCGTGAGCATGATGAGAAAGAAGACGGGGATCGCAAAGATCTTGTGCGTCAGCACGCTGTCGATCTTGAGACTGCGCCGCCGCTCCTTGCTCTCGTGACACTTGACGACCGTCGCGCCACAGACCCGCTCGATGAAGTCGTAGCGCATGGTGGCAAGCGCCTCGTGGCGGTCGAGCCCCTCTTCGCGCTCCATCTCGATGACCGAGTGCTCGACCGTCTCCCGCTCGTTTTCGTCGAGAGACAGGCGGGCGAGGATGTCGGCGTCCTCCTCGATGACCTTCGTCGCCGCAAAGCGCGCGGGCATTCCCGCCCTCGCCGCGTGATCCTCGATGAGGTGCGCCACCGCGTGAATACAGCGGTGGATCGGCCCCGAAGGGCAGAAGTCGATGCGCTTCGGCAGTGTGTTGTTTTTCACGGCAAGGATCGCGCGCTCGACGAGCTCCCCGACGCCCTCGTTCTTCGCCGCGCTGATCGGCACGACGGGGATGCCGAGCTCGGCGGACAGCTTCTCGATCTCGACGGTGCCCCCGTTTTCCCGCACCTCGTCCATCATGTTGAGGGCGAGGACGGTCGGCAGTCCGATCTCGAGCAGAGAGAGCGTCAGGTAAAGATTGCGCTCGATGTTCGTCGCGTCGACGATGTTGATGATCCCGTCGGGATGTCCGTCAAGTAGGAATTTCCGCGTGACGATCTCCTCGTTCGTGTACGGGCGCAGGGAATAGATGCCCGGCAGGTCGACGACCGACACGTCCGCGTGTCCGCGCACCTCCCCCATCTTCTCGTCGACGGTGACGCCGGGAAAGTTGCCGACGTGTCGGTTCGCGCCCGTCAGACGGTTGAAGAGCGTGGTCTTCCCGCAGTTCTGGTTTCCGATCAGAGCGAAGACCATGAGACCGTACCTTCTTCCTCGGGACGCACTTCGATATTTGCCGCATCTTCGCGGCGCAGGGTCAGCTCGTAGTCGCGCAGGCGGATCTCCATCGGGTCGCCGAGCGGCGCGATCTTCGTCACCGTGACACGGGTGCGGGGAAGGATCCCCATGTCGAGAAAGCGGAAGCGCAGCTCCCCCTCGCCCCCGACCTTCGTGATCACGGCGCTCTTCCCGACGGGAAGACGGTCAAGTGTCATAAAAACCTCTTTATAATTAAGAATTAAGAATTATGAATTAAGAATTAAGAATCAAGAATCGTGTTGAACATCTGCAAAGCTTTTTTAATTTTCATAAAGTTAGGTCGTTCTAACTTTTTGCCGAATACAGTATAGCAGATGAGGGCGGGGCTGTCAAGAAGAACGCAACATTTTCTCTGTATTTCAACTCCCGTTTTGTAACGAAAATATTGACGAAAAAATCAAGGAATTTTTGTCGAAAACCACGAAGAAAAAATTCTTCTGCCCCGAATTATCGGACAGGGGGAAAAAGGAGCGAAAAAGTTGACCAAAAATTCCGCCCTTTTTTCGTGCATTTGTGACAGAGCGCGGGGAAAAATAAAATTGCGAAAAATACTATATATTGAGATTGGGGCTTGACAAATTCACAACATGTGGTATAATAGAGGTAGTCGACGAAAAAAACGGGCGACAGTGAATCACGGGGGAGTGCGACGGAAAAGCTTCGCGTTCTTCCATTTTATTCTATACACGCAAACAGGAGAAAAGACGATGAAACTCATCAAGAGAAACGGGTCGGAGACCGTCTTTGACCGTGAGAAGATCGCGGCGGCGGTCACGAAGGCGAACGAGGCGGTCGCAGAGGTCGACAGACTCTCGCCCGAGGCGGTCGAAGAGATCGCCCGCAATGTGGAAAAACAGTGCAAGACCATGAAGCGCTCGGTTCACGTCGAGGAGGTGCAGGACCTTGTCGAACGGGAGATCATGAAGAAGGGCGCCTTCGCTCTTGCCAAAGCCTATATCACCTACCGCTATAAACGCGCGCTGGTCCGTAAGGCAAACACCACGGATGAAAAGATTCTCTCCTTGATCGAGTGTAACAACGAGGAAGTCAAGCAGGAGAATTCAAACAAGAATCCGACGGTGAACAGCGTACAGCGCGATTATATGGCGGGCGAGGTGTCCAAGGACATCACGAACCGCCTTCTTCTTCCCCAAGACATCGTGAAGGCGCACGAGGAAGGGCTCATCCACTTCCACGACGCCGACTATTTCGCGCAGCATATGCACAACTGCGACCTTGTCAACCTCGAGGACATGCTCCAAAACGGCACGGTGATCTCGGGCACCATGATCGAGAAGCCGCACAGCTTCTCCACCGCCTGCAACATCGCGACGCAGATCATCGCGCAGGTCGCCTCCAACCAGTACGGCGGGCAGTCCATCAGTTTGACACACCTTGCCCCCTTCGTGCAGATCAGCCGTGAGAAGATCCTCGCGCGCGTGCGCGCCGAGCTTGCCGAGGCGGGCGTCTCGGACGAGAAGATCATCGTGAAGATTACCGAAGAGCGCCTGCGCGAGGAGATCCGCCGCGGCGTCCAGTGCATTCAGTATCAGGTCGTCACCCTCCTGACAACGAACGGGCAGGCTCCCTTCATCACCATCTTCATGTACCTCGGAGAGGCGAAGAACGAGCAGGAGAAGGCAGACCTTGCCCTCATCATCGAGGAGACGTTGCTTCAGCGCTATCAGGGCGTCAAGAACGAGGCGGGCGTATGGATCACCCCCGCGTTCCCGAAGCTCATCTACGTCCTCGAGGAGCAGAACGTGCACCCCGACTCGAAGTATTATTACCTGACCCGCCTTGCCGCGAAGTGCACGGCAAAGCGCATGGTCCCCGACTATATCTCCGAGAAGATCATGCTTCAAAATAAGATCGACAAGAACGGAGAGGGACATTGCTATACCTGCATGGGTTGCCGCAGCTTCCTCACGCCCTACGTCGACGAGAACGGAAAGCCGAAGTATTACGGACGCTTCAATCAGGGCGTCGTCACCGTCAACCTTGTGGACATCGGACTGTCCGCGGAGGGCGATATGGAGAAATTCTGGCAGGTCTTCGACGAGCGCATGGAGCTTTGCCACAGAGCCTTGCAGGCGCGTCACGAGCGCCTCAGCGGCACGCTCTCGGATGCCGCGCCCATCCTTTGGCAATACGGCGCGCTCACGAGACTCAAGAAGGGCGAGACGATCGATAAGTATCTGCACGGCGGCTATTCCACCCTGTCCCTCGGCTACGCGGGACTTTGGGAGTGCGTATATTCGCTGAATCATAAGAAGCTGACCGAACCCGAGGGCGAGGCGCTCGGACTCGAGATCATGAAGAAGCTCAACGAGTACACTGCGAAGTGGAAGAAGGAAGAGAATATCGACTACTCGCTCTACGGCACGCCCCTTGAGAGTACGACCTACAAATTCGCGAAGTGCCTGCAAAAGCGCTTCGGCATCGTCGAGGGCGTGACCGATAAGAACTATATCACGAATTCCTATCACGTCCACGTCACAGAGCCGATCGATGCGTTCAAGAAGCTCGAGCTCGAGGCGAAATTCCAGCTCCTCTCTCCCGGCGGCGCGATCTCTTACGTTGAGGTCCCCGATATGCAGAACAACATTGAGGCGGTTCTCGGCGTGATGCAGTTTATCTACGACCACATCATGTACGCCGAGCTGAATACCAAGAGCGACTACTGTCAGGCGTGCGGCTACGACGGGGAGATCTCGATCGAGACCGACGAGGACGGAAAGCTCGTCTGGGAGTGCCCGAATTGCCACAACCGCGATCAATCGAAAATGAACGTCGCGCGTCGTACCTGCGGCTACATCGGTACGCAGTACTGGAACCAGGGACGCACGCAGGAGATCAAGGATCGCGTATTGCATCTGTAATATCAAAAAACGGGGCTGTCGCATCGGTTTGCAAAAATCGAAGGCAGCCCCCTTTATCATTAAGAATTATGAATTAAGAATTATGAATTAGGCGCAGAGCCGAGGGAAGCTTCGGAATTTTCGGCTTGGCAAAGCTTCCTGCCGAATTCATGGTATGCTTTGAGGTTTTTATGATTTTTTCGGGAATTTCGGTGCCGCACGGATTGTTTTTGGCACCGATGGCGGGGTTTACCGACCACGCGATGCGCGCGGTGTGCCACGCCTACGGCGCGGAGTATGTCGTGACCGAGATGGTGAGCGCGAAGGCTGTGGTCTTCGGCGATAAAAAGACCGCCGCCCTTGCGAGGATCTACGGGGACGAAGCCCCCGCGGCGCTTCAGCTTTTCGGGAGTGAACCCGACGTCCTCGCCCGTGCGGCGGGAAAAATGAGCGCGGGGGTCGAGGGGGGCATTCCTCCCGTCGCGATCGACATCAATATGGGCTGCCCCGTCCCGAAGGTGTACGGGAACGGAGAGGGAAGCGCCCTCATGCGCGACCCCGAGAAGATCTACCGCATTCTGCTCGCCCTTCGCGGCGCGACCGATCTGCCCGTCACGGTGAAGCTGCGCGCGGGCATCGACCCGCAAAACAGAAACGCGGTCGACTGCGCCCTCGCCGCCGAGGCGGGGGGCGCCGCCCTGCTCGCCGTGCACGGCAGGACGAGGAGCGAGTTTTACGGCGGACGGGCAGACCGCGGGATCATCGCCGAGGTAAAGCGCGCCGTGCACATTCCCGTGATCGCGAACGGGGACATCCTGACCGCGGCGGACGCGCTTTCCATGCTCGCCGAGACGGGGGCGGACGGCGTGATGATCGGGCGGGGCGCCGTCGGCAACCCCTTCCTGTTTTCCGAGATCCGCGCCGCCCTCGACGGTACCCCCTACAACCCGCCGACAAGAGAGGAGCGGGTCGACACCGCGCTTCTCGAGCTGTCTCTCGCCATCCGCGAAAAAGGAGAGAGCATCGCCGTCAGGGAGGGGAGAAAGCGCCTTTCGTGCTACCTCCGCGCCTTCCGCGGGGCGGCTTCCCTCCGTGCGAAGCTCCACCTTGCCGAAACGGAGGGCGAAGTGAAGTCTGCTTTTGAAGAAGCTCTTGCGAACGAACGGACAGAATAAATCAAAAAAGCGTGATTTGCAAACAATTGCTTGCAAATCACGCTTTTCTTTACGGGTTACTCAAAGAGATGTTCATCGGTTTCGACGGCGTCAGACGTCAACGATGTAAGAATAATGTCGGTCGCACAAGGAACAAGAATTTCTGCGTCAGGCACTTCATATGATTTTTTCATATTTATCCTCCTTTTCAGTTCTGATACGCGTAGGCATAAACACTTTTACCGTAATTATATACGGCACGCAGAAGACCTTGTACAAGTGATTCCGCACTCGCGTGCTTTGCGTAAATATAGGAATTAACGGAATAACAAAGCGTTTGTCCCACGGCATTTTCACCTTGATAAAAGGTCGCCGTTACCGTTTCATCGAATTCCGCGGCACCGATTCCGAAAACGTATACGCGATAATAACCGTCATCCTGTCTGAGAAAATCGCTTGCCTCATACTCTTCCGTGCGGTCGGCGACAGTGACGCGGAGCTTCAATCCCTCCGTCGATGCGCAACGGAAGGTAAGATAGATCGCCATCTGATTCTCGAGACGGAGTCCGGCTCCATGCCATGCGAGAATTTCCGTAGCGTCACCGGTCAGAGAGAGCTTGTTGTCGCTTTCCGGCGGAGATACGAAGGTACTTGCGGAAGTCAGAGTCAACCCGTCCGTAACGAGGGCATCCGTCCGATATTCGGCGACCTTCTGAGCCTCAGCACCCATAATCAACAGATCGGAGCAGAGGGTCACAAGCTTCCCGTCATCGCTATTCTCTATCTGATAGATACAGTATTCCTTGACACTGTAGCTCTCCTTGGTCACGGAAACTTCGTTTCCGAGATATTCGGCATAAAGCGTAGCGCGAATATTGTCTCCCGTTTGCTGAGGAAGAACGTGCTCGAAGGTGAAGGAGCGTGTACCGTCTCCGTTGTCCGTACCGTCGACGCGATAAGCTTTACCGAGAAACTCAAAGACCATATAAGGAGAGGTGTACCCGTCGGGAATCACAGCGGTATAAACGACATTTACGTCATCACGAATCAGAAGACGTGCCCCGCGGATGCGGAATTCCTCCGTAAGAAGATAGAGGGAGGAGATACCGTCCGATGTCGAGAGAGTGAACTTCTTATAGCTTTCATATCCGCTTGCGGTGATACTCGGATAGCTGTCGGCGGGCGCGGTTTTTCCTGTCGGAAGCGTGAGAGACAGGGTATTCCCGTTTGCATCTTCACCGAAGAAGAAGGTGTCGTTTTCATCGAGCGAGACGATCGCCACACCGTCCATGGCGGAGGCAAGGAGACTGCCTCCGTTGATTCGGAGATGCAGACGGTTTCTCTTGTTTGTCGCGTCCGTCCCCGAGAACAGTGTTTTTACGGTGGAATTCTCGCGTATATCGATCGTACAGGAATTCAGAATTGCGTGAAAGTCGGCGCCGTGTTCGTTGTCGTTCGCGACTTTATCCATGGTCTGGAAGATTGAGTTTCCGTTATTCTCCGGAATTTTGAAGACGGTTCCGTCAAAAGTAAAGCAGAATTTCTTCGCTTTTGCATAATATTCAATTCTCGCAGAGGGCACATTGGTGGAGGCTTTGACGACGGAGGCACCGTTTGTGACAATGGTTCCGCCTTTGACAATAAAATTGCTTTCGGATACCAAAGCGGGCCCGGCGGTTTGTGCCACGGCATTGAACAGGGGCTTTCCGGAAGCGAGGGTGAAGGTGAAGTCACCGAAATCGCAGAAGACCGTCCCGTTCAGGTGGGCGAGATTGTTATAAGAATTATCCCCGCTGCCTATGGTATAGTTTCTGCGCAAAAGAACCTGAATTGTCTTTCCTTCTCCTTTATTTCCATTCATTTGCAACCATACTCCCCTTAGGGCGCTGTCTGTGTTGTCCTGGCTCCAGCAGGAATAGGCACCGAGGAATTTCCCGTCCATGAAAAGAGCAAAGGGATAGGTATCCGAATCGTATTTCGAAGGGATAATACCATATTCCGTAACAAAGACCTCCGAAAGGGAATACACCGTGTTCGCACCGTCCTCTTTTCCGTCTTCGAAGATGAGGGAGGCGCCCGCCTCGTTTTTGGCACTGAAATCGGGAAGGGCAGCGCCCGTTGTTAAAGTCAGTGTCGTATAAGTCCCCTCACTGTCTTTGGCGAAGACGAACCGATCGTAATCGTCTGAGTCGAAAAGACGGGTGCTTTGGGGCGTACCCGCGGTAATATTTCCTCCGGCGACCGTGACATAAAGATCGTTTCTTGCCGTGCCCGGAGCTTTGTCGATTCCGCAAAAGAGAGTTTTTCCCGTTCCGGCGGCACTGACATCAAGCTCGCAATCGACAAACCGCACATCGAACAGAGCGCCGTTGGGGTTGACATTATTTTGCGAATTATTGATGATGAGATTCACCCGTGAAGTTTTCGGCACGGTGATTTTTGTCCCGTTGAAGGTAACGGAAAAATTCTTGCATATCGTATAGCCGGTCTGGGATTTAACGGCGCATATGTACACCACGGCTTCGTTTGCCACGATGTGCCCGTCGATAACCGAAACCTCGGATCCGTATATACGGTTTTGCTTCAGTACGGAATCATATCCGGCTTTGGCAGTTGCATCGAGGAGCGGCACGCCGGATTTCAGAGTCAGGGTATATTCTCCGAGGTCGATGACGAGAGATCCGCTCATCTGTCCGAGATTGTAAAATCCGGTATTGTTCCCCTCGGTCGTCATATCATAGTCGCGGCGGAGAACGATCTGAACTTCCTTCCCTGCATTCTGCGCACCGCTCAATACATTGGCGGCGTATTGCATGGCATGATCTTTTACAGTCCCGTCTTTGTTACAGTAGGATTTGCAGAGACCGATCAGTTCTCCGTCCGAGAATATGGCGAAGGGCCACTCTTCGGGCGATTTATCATCCGGGATCACACCGTATTTTGTGGAATACTTCGCACCTTGCGGTTGATAGGTAATTTCCCCGTCTGTGTGCTCCGACGCGACGAAAACGGCATATCCCTTATCGTTCATGATCGTCATATTTTCAGAGAGCGCCGCGCTCTCCGGCAGGACAAGACATGAGCTTGTGCCCGTGTCATCCGCACCCCAAACAGGTTCTTTTGTAGTTTCCGAGAGGGAAAGTGTCGTAAGAGAGGACAGATACACCGTACCGCCGGCAATGCGGTAAGTGGTTGAAAGAAATGCTTCGCTTCCGAGAGGGAATACGGTGATCGGTGTTTTCGGAAGCGTATTCCGATCGAGGGACAGTGTGCATTTCGTCAGGGTCAGTTCCTGCGTGACGGGTACCGTTACGGACGATGCCGAGGTCATCACCGTCGCACATCCGGATCGCCTTCCTTCGTATACGCGAGTCGTACCGAGATACAGCTCTTCAAGGCGGATCCGATAGATTTTTCCCGAAACGCGCGTGTCTGTATGAGCGTGGGAGATGAGTGGTCGGCTTCCGAGAATTACCGCCCCGTTCTTTATCGTAATGCTGACGGTTTTTGCGTCGGCGGCGGTAAAGGAGAGGAGAGAGGAATCCCGTAAGCGGAGACGGTATCCTCCGAGATCCAAGGTCAGTCCGGTGACGGATGACGGGATCTGCAAAGCGCCGTTTTCGAGGTCGTGATTTTTCAGAAGACGGATAGTTGTACCGGTCGAATCCGCAGAGACAGCGGCAACGGCAGAGGCAAAATCGGAATATTGACTGCCGTTCACCTCAAATACCGCATCGTCGGAGGTCGAAGCCGGATACGGAAGTGTTCCTTCCGATATCGACACGAGAGAAACGGCGGAGACGACAAGATCGGTGACGTGCTCCGTCACGGTAAGAGAATCCACAAAGACGGGCATCATCGTGGAGCCGGTGGCGGCGGACAGACAACGGAAAGTTTTGATCTGCTCCGTGACCCCGTAATCGCTTTCATATACGGTGTAATCCAGAGAATATTCTCCCCATTCTCCTGCCGTTGTCCGAAAGATCGCACGATTGTAATCGTAGTCTCCCGTATAGGTTTTTCCGTTGGTACAGTCGTTCATCCATAGCTGAAGAGGGCGGGACACCGTGTCATACATTCTCAGTGTCAGGGTAAAGCGCCTGCCGTAATCCTCGCCCGTGACCGCCGCTCCGCCGTTAATCGCCTCCGCGGTCGAAAAGAGAGTCGGACCGCGGAAGGAATGATAGCCGTATTTTCCGGTCGTAATATGCGAAAAGAAGAATTTCAGTGCGGACACGCCGTCACCGTCTTCAACGTTTGCGACGGGCTCGACATTCGTACCGTTGACGATCCCGCTTTTGCTCTCAAAATCGTTTCGATAGACAACGGTATCGGCGGCTGCTTTCTTCGCACGTATCATAAAGTAGATTTCGGTGCCGGCAGGAAAGCTCCTGACATAATCGGTCACATCGTATTCGTAAACACCCGCCCCGCGAAGCATGACGCTCCCGAGGAGATTTCCTGCCGCGTCGGTAGGAGAAGAGGCGGTATAAATTTCGGCGGTGTTGGCGGCATCGTTTGCAATGCGGAAGCGAAGCTTGTTACAGTTAAAAGCATCTCCGTCCTCCGGAACGGTGAAGGTGAGCGACAGTCCGTCGGTGTCCGTCACGGCGGAGGGATTCGCGAGGAGGGCATTCTGCGTGCTTTCCGCCTCCGTGCGCAGAGAGAAGGTATATGCCCCTCCCGTCTCCCGACCGTTGTCACCCTTTAACGTTGCGGGAACCGTGACGATGTAAGTGGTACCGCCCTTTAAGGCAGCGGTCGGAGTAAAACTCCATTCGGTCTTTCCGTAGAGGGCGCTCCACTCTCCCTCTGCGGCAGTGCCGTCCGCGGCGGTTACCGTTACCTTACGGATTTCTTCCTCGGGTACGGCACCGCTGAATTTAATAAGGAAAGAGGAAACGGGAGAAATCTCGGCATCCCCGGTTTTCGGTTCGGTATAAATGACGCTGACGGGGGCACTCTTCAGATAATAGTCGGAGAAGGTGAAAAGCGCCGTATAGGTGTCCGTGCCGTGGTTAATATCTGCGCCGGAAACGAGAGAATGGGCGATAGGACATGTGAACCAGAGAGAAGGAATGTCATAAATGCGGGCAAGATTGACAAAATAATTTTGTGTGCTGTATCCGCTTCCGTAGGAATCGTAAAAATTGACGGTGGTGAAAAGCGGGGCATGGTTCTTACCGATATTATCGGTAATGCCGCCGCAACTGGAATATACAAATTGCACGCCGGAAGGAATTTCCCTCAATACGCCCTCCGCATCCGTGTAGGTAAGCCACGGCTGGCGCGTTCCTCCGCGTACGGTTCCCACAGTCTCCGTTTTTCCGTTTTGGTAGCGGGTATCTCCGTCAAATGTCAGATAGTTGTCCGCCGTTCCGGTCGGGTCGGTCACCGTTGGTGTCTCGGGATCCGCGACAACGAAATAGGCGCTGTGCCGAATCTCCGTGACACGACGGTCGAGATACTCCTCGAGGTCGTCGGCGTTTTTCCCTTCCCCCAGCTCGGCGAGCGTCGTTGACCGCTGCAGATCCTCACTCCCGAGGAAGGTCTGAAAACCGCCCTTCGAGTTACCGAACACGCCGATCTGATCAAACAGGAAAGGATACTTCTCGTGATTGTTTACGGCGAGGTAACGGAAATAACGAATCGCCGCCGTGTTAAAGAGCCCTTGATTATAGGTGCCGAGCGCGAATGTGGCGTTGATTCCGGTGACCCCGAGGGCGGCATCCCCCGCAAAATAACCGTAATGGTCGCTTCGTGCCATGGGGACATATTCATAATCATAAGTCGCAATGGCATAACCGCGCAGCATATACCCTACAAGGTGGGGGCGATCCTCTTGCGCATATCCGCTTGCAAGATGTTCGCTCGATCCCGCAAGAACCATAAGAGGAACATCGCTTTTCGGATTTGTCGGAGCAATGATATGGGCGTATAGATTCAGATCGAGGGGTGAGCCGTCTTTTTTTACGCAGTCTTCGATATTTTTCGCATAGGTATGCTTGATCTTGATGTAGGTCCCGTTTTCGTTGTCGACGGTTTTGGCACCGACGTCCTGATACCATACGGGTGTACTGCCGTCGAATCCGACTTGTGTTTCTTTGCGGCTTCCGTCCTCCCTTACCCACGGGATGACGGTATCGGCGTAGCAGGCACGGAAATCAAGGTTCCAAGTCTCGACGATCTTTTCGAGTGCACCGTCCTCTCCGTGGAGATCTATCGAGTAGTAGACCGCATCGAGAGTGATATCACATCCGGCGGCGACCGCGTGGTTTTCATAATAGGTGCCGGTCGGGAAAAGTGTTTTATTCGAGAAAAAAACTCCGGTTTTCAGCTTCGTGCGTATCTTTTGAACGGAATACTCGAGAGAAGGACAGACGGCGTTTTCATGATTTTTATAATCGGCGACCGCAACGACGTATCCGCGCTCCAGCATGGAGGAGATGATGTTTGCATCCGTATCGGTACCGACCCGCTCTTCTCCCGTATTGACAATATAAAGAATCACGGGAGTTCCGCCGTATCCCGGTGTGGCGGAACCGCGGCTTTCGTCATAATAAACGGTTACCTCGACGGGAATACCGATGTAACCGTCGCTTTCTACCGTTTGCGTATTTCCCTGCCTGTGTTTTTCAAGCGCGGGATCCGCCAGAATGGCGTTCATCGCATCGGTCTCTGCCTCCCTCGCGGCAACCGAGAGAAGTCCGCAGATCGGGAAGGCGGAGATAATAAGGAGGCTGAGGCAAAGCACGAGAATTTTTCTTTTCATGGCGATCTCCTGTTCTTTGTATGGATTTTATGGCTTCCGGTACAAAGAAAGGATATCATATTCCTCTCACAGGGTCAAGGTCAATTACTATCCGGAATGTGTCATTTTCTACGATATCATCGTGTGGAAATGACACTATTCGTATTTCGAGGAGCCGTATTTATTGTAGGCACGGTAGAAGGTTTTCATGCTGCCGAATCCGCAGGTCTGAGCCGCCGTCGCGACGGAATCGTCCGTTTTTCTCTTCCTCAGCTTTTTATATTCTATGATGCGATAGGCATTCAGATAATCGCGAAATTTCATTCCTATCGACCGATTGAAAAGAGCCGAAAAATAATTCGGAGAATAGCCGAAGCGTCGCGCAAGAGTGCGAATATCGAGATTTTCGTTGAAATGAAGGCAAATATACATGATGACCTCTTGCAAAAAGCTCTGCTGTATGTCGGAGGGGTGTGGAAGAGGAACGGAAGGAAAGTATTTTTTCATGAGGTAAACGAACATTTCGCAAAAGGAAATCTTCAAGGAAAGGGAATCCTTATCCCACAGACTCCACATATAATCGAGCCATTGAAGAATTTTTTCGAAGTGCTCGCTTTTGCGGATCAACGTCGGAAAGGCGAGATCGGCAAGTCCGTTCTGCTCATTGAAAAAGCTCCTGCTGATCAAAATGATATAGCATTTTACCCCCGAAGTGTAGTAATATGCGTGCGGGACGAGCCCCGGAATGAAAACAATATCACCCGCGGATACCGTATAGATTGTTCTGTCGATATAAATATTAAATTCCCCTTCGAGACAAAAGGCAAATTCCACGCTCGTGTGAAAGAGCGCAGGGGAGATTTCACGGGGGAGACTGTCTGTCACGATTCTTTTGAAAAAATAGAGGTAGTCGCTTTCATCCGAATATCTCTCATACCAACATTGCATATCAAGCTCCTTTTCATTTTCTACATGGCAGAATATTCGTTAAAATGTAAATAATTCATTTCAAAATATTGTAAAGTGTTCTGAATAAAATAGGAAAAACTCATTTTCAACAAACCGAGGAAGATAAGAAATTACCGTTTTCGTGCCCGTGCGCGGGTGCGGGAATTCGAGCCCGACGGCGGCGAGACGGTAGTATGCCCCCTCCCGTCCGACACCGTAGAGAAAGTCGGCGTCGAGCGGCGCGCCGAGGTACGCCATATGGACGCGGAGCTGATGCGTCCGCCCCGTCAGGGGCGTGAGCGCGACGAGGGCGTGCCCCTCTTCGTTTTGTGCGAGGGTGCGGTAGCGCGTGTGCGCGGGCTTCCCGTCCTCCCGTACCACGCGGCGAAGCGCCCCCTCGCTCTCCCTCGCGATCGGCGCGTCGATCTCCCCCTCGTGGGGCGTCGGCGGGCGGGAGGTGACGGCGAGATACCTCTTTCGGATCTCCCCGCCCGCCATCGCCTCGGAGAGACGGAGGGCGGAGAGTGCGTCCTTCGCGATCAACACCAACCCCTCGGTGTCTCTGTCGAGACGCGTGATCGCGCGGAAGACGAAGGGGCGCGGGGCGACGTACGCGGCGACGGCGTTCGCGAGGGTCGGCAGATGGTTCCCGCGCGACGGATGC
This sequence comes from Coriobacteriaceae bacterium, assembly GCA_963617165.1. GTDB lineage: Bacteria > Bacillota > Clostridia > Oscillospirales > CAG-272 > UBA1740. The sequence continues at coordinate 5,926 of CAVEOF010000028.1, read as the reverse complement.
GTCGGCATGTGCGGGGGCTTTTTCACGACGAGCACCTCTTCGTCTTCATAAAGACGCTCGAGAGGGAGGGAGATCGGCGGGATATTTTCGCTCTGCCCCGTCGGCAGAGTGACGGTGAGCGTGTCGCCGACGGATAACGGATCGACGGTGCGCAAAAGAATGCCGCCCCGCGCGATGCCGCCGTACTTCACCCGACGGATGAGAGAGGAGGAAAAGCCGCGCCGCGAGAGAAATTCCCGCACCGTCAGCCCGCCGTCTCCCTCGCCGACGGAAAATGTCAAAGCTTCCGTGTCCCTCACCTCCTTTTTTTCGATGATAGCATATTTTTTTCTCTCTGTCAACCGTCCGTGCACTTTCCCCTTGCAAAACGCGAAAAACTATGCTATAATGTGGACAAGCTACTATTTGCGCGGAAGTATATGCCCGCGCGGGTGGCTCGTGTTTTGAAGAAAGGACGCTTTCGTTTTGCAAAGCGGCGGGAGAAAAATGAAGGACGCGGTAATCGTCGGCGCGGGTGTCGTCGGAGGATTGATTGCGAGGGAGCTGACGAGACAGGGACTCTCGGTCACGATCCTCGAGAGAATGTCCGATGTCGCCATGGGGGCGACGCGCGCGAACAGCGCGATCGTGCACGCAGGCTTTGACGCAAAAGAAGGCTCGCTCAAGGCGAGACTGAACGTGCGCGGCTCGGAAATGATGGAGGACGTCGCGCGCGAGCTCGGCGTCAGATACCGTCGGTGCGGGTCACTGGTCGTCGCCTTTTCCGAGGAGGAGGTCGACACGCTCCGCGCACTTCTTCTGCGGGGAGAAAAGAACGGGGTCAAGGGGCTGAAAATTCTCACAAGAGAAGAGGTTCTCGCCCTCGAGCCGAACATCGGAGAGGGCGTCGTCGCCGCGCTCCATGCCCCGACGGGCGCAATCGTCTGCCCGTATGAATTGTGCATCGCCGCGATCGGAAACGCGATGGACAACGGTGCCGAGCTTTGTCGGAACTTCGGGGTCACCGCGATCGAACGCACGGGCGAAGGCTTTCGCCTGACCTCCTCTCACGGGGAGAGCATCGAGGGACGCCTCGTCATCAACTGCGCGGGCGCCTATTCCGACGAGGTCGCGAAGATGGCGGGCGCGGGGAGCTTCACCGTTCATCCGCGAAAGGGAGAATATCTCCTTCTCGACCGCGAGTGCGGAGATACCGTCGGCAGGACGATCTTCCGCTGCCCCACGAAGATGGGCAAGGGCATTCTCGTCACCCCCACCGTGGACGGCAACCTTTTGCTCGGTCCCACCGCCGAGGACATCGAGGACAAGGAAGATACCTCGACGGGCGCCCTCGGACTTGCCACGGTGCGCCGCCTCGCGGCAGAGCAGGTGCGCGGCATCGATTTCCGTAAGATCATTACCTCCTTTGCTGGGCTCCGCAGTGTCGGCTCCACGGGGGATTTCATCATCGATATGCCGATCTCGGGCTTCGTCAACGTCGCCGCCATCGAGAGCCCCGGGCTCTCCTCCGCGCCCGCCATTGCCGAATACGTCGCAGAGCTTCTCAAACATGCGGGCGTGAAGCTTTCGCCCCGCGCGGACTTCGATCCCGTCCGTACCCCGTCGCACGCGTTCCGCGATGCCGACATCGACGAGAAGAACCGCATGATCGCCTCCCGCCCCGATTACGCGCACATTATCTGCCGTTGCGAGACGGTGAGCGAGGGAGAGATCGTCGACGCCATCCGCAGAAACCCCGGTGCCGTCGACGTCGACGGCGTAAAGCGGCGCACCCGCGCCACGATGGGCCGCTGTCAGGGCGGTTTCTGCACCCCCTATATCGCCGAGATCCTCGCACGCGAGCTCGGCATTCCCTATGAAACCGTCACGAAGTCGGGCGGTGCCTCCTATCTGAACGTCGGACGCACCAAGACCCCGCTCGGAAAGGAGTAAGAAGATGAAAAAGGACCTTGTGATCATCGGCGGCGGCCCCGCGGGAATGGCGGCGGCGATCGCCGCGTACCGCGACGGCGTTCGCGATCTTCTGATCCTCGAGAGAGAAGAGACGCTCGGCGGTATTCTGACACAGTGCATTCACAACGGCTTCGGGCTTCACCGCTTCGGCGAGGAGCTGACGGGACCCGAGTACGCCTACCGTTACGAAAAGGAAGTCGAGGAGCTCGGCATCCCCTATCTCACCGAGACCACGGTCATCTCCCTGTCGGGGGAGAAGGTCGTGACCGCCATGAACCGTAAGCTCGGCGTCTTTACGATAGAGGCGGGCGCGGTCATCCTCGCGATGGGATGCCGCGAGAGACCGAAGGGCGCCCTCAACATCGCGGGCACACGTCCCGCCGGCATTTATACCGCGGGCACCGCACAGAAATTCGTCAATCGGAAGGGCTATCTCCCGGGGCGCGAGGTCGTGATCCTCGGCTCGGGTGACATCGGACTTATCATGGCGCGCCGCATGACGCTCGAGGGAGCGAAGGTCAAGGCGGTGTGCGAGCTTCTGCCCTATTCGGGAGGACTCGCCCGCAACATCGAGCAATGCCTTCACGATTTTGATATCCCCCTGCGCCTTTCCACCACCGTGGTGGAGATCCGCGGGCGGGAGCGCCTCGAGGGCGTGACGGTCGCCGCCGTGGATGCCGACCGCCGTCCGATCGAGAGCACGCGAGAGTACATCCCCTGCGATACCCTCCTTCTTTCTTGCGGTCTGATCCCCGAGAACGAGCTGACGCGGGGCGCGGGCATCGGCATGGATGCCGTCACGGGCGGCGCCGCGGTCAACGAGGAGAGGGAGACCGACCTCGACGGCGTGTTCGCCGCGGGCAACGTCCTTCACGTTCACGACCTCGTCGATTACGTCTCGGAGGAGGCGGAGATCGCGGGACACGCCGCCGCGCGCTACCTTGCGGGTGCCCGCCATACGGGCACGCCGATCACCGTGCGCGCCGAGGGCGGCGTGCGCTATACCGTTCCGAGAAAGATCACGGGACGGGACGCGGTGAAGCTCTTCTTCCGCGTCGGCGACGTCTACCGCGATAAGGAGATCGCCGTCTTCGACGGAGAGAGACTTCTCTATTCGAGAAAAACAAAAAAGCTCGCCCCGGGCGAGATGGAGACGGTCCTTCTCTCGGCGGAAAAACTCGCCTCGGTCACGAGCGGAGAGCTCCGCGTAACCCTTCGCGATATTCAGAAGTAAAAAAGCCTTTCACACCTCTTGACGTGGGTAGAAGGCTGAATAAGTAAACAAAAAGTAACATTTTACAAGGATAACGGTATGAAAGAACGGATTCTTACCTGTATTGTTTGCCCTCGCGGCTGTGAGATCACGGTCGAGTTTTCGGAGGACGACGCCGTCAAGAACGTGCGTGGGAACGCCTGCCCCCGCGGCGCCACCTATGCCGAGCGGGAGTGCACGCACCCCGAGCGCACCGTGACGAGCACCGTGCGCACCGCGGACGGCGGCGTCGCGAGCGTCAAGACGCGCACGCCCGTCCCGAAGGAGAGCGTGTTCGCCGTGATGCGCGCGATCGCCGAGGTGACGGCACCCGCCGCCCTGTCGGTCGGTGACGTCATTGTTCCGAACATCGCCGACACGGGGGTCGATCTCGTCGCGACGGAGAACCGCCGCCCCGCAGCTCGCTGACGCGGAATATTTCGGACAACGCCGCACAGCTCGCGTTCGGCGCGCTCGCTCGCGCCTTTTCCGTCCTGCTTTTCGTCTGACGAAAATCCGGCTTCGCTATGGCGTCGGCGCAATTGCGCGGCATTCCCTTAACCTTCCGACGACGTTTTCATTTTCTCTTCGCACTTGCAGAACATGCGCTTGATTTTTTTCATGCCGTCGCCGATCATGGTTTTGGAGGCGCTGACAAGACTTCCGATGCCGATGACGGCGAAGGTACCTGCCATGAGGCAGAGAAGCGGATGCTTCTTCTTTTTGCGCTCGGGTTTTGAAAAGAACATATTTCCTCCTTCCCTCCGTCGCGAAGCGTGCGGGTCGCCCGCCCTCGCGTCGGGGACAAAGTTTTCACTCTTATCTTGCCCCGACGCGAAACGTCTATACCGAAAACCGCAAAAAACGACCATTCCGAAATGCCAAAGAAACAGAAAGGAACTATCGCCTTGGTGACCGAAACGACCGAAAGCGAGCTGAACCGTCCCGACACGGACGCAATGCTCGAAGAAATGCGCGCGGCGGAACGCACCGACCGCCCCCGCGCCGTCCGCCTTGCCGCCTATCTTGCCGAGAGGGGCGTGACGGAGGCAGAGGTGCGCTACGCCTCTTATCTCGCGGGCGGAGAATATCTGCCTCCCGACTCCGCGGGGGCGAAGCTCTATTTCTCCCGTGCGGCGGCGAATGCCGATCTCACCGCAATGACCCGCTATGCCGAATATCTAAGGGACGAGGACGCTCTGACGGCAGACTATTTGACGCTTGCCGCCGCGGCGCTCGGCTGTCACGATGCCGATCTCGCCGCCGCCGAGGCGCTCACCCGCCGCCCGATCCTCGGGGAGAGGAGCGCGGAGGAGGCGAACGCCTACTACGCCCTTGCCGCCGAGGCGGGGGACAGACGGGCGATCCTCGCCATGATCGACCGCGCGCTCGACGGCGAGGGAATGCCCCCGTCGACCGGAGTTGCCAAGTGGTTCTGCGGGATGCTGCCGCGCTTTTCGTCCGAGAGCTTCCGCTACCTGTTCCGCCTCTTTCGCGTCACCCCTGTCCCCTATCCGAGGACGGAGCCGGATACCGACGCGCTTCTGCTCGCCGTGTACGGCATGACCGACCGCTATCCCGCCGTCACCGACCGCCTTGCCCTCCGACTCATCGAGACGGGACATGCGTCCTATACCCTCCGCCTTGCCGAGCGCTATCTCGAGCGGGGCGAGGTCACGCACGCGGAGGAGCTTCTTCGCTCCGCGGCGGAGAGCGGGGATGCCAAGGCGGCGATCGCCCTCGGCGATCTCTATCTTTCGGATAAGCTCGGAGAGCGGGATGCCATCGGCGCACAGCGGGCGTTCAGCCTCGCCGCCGAAAAGGGAGACGCCGTCGGCTATCGTAAGCTCGGCGATCTGTATCTCGGCGGTGTGAGCGGGGAGAGAAATCTTCCTCTCGCCATCCTTTCCTATGACCGCGCCGCGAATCGCGGGGACGCCGAGGCGGCGACAAAGGTCGCGAAAATACGCAAAGACAGGGAAGACATGTGCGCCCGCGCGGAGGAGATCTCCGCCACCTCCCCCGAGGAAGCCTTCCGTCTCTTCACCCTCTCTGACCTGCTCGGCTACCTGCCCGCGAAGGTCCGTCTTGCCGAGTGCTACCTCCGCGGCATCGGGACCGACCGCGACAGAAACGCCGCATTTGCGGGCTACCGCGACGCCTACGAGGCGGGAGAAGGGGAGGCGCTCCTTCCCCTTGCCCTCTGCTATGCCCGCGGCATCGGGACGGCGAGAGATTTCCGCCGTGCCGAGGCGCTCCTCCTCACGGCGGAGCGCGGCGGAGATCTGCGCGGCAGAGCGGTGCTCCTCTCCCTCTATGACGCGAAGAGAAAAAAGCTCCTTCGCCGTCTCTATTCCGACATGATGCACCTTGTCCACCTCGGACGCTACGAGGACGCCGTTCGCGTCGGAGAGAGCGCCGCGGAGCTCGGCGTCGCAAAATGCGCGTATACCCTCGGCTGTCTCTATGAGTTCGGCGTCGGCGTCCCCTGCGACGCGGAACGCGCGAACGCCTGCTACGGACAAGCGCGCGAGCTCGGCTACACCGACCCGAGAGCGGTGTATAAATCGAAGATCTTAAAAGTCATTTATCGGAAAGAAAAGAAGACGTAAGGGGTGGGAATGCAAACGTTAGTAGGGATTTTGACGTTTGCGCACGCCCGAACGCGAAGTTTTATAATTATGAATTAAGAATTATGAATTAAGAATTGATTCTTGTTGA